>CAYQWX010000009.1:46374-49429 GCA_964421355.1 uncultured Bacteroidales bacterium
CCACCCCGTCAGCAGATGCTGACACCCCTCCTTACAAAGGAGGGGAACAAAGAGGTATAAACCATTCTTTATCAAAAAACTTCGCTTCTGATTTAGTAGGGGAACAAAGCGGTAAAAACTCCCCTCCTGATTTAGGAGGGGTGTCCGAAGGACGGGGTGGTCAAGACCACAACACTTCCAAAGAACGAGCAGATAAAATCCACAACCTTCCCCACTTAAAAACTTTTCGCAAACAACTTCGCCACAACCTTACACCTGCCGAAGCAACCCTCTGGAATATGCTGAAAAACAAACAACTGAAAGGTAGGAAATTCCGCCGGCAACATAGTGTAGGCAATTATATATTAGACTTTTATTGCCCAAGTGAAAAATTAGCCATAGAATTAGACGGCGAAGGTCATTTTCAAGCAACACAAGAAGAATACGATTACGAACGCAATTTGTTTTTAAGCACTTTTGGAATTAAAGTTTTAAGGTTTGAAAACAAAGAAGTATTTGAAAATCCCGAAAAAGTGTTGGCGGCCATAGAACAAGAATTTGGCTGGTATAACACCAGCCCCGTCCCTCCTTCAAAAGGCGGTGAAAGCAAGGGAAAGTTCGCACCGATAGACATTTTAGATTACATTTATGCAGTATTGCATTCGCCCACATACAGAGAAAAATACAAAGAATTTCTGAAAATAGATTTTCCGCGTGTGCCTTATCCAAAAGACAAAAATACTTTTTGGCAATTGGTAAAACTTGGTGGCGAATTAAGGCAAATCCACCTCTTGGAAAGCCCCAAAGTAGAGCAATTTATCACATCTTACCCGATTGACGGCGACAATACAATTACAACAAAAATCAGTAAAAAGGACTGGCAAATAATTGACACAGAAAAGAAACTCGGCAGAATTTGGATAAACGACAAACAATATTTTGACAACATACCGCTTGTTGCTTGGGAGTTTTACATCGGTGGTTATCAACCTGCCCAAAAATGGCTCAAAGACCGTCGTGGCAGAACATTGAGCTTTGAAGATATTTTACACTATCAAAAAATTATCGTAGCCCTTACCGAAACCGACCGAATAATGAAAGAAATTGACAAAATTGATTTTGACTAATAGCGTTCTAATATTTTAGCAACTTTTTTTAGCAAAAGGTTATATTATTAAGAGTGTAACATAATGGCACACCCGTGTTTTTGTCTACAAAGTATTTCACTATTTATTTTGATATTTTTTGCTGGTTTTTCTTTTGGGACGAGTTTTACTATTTGATGTTTTAGTGCCATTTTTTGATTTAGCAAATTCTATTGATAAGTCCCTGCCCATAAATGATTTATTGTTAATAGCATCTTTTAATTTATGAGCAAATTTGTCTTCTATTTCAAAAAAGGAAAAACTCCTTAATATTTCAATTTCTCCAACTTCAGGATTATATTTTCCCAAAGCGTTATTTATAAGTTCCAACAGTTGAGACGGAACCAATTTTTCTTTTTTCCCTACATTCAAAAACATTCGGGAAAAGTTTTGTCCTCTTTTTGTTTTATTGCTATAAGATTTTGTGTCATTGATGTTTATATCGCGTGAATTTTGATAATCTGATAATAATGAGTTTAGTTCTACTGTGACTAATTTGGCAATTAACTCCTCTTTGGATAAATGTGCTAAATTATTGCTTACTTTTTCTAACAAATCATTAGGAAGTTTTGAGCAATCAACTTCAGATATTTTTCTACTCCATGTATCAATTCGTTGGGCAAGCACTTCTTTTGTAGAAGGAACTTCTTTGTATTTGAAAGCAATACCTGTTTGTTGTTCTATTATCTTTAATTTTCCCTTTTCGCGAGGATTTATTATTGCAATGGAAACTCCTTTTTTCCCTGCTCGTCCGGTTCTACCGCTACGGTGAGTATAATATTCTGCTTGGTCTGGTAAATTGTAGTTAATTATATGAGTAAGGTTGTTTACATCTATTCCACGAGCGGCAACATCTGTTGCAACCATAAGTTGTATTTGTTTATTTTTAAACTTTTTCATTACATTTTCCCGTTGTGCTTGGGAAAGGTCTCCATGAATAGCCTCCGTATTATAGCCGTCTTGCATAAGTTTAGCTGTAATTTCGGCTGTCTCTCTTCGTGTACGGGTAAAAATTATACCATAAATATTAGGAATGCTGTCTATTATTCTTTTTAATGCTTCATATTTATTTTTCTGATTTACAATGTAATAGTTGTGTTCTATTGTTTTTACTTTTTGGGTATTTACGGATGAGGTTATTTTTATAGTATCTCTCATGTATTTTTTTGAGATTTTTTCTATTTCTTTTGATAATGTTGCAGAGAACAAAAGAACTTGTTTGTCTTCGGGTGTGGTATCCAGTATAGCATCCAAATCTTCTTTGAATCCCATATTTAACATTTCGTCAGCTTCATCCAGTACAAGAGTTTTTATATTATTCAAAAAGAGTTTTTTTCTTTCTATTAGGTCTTTTGCTCTTCCCGGAGTTGCTACTACTATCTGTACGCCTTTTTTAAGAGAACGGATTTGATTTTCTATGCTACTACCTCCATAAACCGTAACTATGCTAAATCTTTTTATGTATTTTGCATAATTATTTAAATCACTCGTTATTTGTAATGCCAATTCGCGAGTAGGAGCAATTATGAGAGCCTGAATATCTTTATTTGATAGGTCTAAATTTTGTATTATTGGCAATCCAAATGCAGCAGTTTTTCCTGTTCCCGTTTCGGCAAGTGCTATTAAATCATTTTTATTTGAATTAAGTAATACGGGAATACATTTTTCTTGTATTGGGGTAGGAGTAACGAATCCTAAATCTTCTAAAGAAGATAATAATTCAGGTTTTAGGTTCATTTGTTTAAAAGTGTTCATAATTATAGTTTTTGTTTAATTGTTTTTTGTGAATGTAATATATGCTTAAAAAAGGAAAAGAAAGGAGTTATTCCTAAAAAATATTATTTGAAATATTTACAATTTCCTAACAGCGGCACAAAGGTAGGTTAAAATATTTTAACACAACCAGTTTTATTGTTTTTTATCATTTTTTG
>CAYQWX010000010.1:0-14016 GCA_964421355.1 uncultured Bacteroidales bacterium
AACAAAAAGCTATTCCGTTAAATTTTTGATTTTTTCTTGTTGTCATATAAAAATCTACATCACTGCGATTTAAACGATAGGACATTCTCCATCCTGTGTCAAATAACGGAAAAAATGGAGACCCATCAGATTTTTGAAAATAGCGACCATTTGATGTTACTTGTAATGGTAATGTTTGACTGAATAATTCTGTTGCTAATAGCAATAGAATTAAAATAGATAATGTTTTTTTCATATCACTATTGTTTTTTACAAAGGTAGAAGAAAATTATTATTTATTAAAAAAAATTACAATGGTAAATCAATGTTTATTACCACATCATTTGCATTAAATTTGTTGATGATTTTTTTTCTTATTTCTTGTATTTCTTTATGAAGCTTAGGGGACGGTTCAACGTTTATGTCAAAAACTATATTGAAATGATTGTGTTCTCCTATTATTCTAATATCGTGAGCCGAATGTAAGTAAGGATATTTTTTTACTAAATCGTCTTTCAAGAAGTTTATAATTGGGGTATATAACGGATGATTATTATTTATTGGGTCAATATGTACTACAGTATGTCCGGGAAACTCACCTGATATTTTTTTTTCTACTTTTTCTGCCAAAGTGTGTGCCTGAAGAATATCTATTGTGTCAGAAATTTCAATATGTAGTGAGATTGAATATAGATTTCCGAAATTATGTACTATAATGTCGTGTGCTCCCAGTACTTCAGGAAATGTTTTTGTTATTTCAATTATTTTGTTGAATATTTCAGGTGATGCTTTTTCTCCTATGAGGTCTTTTGATGCATCTTTCACTAAGTCTATTGCTGTGTGAAGTATGAAAATTGAAACTATTATCCCGACTATACCGTCTGCGTAATATATATTGTATTTGGTTGCAATAAATCCTATAATAACTATTATTGTAGATATTGCATCTGTCCGATGGTGATATCCTTCAGCCATTAGTGATGAAGAGTTTATCATTTTGCCTAAAAATATAGATAGTCGTGCTAATAGTTCTTTTAGTAATATAGTTATTGTTAGGATTATGAGTATCCAGATGTTTATTTGTATGGCTTTAGGGTGTATTATTCGTTCTATTGAGTCCATTAAAAATTCAAATGATACTACCATTAATAATGTAGCTATGATTATAGATGCTATATTTTCTATTCTGCCGTGTCCAAATGGATGTTTTGAATCTGCTCCTTTGGTAGAATATTTGAAAGCGACGATTACGATAACTGATGAGATTACATCTGATAATGAATGGACGGCATCAGCCAATAAGGCAATACTTCCTGATATTGCTGCATAAAAGCCTTTGATGGCGGATATTATTAAATTTATTACTATGCTAACCCATCCTTCAAAATAACCTATTGCTTTTCTATTATTTTGTTGTATGCCAAATAGTTTTAATAAGAATAAAAACATGTGTGTATTTGTGTTTTTGAAGATGTGTAAAGGTAGTTATTTTTCATTTTTGTTTGATAGTTATAGGGAAGGATGGTATTAAAAAATAAAAAATGACCGAGCAGGGAGTCGAACCCTGGGCCCACAGATTAAGAGTCTGTTGCTCTACCAACTGAGCTACTCGGTCAATATTTTTAAGAACTTAGAAAAGCGGAGCAAATTTACTAATTTTATTTTTTCAGAGCTTCTGCACCAGAAGAAATTTCCAGTATTTGATTTGTAATACTTGTTTGTCGTGCCTTATTATATTGTAATATAAAGTCTTTTAGTAATTCTTTTGCATTGTCTGTTGCTTTGTGCATTGCTGTCATACGTGCTCCGTGTTCTGCTGCAAGAGAGTCCAATAATATTTTATGGAATTGTATTTTTAATGCTTTGGGAATTATATGATTGACTATATATGTTCTATCTGGTTCAAATATATAGTCCATATTTTTTTCTTCTTTGGATATTTGGATTGGCAAGAATTGTTCATGGGAAAGGATTTGTACGGCAGCATTTTTGAAACGATTATATACAATTTCTACCACATCATATTTTGTTTGTGCAAAGTAGTTCATTATTGTTTGTGCTACATTAGAGGCGTCTTCATAAGTTAGATGCTTTTTTGATAGTATATAGTCATGATTTTCTACTATTTTATACCCTTTGTGTTTTAATATCTCTCCTGCTTTTTTTCCTATTGTTATTATATCTACTTGTTTTTCATTGTATTTTTCTTGGATTATGGTCATTACTTTTTTTGCAACATTGTTGTTGAATGCACCACATAATCCTTTATTAGAGCTAACGGCAATTATTAATACCTTTTTTATTTCTCTTTGAGTAGAGTAGGGGTTGCCGTCTGCTTCGTCTAATCCAGAAGCTACGCTTTGTAGCACTTCTTGTAATTTGTTAGCGTAAGGAACTATTTGCCAAATTGCACTTTGAGCTTTTCTAAGTTTGGCAGCAGATACCATTTTCATTGCACTGGTAATCTGCATTGTTGTTTTTATAGAGCCTATCCGTTGTTTTATTTCTTTTGCGGTAGCCATTTATTAGTTTTTATATTTAATAGATAGTTTTTTTATTATTTCGGTTAATTTGTCTTCTATTTCTTTGTTTATAACACCTTTTCTTAATGTGTTTAATAGTTCTACTTCGTTTTTTTCAAGGTATTCCAAATATTCTATTTCAAAATCTTTTACTTTATTTACAGGAATATCCAGTAATAATCCTCGTGTACCTGCAAATATTATTGCTATTTGTTTTTCTACAGGCATTGGGCTATATTGCTTTTGTTTGAGGATTTCTACATTTCTTACTCCTTTTTCAATAACTGCTTTTGTTGCTTCATCTAAGTCCGAACCGAATTTTGCAAAAGCTTCCAATTCTCTATATTGAGCTTGGTCTAGTTTTAATGTTCCAGCAACTTTTTTCATTGCTTTTATTTGGGCATTACCTCCTACGCGGGATACTGATATACCGACGTTAATAGCTGGTCTTACTCCAGCATTAAAGAGGTTGGATTCCAAGAATATTTGTCCGTCGGTAATTGATATTACGTTGGTTGGAATGTATGCACTTACGTCTCCTGCTTTTGTTTCTATTATAGGCAGTGCTGTAAGCGAACCACCACCTTTTACTTTGTCTTTTATTTGTTCGGGGAGGTTATTCATTTGTTTAGCCACTTCGTCAGATTCTATAATTTTTGCGGCTCTTTCAAGTAATCTTGAGTGTAGGTAGAATATATCTCCAGGGTATGCTTCACGTCCTGGAGGTCTTCTTAGCAATAGTGATACTTCGCGGTATGCTACTGCTTGTTTTGATAAGTCGTCGTATATTACTAATGCATGCCTTCCAGTATCTCTAAAGTATTCTCCTACTGCGGCACCTGCGAATGGGGCATAGAATTGCATTGCTGCGGGGTCTGATGCTGTAGCTGATATTATTACTGTGTAGTCCATTGCTCCGTATTTTTCCAATGTTTTAGCAATGGCAGCTACAGATGATCCTTTTTGTCCTATTGCGACATATATACAATAAACGGGTTCTCCTTTTTCGTAATTTTCACGTTGGTTTATTATTGTATCGAGAACGATTGCGGTTTTTCCTGTTTGTCGGTCACCGATTATAAGTTCTCTTTGTCCTCTACCTATTGGTATCATTGCATCTATTGGCTTGATACCTGTTTGTAGAGGTTCTTTTACCGGTTGGCGGTAAATTACACCGGGAGCTTTTCTTTCAAGAGGCATTTCTACCAACTCACCTTCTATGGGACCTTTTCCGTCCAAAGGATTACCAAGTGTGTCTATTACTCTACCAAGTAATGATTCTCCTACTTGTATAGAGGCAATTCTTTTTGTTCTATATACGGTATCTCCTTCGCTTATGTTTATTCCGTTTCCCAATAGTACTATCCCTACATTGTCTTCTTCCAGGTTTAGCACTATTCCCATTGTGCCATCTTCAAATTTCACCATTTCGTTTGCTTGCACTTCTGACAAGCCATAAACACGTGCGATTCCGTCACCTACTTCAAGTACTTTACCGATTTCTTTAAATTCTGCTTTAAGGTCTAATCCTTGTAATTCTTTTTTTAGTATATCGGATACTTCAGATGGTTTGATTCCTCCCATAGTCTTATAGTTTAATTTTGTGTGATGTATTAATTAAATTAGATTTTATTTGATTTAATTTTCCTTTTATGCTTGCGTCAAGTTGATAATCCCCTACTTCCAATATAAATCCACCTATTATTTCATCGTTTTTTATGTCGTTTAAGTTTATTTTATATTCGTTGGGGACTATTTTATGTATTAGTCTTGTAATTTTTTCTACAATTTCTTTATCAGGCTCTATTGTTGTGATTATTGCTACATTTTTGATTTTGTTTATTTCGTTATATTTGAATATAAAATTCCTGAAAATATCTTTTATGTACTCTTCCCTTCCTTTTGCTAATATTAGTTGTAAAAATTGCAATGTAAGTTTTTCTATATGAGGTTGAAAGAGTCTATTTAGAAGAGATATTTTTTGATGTTTTTTCATTATAGGATTTAAGAGTACTTTTATCAATATAGATGAATCATTTTTGAAAAAGGGTTCAATGTTTATCACATCTTGATATACATTTTCCAAGATTCCTTGACTTTGAGCCGTTTCTATTAGTGCTTTTGCGTATCTTACTCCTATCTTACTGTGATTCATATTGTTAGTTTAGGTTTATTTCATTATCAAATAGTTCGTTCATGTATTCTTGTTGTTTTTCTTTGTTTTGCAGTTCTTTTTTGATTACTTTTTCTGCTATTGTTGTAGCGATATCCACTACCATATTTTTCATTTCGGTAAGCATTACATTTTTTTCATGTTCTATTTCTTCTCTTGCAGTTTGTAGTATGGTGCTAGCTTCTTCTTTTGCTTGATTTTTGGCTTCTTCTATTATTTTGTTTTTTGTATCGTGTGCTTCTTTTAATATTTTGTCTCTTTCCAGAAGAGCTTCTTTTAGTATTTTTTCGTTTTCTTGTTTTATTTTACTTACTTCTTTTTTAGCTTCTTCTGCAGCTTTAAGGGCTTTTTCTATTGATTTTTCTCTTTTTTTAAGAGAGTTTAATATTGGTTTCCAAGCGTATTTCCCTAAAATAAATAATAAGATGGAAAAGGATATTATCATCCAAAAAAACAGTCCAAATTCCGGTTTTACTAGTTCCATATATTTATATTTTATTTAATAATTTTAAAAATTTTCCGATTAAACAGGAAACCTTGCATCTGCCAACCGCAGGTATGCTGGTTTCCTGTAAATGTTTTTTTGTTATACAAACAAAATTAACAAACAAATTACTATAGCAAAGAAAGCTACACCTTCTATTAGGGCAGCGGAGATAATCATGTTTGAACGGATATCGTTTACTGCTTCGGGTTGTCTTGCAATACCTTGCATTGCGTCCCCTCCGATTCTACCGATTCCAATACCAGCACCAATTGCTGCTACTCCTGCTCCTAATCCTGCTCCTGCCTTTGCCATAGCCATGTTGGCTGCTACTTGTAAAATAATGCTTAGTGTAATCATCTTTTTTATTTTTTAGGGTTAAACATTTTTATTTTATATATTTTTAATTATGTTCTGCTGTTGCCATACCAAAATAAATGGCTGATAATAGTGTAAATACATAAGCTTGTATAAATGCTACCAAAAGTTCCAACAGTGATAAAAATACGGTGAATAATACTGAAAATACCGATACTCCATATCCCAGTGCGGGGTGCATTTGTCCAAATACAAATATTAATGTGAAAAATCCTAGCATTACGATGTGTCCTGCAGAGATGTTGGCAAAGAGACGAATCATGAGAACTATTGGTTTGATGAATATGCCGGTGAATTCAATTAAAGGTATTAATGGCAATGGGAATTTAAGCCACCAGGGAACTTCCGGGTTGAATATTTCTTTCCAATAGTGTTTGTTTCCGCTAAAAGTGGTTATAAGGAATGTGAAAAGTGCCAAGCTTCCTGTTACCGTAATGTTTCCTGTAACGTTTGCTCCTGCCGGGAATATTGGGATTAGTCCCATCATATTGTTTATCCAAATGAAGAAAAATATAGTTAATAGAAACGGTAAGTATTTTTCATATTTTTTTTCTCCTATTGATGGTTTTGCTACTTCGTCTTTTATAAAGAATATTACAGGTTCTACAAATGATTGTATGCCTTTGGGTGGAGAAAGGGGGTTTTGTTTATAACGTTTAGCTGCGGCTAAAAATATCCATAGCATTAAAAGCATACTTATAAATGTGGCAAACACTGTTTTTGATATTGATAAGTCCCATGGCCTATATATACTTCCGTCAGGTAGTACTTCAACTATTTTCCCTTTGTATGGCTTAGTTTCTTGAATCCTAAAATTTAGATATTTACCGTGTCCGTGATGTAGTTTTGATGAACAAAATATATGTAGTCCACTATGCTCACTATATAAAATTACTGGTAAAGGTATGGAGATGTGTGTGTGTCCTATAGTGAATATATGCCATTCGTATGCATCTACTATATGGTCTAATATAACTTCGTCAGGTTTAAGTTTTGTAGATTCGGAAGTTTCTTGTTCTGTTTTTGTTGTATTTGCCAAATTATTGTTTGCATATACATTAAATAACAGTAGTGATAAGAAAATTGTGAGTATTCCTGCCTTTTTTATCATAATTATACCGATGTGTTGTTAATAATTTTTAACGGGCACAAAGTAAATAAAAAACAATTGAATGGCTATTATTTATTTTTAAAAATTTTATAAAAACTTATAGTTTGGATTATGAGAAATAAAAAAAATATTGATAGAAATGATATTGCAACTTGTATAGCTTTTTCTCTTTCTATAAATATTATTATTGTTAAAATTATTAATTGAATAAAGAATTTCAATATAGTGTTTATTTTATGTTGTAATAGAAAATTTTTCCCTTTTTTGAGGATGTTGTTTAAGAAAAAAAGGTCGGCAAAATAGTATGTGGCTACTTGTAATATGAACATTATTGGGAACGTTTTGAAATACCATTGAGGGGAATAATAAAAAATCATGTAAAAAATGGGTAAACTGATGATTGATGCCAGGGTTAGGCGGATAAGATGGTTTTTTATAATCAATTTATTGTCTGTTGTCATTTTTATTTTTTTTATTTTTATTATCGGTTTTAATAAAGTCTTTGATTGCATAATATATTGCTGCAGCTATTCCTATTATGCTTAACAATATTGTGAATATAGGATAATGTAGTTTTAAGTATTTATCTAAATAAAAGCCTCCCAACGAGAATAACGCTATGGTTATCATCATTTGGAAGGCTAAGGATGAGTATTTGGTATAATTTTTAATTGCTTTTTGCCTTTTGTTTTTCTTCTGCATTTGCTGTGTTGTGCTGAGAACTCATGTCGCAATGTCCTGAGAATTTGGCTCCTGGTTCCACTCCTAATTTTTGTGTGGTAATATCGGCTTCCAAATATGCGGATGCTTTAAGCATTGTGAGTTCTTTAACATTGATTTGTCCATATACTTTACCGTATATTTCTATGTTGGCACATTCTATTTTCCCTTTTATTTCACCAGGTTGTCCAATTACTACTCTTCCTTTTGCTTTCAGGTCTCCATTTAATTTTCCATCTATGCGAATGTCTCCTTCTGTAATTATTTCTCCTGTGATTGATGTGCCTGCACCAATAATGTTTATTAGATGTTCATTGATGCCATTGTTTGATTTTGCCATTTTTATTTATTTTTTATTGAACATATTTGTTCATTGAAATCAAAAATTCTTCGTTTGAGTTTGTGTCTTTCATTCTGTCTAGTAAGAATCTCATAGCTTCTTCTGCTGTCATATCTCCGAGATATTGTCGTAATATCCATATACGGTTTAATTTTTTTTCGTCTAACAGGAGGTCTTCTCTTCGTGTTCCTGAAAGATTTACATCTACTGCTGGGAATATACGTTTATTTGCAAGTTTTCTATCTAATTGAAGTTCCATATTGCCTGTTCCTTTGAATTCTTCAAATATTACATCATCCATTTTAGAGCCTGTATCAGTTAATGCTGTTGCTATTATAGTGAGGGAACCTCCATTTTCTATATTACGGGCGGCACCGAAAAATTGTTTTGGTTTATGTAGAGCTTGTGCATCTACACCTCCTGTGAGTACTCTACCCGATACTGGGGCTATGGTGTTGTATGCTCTTGCTAAACGAGTGATTGAGTCTAATAGTATTACAACATCCAGTCCGCTTTCTACCATTCTTTTTGCTCGTTCAAGTACTATGTTTGCTATTCTTACATGTTTGTCAGCAGGTTCGTCAAAGGTAGATGCTATTACTTCTCCTTTCACATTTCTACTCATTTCGGTAACTTCTTCTGGTCGTTCGTCTATAAGTAAAACAATAAGGTAAACTTCGGGATGATTTTGTGATATTGCGTTTGCCACTTCTTGTAGAAGTATTGTTTTACCTGTTTTGGGTTGTGCTACTATTAAGCCTCTTTGACCTTTTCCGATAGGTGCAAACATGTCTATTATTCTGAGAGACATAGATGGATTATTACCTCCTGTAAGATTGAATTTTTCGTTTGGGAATAATGGTGTAAGATGTTCAAAAGGTATTCTGTCTCTTACTATTTCGGGTTGTTGTCCGTTTATTTTTTCTACTTTTATTAATGGGAAGTATTTTTCACCTTCTTTAGGTGGTCTTATTGTTCCTTCTACATAATCTCCTGTTTTAAGTCCGAATAGTTTTATTTGAGATTGTGATACATATATATCGTCGGGTGAGCTTAGGTAATAATAATCTGAAGAACGAATAAAACCGTATCCGTCATTCATAATTTCCAATACGCCTTCTCCTTTTATAATTCCTTCTGATTCAAATGGATATTCGTATTTTTTGTTGTTGTTGTGAGATTTTCTTTTATTGTTTCTATTATTATTGTGATTTGATGATGAAGTGTTGTCCTTGCCATTTATGGGTGTTGTCTCGGTTTCCTGTACTTTTGTGTTTTCTGACACAAGAGTTTCCTGTAGTAATGAGTTTTCCATTTCTTTTTTTATTGACTCGTTTAACTCGTCTTTTCCAAGAGAGTCATTTAATGCCTGTTGGTCAATAATTTTGTGGATTAATTCTCCTTTTTCTAATTCATCTGCTTTTTCGATGTTGAATTTTTTGGCAATTTCTTTCAATTCGTCTAATTCTTTAGCCCTCAATTCAATGATGTCATACATAATGTTTAATTTTTTTGGATTTAAAAATGTTTTTTGTTTTTTTGATTAAAAATAAAAGAGGATAAAATTCAAAAGAATTTTAATACTGAAAAATTTTCGTAGCACAATTTTACAAGCTTTTATTGTAATGACAAAGGTTTTTGAAAACTTTTTGGTTTTTTTTTGAAAAAAATTATTTGAAAGTAACATTTTTTATGCTGCCACAAGGGTAATATTCCATTGATTTTGTGGAGGTTGTTATGTAATTTACCTTATTAGGTTGAGGTATTATTATTTCCTCTGTATAAAGTAGTTGATTGCCGAGCCATATTTCAATATGTGATGATGTAGTTATATTGTATGGGATACCTGTTTTTGATTTAGAGGTGTTATTTGTGTGTGTGTCTGTACTACCTTTTATTTTTATAATTATTGGTGTCCCTGAGGTAGTGTCTAGTCCTTCTGAAGCTGTATAGTAAGCAATAGTATCTGTTTTTTTGTTTAAATCTATGTTAAATATATACGAGTATTTACGAGTATTTTCTCCTGTAATTATTTTGTATAATTTGTTTTCAAGGCTATCTAGGTTTTTTAATCTTTCCTTGTATGTAGTTGGATTATAGTTGTTTGTATCAAGTCCTGAGATGAGTCTGAATTTTCTTTTTCGTGTTTTGACCAAATAATGAACTAAATCTTTTACTTTATCTTCTTCCGTTTTTGTTTTTGTTACTTTTGTATAAATAGGTTTTTTGATTGCTACAGAATCTTTTATGATGGTTTTGTAGGTTGTGTCTGTAGTTTTTTTATAGTTCTTTTTGATGAAAAACTGGTTGTAAGAAGTAGGTGATATTTGTTTTGTTATTAAATTATTATGTGGGAAACTTGAGACAATTGATGGTGGGGTGTTTATTGACAATAATATCATTGATTGACTGAAATAAAATTTTTGTTTAGATGTAGTTTCTATTATAAAATGTTTGTTGCTGTCTGGTAACCATATTTTATTTATTCTTATTGAAGATATTTTGAAATTAGTATATTGCTTTTTTAAAGGAATAGGTAAATGTTTATTTATTGTATTAAGATTAAATTCAGGATTATAAGTGGTTTTTGTTAGATCTATTTTAATTTCCAATTTTAGTTTCGGTAAAAAGAATTCTATTCCGTTTTGAACTTCTTGTTCGTTATATACACTAATTTTTTGGGAATATGCGTTGTGTGAATATAATATTACGAATATTGATAAAACTATGATTAGTTTATTTATATTTTTTGATTTCTCCATTTTTCAATTTGTTTAGATAATCGTTTAAATCTTTTTTTACTTCTGGTGCCAAAATTAATAAACCTAATACATTAGGAAATGCCATTGCGAAAATCATCATATCTGAAAAGTCCATAACAGCTCCCAAATTGGAGGAAGAACCAACTACAATAAAAATTAAAAACATTGCGTAATAAGTATTTTTTACTGCTCTTTTGCTTTTGAAAATTTTTAATAGAGGTTTTTCGAATAAAAAACGAAATCCGTTTAAGCCGTAATATGACCAAGAAATCATTGTGGAGAAGGCGAACAAGAATACTGCAATCATAAGTATGTATGGGAACCATGGGAATACACTTTGAAAAGCTAATGATGTTAATTGAGAGCCGTTCATGCCTGCTGCGAGTTGTGGTTGGTAGTAGCCTGTAATAATTATTACCAATGCAGTCATAGTACAGATTACTATGGTGTCTATAAATGGTTCTAACAGTGCAACTATTCCTTCGCTTACGGGGTATGGAGTTTTTGCGGCAGAGTGGGCTATGGATGCAGAGCCTATTCCTGCTTCATTAGAAAATGCTGCCCTTTGAAATCCTACTATCATTACGCCTATTATTCCTCCTTTTATTGCTTCGGGAGAAAAAGCACCATCTATAATTAATTTGAAAGCTTCTCCTATGTGTCCGATGTTTATAAAAAGAATAACCAGTGCTGCTGTAACATATAATGCAGCCATGAATGGTACTATTTTATCTGTAACATTTGCTATACTTTTTATTCCACCTATAACAACTATTCCTACCAATATTGCTACTATTATGCCGTAATATGCTCCATATCCTGATACAGAAGGAACAAGCATTTTGATTTGAGCAAAAGATTGGTTTGCTTGGAACATATTTCCTCCACCAAAAGAACCACCTATTACTAATAAAGCAAATAATACTGATAATATCTTTCCTAATCTACCGAGTTTATATTTTTTTAGTCCATCTCTTAAATAGAACATAGGTCCGCCTGCTACTTCTCCATTTTTATCTATTTTTCTATACTTTAATCCTAAAGTACATTCCAAAAATTTAGATGTCATACCTAAAAATCCTGCAATAATCATCCAGAATGTGGCTCCTGGTCCTCCTAATGTGATGGCAATGGCTACACCTGCAATATTACCCAGTCCAACGGTAGCAGATAGGGCAGTGGTAAGTGCTTGGAAATGTGACACTTCTCCTTTATCGTTGGGGTCGTCATATTTTCCGCTTATTAGTTCTATAGAGTGTTTAAATCCTTTTATATTTATGAATTTAAAGTATATTGTAAAAATAGTGGCACCTAAAATTAACCAAAATACTATTAATGGTATTCTTTTCTTTTTAGGATTTCCATTTTTGTCTAAAATTATATTTCCATGTTCATCTTTTATTATCGGGTCATAGATTCTTAATGCTGCAAATGGATCCCAAAATAATATTTTGTCCATTACATTTACCAGAGGCACGAAACTGTCATTTATTTTTTCTCCAAGAGTTTTCTGTTTTATTTCTGTTTTATTTATTTTATGTGTTTTTAATGAGTCTGACGTGTTTGCCTTAATAAAAGAAATGGAGAAGAAAAAAGATAAAATAATAATAAATGTCTTTTTTTTCATAGGGTTAATCTTATTTGATTTTTATTATTAAACGTATTTGCAAATGTAAATAAAATAATTGTTCATATTTGTTTTTTGAGTAAACAGCAATTTTTTGTGATAAAAGTTTTTGAAAAAATACAACTTTAGTTACTTTTTCTAAGTCTTTAATAAAGAAAAATTAAGTTATATTTGCATCTTTGCAAAAAGTTGTAACTTAATTTGTGTAATTTCGTAATAATATTTATATGAAAAAGGAAATATATTATAATATAAGGTTGTTTTTTATAATTTTTTATTTATTTTCTCTATTGTTTAATTCTTCTGATGCCTTATCTCAGAAAATAAGTTGGATAGGTGAGGGAAATGCGAAATGGAATAATCCAGATAATTGGTCATTATCACAGATTCCTTCTATAAATGATACTGTTTTAATACCCCAAAATGCAAAAATAAAAATTACAAAAGATATTAGTATTAGTTGTTTAATTGCTGATAGTGGAGCAAGTTTTTTGGGGAAAGGTGAAATTATAGTAACAAATAAATTTTATTTTAGTAACATTGATTTATCTCAAAAAGTGAAAATAGTTTTATCTCCTGCGGAAGGAGATAGCTTAATGGTTAAAGGGGAAAAAGTTAATGGAAATATAATTGTAAGAGGGGAAGGTGATGTTTTACTTAAGTCTGATTTTTTAGTAAATGGTATATTAGAATTGGGAAATGGAACTTTTAATACTCTCGATTATAATGTTAACACTAATAAAATAATAATAAATCCTCAAACAGATTTAATTATATTGTTGAATAATTCTTTGGTAGAAACAAATAATTGGATAGTAGAAAGAACTTCTCATTTAGAATTTTATCCAGGTGATTCTCATTTGTATGTAAAAAATAAACAAGGTAATAAATTCGCTTTTGATGTGTTGAGTTATCATACGATATCCAATAAAGGTGCAAAAGCTAGTTTTTCCACATCTTGTAGTTCTACGGATGCTACTTGTCACGGTGTGTGTGATGGAACTATAACTGTAGATTTGGATAGTGGCTCCCCTACCTACCCTTTATCTATAAGGTTGTACTTGCCTGGAGGTGGATATAATGATTATACGGGTATCAATAGTTTACCTTATACTATAACAGATTTGTGTGGTAATTCACAACCATATACTGTTAGGACAACTGATAGTGATGGTGACGACTCTTGGTGCAATGTGTATGTGCTTGAACCTGGAGAGATGATTGTTGCAGATGATGATGTCCAAGATGATTCATGTTACGGAAAATGTGACGGTTATGTACAAATAAATTATATACAAAATGCACACTATCCTGTTACATATCAATGGAGTAATGGAGATAATACAAATAAAGCAGATTCTTTGTGTGCTCAAACATATTATGTTACAGTAACGGATAATAATGGTTGTCAAAAGGTCTTTGATTATACTATTACGCAGCCAGATTCTTTTTATTCTACTATGGATATAGTTAATACTTCGTGTAATGGTAGTTGTGATGGAGAAGCTACTGTCCATGCAAATGGAGGTTCTTCTCCGTATACATATAATTGGAGTAATGGTGGTACAGATTCTACGATTTCCAATCTATGTGCTGGAGATTATTATGTAACAATAACAGATACAAACAATTGTGAAATATATGATACTGCTACAATAGTAAGTCCGCCAGCATTGAATTTAAGTATGTCTTCTACAGATCCTCATTGTCATGGTTCATGTGACGGAAGTGCATCGGTGAGTGTAAGTGGCGGCACAAGTCCATATAGTTATAGTTGGAGCAATGGGGCAACAGATTCTTCAATAACAGGGTTATGTGCAGATACATATACCGTAACGGTAACGGATAATAATGGTTGCCAAGCGATAGATAGTGTAACCTTGAATGACCCAGCAGGAATGACCTTGGTAATGGATAGCA
>CAYQWX010000010.1:14116-49245 GCA_964421355.1 uncultured Bacteroidales bacterium
TGCTTCGGTGAGTGTAAGTGGTGGCACTAGTCCATATAGTTATAGTTGGAGCAATGGAGGAACAGATTCTTCTATAACCGGATTATGTGCAGGTACATATACAGTAACAGTAACGGATAATAATGGTTGTCAAGCGGTAGATAGTGTTGTAGTAGGAGAGCCACCTGCATTATCTGTTTACATATCTTCATTTAATGAACCAACTTGTAATGGAAGTTGTGACGGTAGCTTGTCAGCAAGTGCTAATGGAGGAACTTTACCTTATACTTATCAATGGGGTAATGGAGCAACATCTCAAAGTATAAATAATTTATGTGCAGGTACATATACTGTGACGGTAACTGATGATCATAGTTGTCAAGATAGTGTGAGTTTTACTCTTAACGAACCAGATTCCATTGTTTCTACTTTTTCTATTCTTAATTCTTCGTGTTATGGTAGTTGTGACGGTTCTATAGATTTGACCGTAAATGGCGGTACTAGTCCGTATAGTTATAGTTGGAGTAATGGGAATACAACAGAAGATATAAACAATTTATGTGCAGGGTGGTATTATGTTACCATTACGGATAATAATGGTTGTACTAAAGAAGATAGTGCAGAAGTGATAGAACCACCTGTTTTAAGTTTGGTAATGGATAGCACTAATGCAAGTTGTCATGGAACATGTGACGGAAGTGCTTCAGTGAGTGTAAGTGGTGGCACCAGTCCGTATAGTTATAGTTGGAGTAATGGAGCAACAGATTCTTCTATAACAGGATTATGTGCGGGAGTATATACAGTAACAGTAACAGACAATAACGGTTGTCAAAAGATTGATAGTATAGAGATATCAGAGCCAACTGCTTTAGTATTGAATATGAATAGCTCTGATGCTACTTGTCATGGCGTATGTGATGGTAGTGCTTCGGTGAGTGTAAGTGGCGGTACTAGTCCATATAGTTATAGTTGGAGCAATGGGGCTACCGATTCTTCCATAACCGGATTATGTGCAGGTACATATACAGTAACAGTAACAGATAATAATGGTTGTCAAGAACAAGATACTGTTACCATAAATGAACCATTAGATTTATCTGCATACATTTCTGCTTATGATTATCCTACTTGTCCAGGGGATTGTGATGGTGATATTACTGTAGATGCTAATGGAGGGACATTGCCTTATAGTTATGCTTGGAGTACTGGTGATAGTAGTCAGAGTATAGATAGTTTATGTGCAGGAACTTATTATGCCACAGTGATAGATGCTCATGGATGTCAGGATACAGTTAGTTTTACTCTGACCGAACCTCCTGCAATAGTGTCAAATGCTACACCTTCAGATGCTTTATGTAATAATAGTTGTGATGGAAGTATAAATTTAGGTGTGTCAGGTGGAGTATCTCCTTATACTTATCAATGGAGTAATGGAGCAACAACGGAAGATATAAATAATCTATGTGCAAGTTGGTATTATGTTACAATTACAGATGCTAATGGTTGTACTAAGCTTGATAGTGCTGAAATAAATGAACCTCCTGCATTGAATTTAACACTTGATATAAATTCCCAACCAACTTGTAACGGGGTGTGTGATGGTAGTATTACGGCTAATGTGAATGGTGGTACAGCTCCTTATACTTATAGCTGGAATGACGGAGAAACTACTCAAACAGCAACATCATTATGTGACGGTAATGTGTCTGTAACTATTACAGATGCTAACGGTTGTGAAATAATTGGAGATACAGTGTTAATAGCACCGCAAGTTCTTTCCGTATCTCTGGATACAAGTACTAATCCCTCTTGTTTTGGGTTATGTAATGGTGTAATTGATATAAGTGTAAGTGGAGGAACTACTCCTTATACTTATAGTTGGAGCAATGGTGCAACATCTGATTCTATTTATAATCTTTGTGCAGATACTTTTGTAGTTACGGTAACTGATGCAAATGGTTGTAATATAGTAGATACTAATATTTTGGTTTCTCCTTTACCTTTGTCGGATTCCATTGAAACAATATCTCCATTGTGTTATGGAGATTGTAACGGAAGTATAGAAGTATTTGCCAGTGGAGGTACAGCTCCATATAACTATAACTGGAATAATGGTGCTACTAATGACTCAATAGGGAATTTATGTTCTGATACGTTTATAGTAACAATAACCGATGTTAATGGTTGTAATTTTATAGATACTATTAACTTAGATCAACCAGATTCTTTATATTTTAACTTTAATGTTACAGAACCTTTGTGTGCGGGAGAATGTAATGGTAATGCTTCTGTTCAAGTATTTGGAGGCACGCCTTCTTATTTCTATAATTGGAGTACAGGAGGAAATACAAGTTATGAAGATAGTTTATGTGCAGGAACATATACCGTAACTGTTACGGATTCTAATGGTTGTCAATTTATCAAAGATACTACTATTGCGGAGCCTTTGCCATTGCAAGTTCAGTTTTCAGATAGTGGAGAGGTTTCTTGTTATGGAATGTGTGATGGATATGCAGTAGTAAATGTAACAGGAGGGACAATGCCATACTCTTATAATTGGAGTAATGGAGATACTACTACTACTGCTGATAGTTTATGTGCAGGTATTACTTATGTAACTGTAGTTGATGCTAACGGTTGTTCTATTGTAGATTCTATTGAGATACAACAACCTGATTCGTTGTATATTACTGTAGATACGGTAACAGAAGCTTATTGTGGGCAGTGTGTTGCTTATATCGTAGTGTCTGCTCATGGAGGTTCTCCTGCATATAATTATTTATGGAGTACGGGAGCAACTAACGATTCTATTGGAAATTTGTGTCCTGATATTTATTCTGTAACTGTTACAGATACCAATGGTTGTTCTGTATCATCACAAGTAAATGTGGTGGATACATCAAACTTAAATGTTTCTTTAACGGTAAACAATATTCCTTGTAATGGGGGTTGCAACGGAAGCATTGTAGCTAATGTGACGGGAGGAACACCTCCTTATATATATACATGGAGTACTGGTAGTACCGATACTTTAATTGATAGCTTGTGTGCAGGTACTTATACTTTAACTGTAGTAGATGCTAATAATTGTATGAGAGTAGAACAAGGGAATGTAGTAGAAGCACAAGAACTCATATATAATACTGAAATAACAAATGTAACTTGTAATGGATTATGTGATGGAGGTGTTGTGGTTCATCCTTTCGGTGGTACTCCTCCATATTCTATTACATGGGAGAATGGATATGCCGATACTGTGATGACTTCTTTGTGTGCGGGAGTATATTCGTTTACGATATCTGATACTAATGGTTGTGCTAAACAAGATAGCATAGAAATTATGGAACCACCTATGTTATCCGACACATTATATCAAGTGGATAGCATATTGTGTTTTGGCTACAATACTGCAAGTGTAGTAATCAATGTTTCAGGAGGAACAGCACCTTATTCTTATACTTGGAGTAACGGAGCTTCGGAAGATACATTAACTAATTTGACAGGTGGTTGGTATTATGTTACTGTAACAGATACAAATGGATGCGAACTAATAGATTCCATAGAAGTAGTGCAACCTGATAGTGTGGTAATAACTTTTACAGATGTAAGCATTTTACCTTGTGCGGGGATTTGTACTGGACATGCTCAAGTATCTGTATCAGGTGGCACAAGTCCTTATACTTATAACTGGAGTAATGGCGATACAGGTATAGTTGCTGATAGTTTGTGTGGAGGATTTGTTTATGTTACCATTGTAGATAATAATGGTTGTATATATTCCGATTCGGTTAATATAATAGATACTTCCAATTTGTCTATTGTTGTGGATACCATGAAACTTCCTACTTGTTATGGCTATTGTGACGGTTATGTACAAGTGAGTGGCTTAGGAGGATTTCCACCTTATACTTATCAATGGGACAGTGTGGCAAATTATCAAACGGGAACACTTGCAGATAGTTTGTGTGCAGGAGAATATACAGTTACTATTACTGATGATAGTGGGTGTTATAGGATAGATACGATTTCATTGTCTAATCCACAACCGATAACAGTGTTTATTGATAGTAGTGCATCAGGATCATTGATTACTTGTTATAATGAATGTTCTGCAGCTGTTTCTGTTGGGGTAAGTGGAGGTATTCCTCCTTATGTTTATTCATGGAGCCATGATAGTTTATTGAATAGTAATATTGCTGATAGTCTGTGTGGAGGAACATATACAGTAATAGTAATAGATACAAATGGTTGTGAAGGTTCATTGAATTTTGATATTCATGAAAATGGAGAGATAAATATTGCTTTTGATGTGACTAATCCACTGTGTGAGTATGGAAGTGATGACGGTAATATTATTGCAAATGTTACGGGTGGTAGTGGAAGCTATTTATATCAATGGTCGACAGGTGCAACGGGAGATAGTTTAATGAATTTGGGAGGAGGTGTATATACATTAACCGTTACTGATAGTATTGGTTGTAGCAAGATAGATTCAACAAATTTAATGTCTCAAATATTGGTAGTAGCAGTTGCAGATACCGATACGACTATTTGTCCGGGAGATACAATAATGATATATGGTTATACTAATGGAGAACGTTTTGAATGGTCTCCTACTGATTTTATGATAGATACCAATAGTTTAACACCTTTGGTACATCCTAATGATACTACTATTTATATTTTTACTGCTTATGATACCATTTGTTATAATTGGGATTCTGTGGTAGTAAATGTTTATCCTCCATTGAATATTGATGCAGGAGAAGATGTAACAATTATGTCAGGTCAGAATGTGCAGTTAGAGGTTACAAGTAGTTGCTCAGGGTGTACTTATCAATGGATGCCTTCAGATGGTTTGAATAATGATACTATTGTTAATCCTGTGGCAGAACCGGAAGAAACTACTACTTACTATGTTGTAGTAACCGATGTGCATGGATGTAGTGAAATAGATTCGGTAAAAGTAACTGTATTGCCACAATTGATAATACCTACAGGTATAACACCTAATGGAGACGGATTGAATGATGTATGGACAATAGACCATATTGATATGTATCCGAATGTTGAAGTAGAAATATATAATAGGTGGGGAGAACGGTTGTTTTATTCAAAAGGATATCCACCATCAGAAAGATGGGACGGAACTTATAAAGGTAAAAAATTACCTACGGGAACATATTATTTTGTAATAAAGTTGAATGATCCGACTGTTCCTGAACCAATAACTGGAACAATAACTATAATGTATTAAAAATGAGAAAATTAAAGTTTTTTATATTGCTAATATTTGTGATGTTGCTGGGTGGAAATTATGTGTATGCCCAGCAAATACAGCATTATTCACAATATATGTTTAATGATTATGTAATCAATCCTGCTGTTGCAGGTTTTGAAGGATATTATCAAGCAAGGGTAAATAATAGAGCTCAGTGGGTTGGGTTTACCGATGCTCCAAGAACATTTATTGTGAGTCTTTATGGTCCGGATAGAAGGAAAAATGTTGGATACGGAGGTTATGTTTTTAGTGATGTTACAGGTCCTACTTCCAGAACAGGTTTTTATGGTTCATATTCTTATTTAATGAGAATTAATGGTGTTACAGTTAATGATATGTTGTCATTAGGTTTGTCTGTAGGACTTATCCAGTATAAAGTAGATGGCTCAAAGATTGTATTGCATGATGAGTCTGATCCTTCGCTTGGAGAACAAATTTATACGGCTTATGTCCCGGATGCTAATTTTGGAGTTATGTATAAGTCACGGGATTTTTATGCGGGACTCTCATTTTTTCAATTATTGAATAATGCAATAAGATTTAAGGATCTTAATAGTATGGGAGTAAACCGAGTAAGGACACATTTCTTTTTTGAAGGTGGATATTATTATGATATAAATCAAAATTTTATGATATCTCCATCTATTTTGTTAAAGTTTATGTGGCCAGTGCCTTTACAAGCTGATTTTTCTTTGAGAATGTTTATGAAAAAGAAAATGTGGTTTGGTATAGCTTATAGAACTATGGATGCTATAACATTTATGATGGGATATGAATACAATAAACAAATAATGATAGGATATTCTTTTGACTTATCTCTAAGTCATTTACAATCGTATAATTCCGGAACACATGAAGTAATGTTGGGTTATAAATTTAGTAAAATAAAAACTTCCCAGTCTGCACTTAAAATAGAACTTTGATGAAAAGATATGTGATATTTATAAGTATTATTTTGATATATTATTTGATAGGTGGTTGTAGTAATAAAAATGAGAATATAGACTTAGGAGTAGTAGCTGATACTTTGAAGCCACTTATAAAAAAAGATAAATTGGTAAAATTATTAGCAGATATTCATTTAAGTGATGCTTTTTTATCTAATATGAAAACGGTGGGAATAAAGTTAAAGAAACAGAATGATTATCAAAAGTTTTATAGTGGTGTGTATGTTTCGGTTTTTAAGAAATACAATGTTTCTCAGCCTGAGTTTTACAAAACATTGCAATATTATTCTTTTCATCAAGATGAGTTTTTGAATATATATGATAAGGTAATAGATTTATTAAATGCTGAGGAGGATTCTATTCTGAATAAGAGGATAAGAAAGAAGTAGAATTTTTTTTGTATTCTTTTACTTTTATATATTTTATAAATGTTGCCACAGCTGATAAATAATATACTACGAAGCCATGGTATCCATCTAAAAAGCCTAATTTAATAATGTAATCTCTAATAAACTTCCAAACAGATTTGTAAATTGCTTTGAATAAAGAAGAGGTTTTGCCTTTTGCCACTACTTCTTTTGCTCCTATGGTTGTAAATTTATCTATCTGTTGTATGTGTTGAGATATGGAATAGTAAGAATAATGTAGTAAATCCCCTTTTAGGTGTTTTATTTTTGAGTTATTTTCCATTATTACCTTGTCGTGAGGGTTTGTCCCTCCCCATTTACCCTTTTCTTTGTTCCATAGTCGGATTTTTGTGTCAGGATACCAACCACCGTGTTTTATCCATTTCCCACAATAATTTGTTAGTCTGTTAAAAGAATAGGCATCATATTTTGTTAAATCTTTTTTTACTGCTTGTATTGATTGTTTTAATGTGTCTGATAATGCTTCGTCTGCATCAAGTGATAATACATATTTGTTTGAGGCTAAGTCTATTGCTCTGTTTTTTTGTTGTATATGTCCGTCAAATTTATGTTGAAAAAATTTTATATTATATTGTCTGCATATTTTTTCTGTTTTGTCTGTGGAGAAAGAGTCTAAAACAATAATTTCATCTGCAATATCTGAAATAGATTTAATACATCTTCCTATATTTTTTTCTTCGTTGTAGGTAATTATTACTGCCGATATTTTATTCATGAATTAGATGTTTGTTAATTTTAGTTCAATGTTTTTTGCAAAAATAGTTAATAAAAATAAAAAAGGCTTGCTTCTATTTGGAAACAAGCCTCTTTTGTTTTGAAAAAATTATCAAAAATTATTCACCGTGTAATTTTTGCTTTTTAGCAAGTAATTCTTCTTTGCTTTCTTCATGATTTGGGTCTGGATGAATAGCATCTACTGGACATACTGATACACATTGAGGTTCATCATAAAAACCAACACATTCTGTACATTTGTCAGAAACTATAAATGTGTGATCATCAGAAAGTGCATCATGTTCAGTATCGTCGTCTAATGCTGTTCCGTCAGCCATTGTCCAAGATTCACCTGCATCATAAATAGCAGTATTTGGGCATTCACTAATACATGCACCGCATGAAATACATTCGTCATTAATAAAAAGTGCCATAATTAATTCGTTTTTTTAATTTTCAACTGCAATAATAATACATTTTTTCTATTACTAATGTTTTCTTAAAAAGTTTTTTAGTTTTTATTTTTTATTTGTCTTACTACATCAATTACTGTTCCATCTACCCATTTTACAGCGGCAACAATTTTGTCTGTAAACTCGGGTTTTTTAGGTTTGCCACATATTTTTTCGGCTTCTTCTTTTAGTTGATGAATATCTACAATTGGTAGTCCACTGTTTTTTGTGGCTTCTATTAAGTCTTTTCTTCTTGGATTGATTGCTATACCTCTTTCTGTAACTATTACATCTATAAGTTCACCTGGACCTACTAATGTCGTTACTTCATCTACTATTACAGGAATACGGTCTCTAAATAACGGAATTGGTAAAATAACTGTTTTGCCAAATAGTGCATTTTGCCAGCCACCTATACCATGAAGTAAATATCCGTCGGAATGTGTTACTACATTACCATTGAAGTTTTCATCTACTTCTGTGGCTCCTAATATTGCTATATCTACCATGCTGGCAAAATTACCTTTGCTATGATAATTGTAGCTTGTAAATGGACTTGTCCATACATGATTCGGGTTGTCTCTCATAGAGCGAACTCCGTCCAAATCAAAAGTTTGTCCATCAAGTATGTAATCTACCAGGCCATCTTCCAACATTTTTACCATATATTTGTTACTTCCTCCTCTGGCAAAACGTGCTTTAATACCTTTGCGTCGCATTATTTGGTCAAAGTAATAGGATACGGCAAGAGATGTTCCACCTGCTCCTGTCTGAAATGAGAACCCGTTTTTTATTAAGCCTGCAGTTTCGCAAAATTTTGCAGTAAGTTCTGCTAAATATAATCTGTCGGGACTTTTGGTAATACGAGTGGTGCCTGATAATATTTTTTCAGGAATACCAATTTTTTCTTCTTTTACTACATAATCTACATAGTTGCCATGAATTTGCCAAGGGATACATGGAAAATCTACAAGGTTGTCAGTTACAACTATTACTTTGTCGGCATATTGGGAATCGGCTAAAGCAAAACCTAACAGACCTGTTGCAGATTGTCCGTATAGTCCATTGGCATTACCAAACGGGTCGGCGCACCCTGCTGCAATGACGGCAATGTCTATTACTATGTCTCCATCTTGTACGGCTTGGTATCTACCTCCGTGTGAGCGTAGTATTCCTACGCCACGCATATTGCCTTCGGAAGTAAATCTACCTAATGGTCCGTTCATGCTGCCTTCTATGTGATGTATAGTGCCGTCTTTTAGGTAGTCAATTATTGGTTCATGACAGGGGAAAGATGCGGAAGGAAACCATATTAAATCTTTTACTCCAAGCTCTTTGGCTATTGCAAATATTTGATTGGCTACCAAATCTCCGTTGCGAAAATGGTGGTGAGTAGATATTACCATGCCGTCTCGTAATCCAGCTTTTATAAGTGCCTCTTTTAGATTTGGTATAAGTTTGTTGCCGTCATCCGGATAATTTGCGTTGCTAGGTATTTTGGGGGCGTATTTGCGACCTGAAGGAATGTGTTTCCCTACGCCTTTATATGGTATTTGTTGTTTTCCATTTATTTCTGTAGCTACAATTCTACCTGCTGCATTTTTTACTAATTCCATAGTTTAATATTTTTATTTATTATCTATTGTTTCCATCCAGTTTTCATTTAATAAGCCAAATTGTATTGCAAGTTTTATTGTGCGTTCAGCTCTTTTTACAACTGGGGGGTCTATCATCTTGGTTCCAAGAGATATAACTCCTTTACCTTCTTTTTTTGCTTGTTTGAAAGCAATCATTATTTTTTTTGCTTTTTCTACTTCTTTTTCTTCCGGCTTAAATCCTTCTTTAATTACCGATATTTGTCTTGGGTGTATGCAGCCCATTCCCTCAAAACCAAGGGCTTTTGATTTTAATACATTTTCTAATAGTCCTTCCATGTCTGATATATCGGAGAATACAGAGTCTATGGGTTGTATGCCTGCGGCTTTACAAGTATTGACCATTCGCATTCGTGCGTATAATGATTCTGTTCCTTCTTTGGTGCGTTGTACTCCTATATCTGCAGTATAATCTTCTAGTCCTATTGCCATAGCTACTACATTGGGAGAAGCGGTAGCTATTAAATAAGCATTTTCTATACCAAGGGCACTTTCTAATATTGGCATATACCAAATAGGATAGTCTATGTGGTATGTTTCTTTTATTTCATTTATTTTTTCTTCTATTTTATGTATTTGCTCAGGATCTTCTACTTTTGGGATTAAAATCATATTTGCATAGTAAGGTACTACATATTCTAAGTCTTTAAGACCTCTTTCTCCTTGGTTTATTCTTACCATGCGTTCAGCTCCCATGAAGTTAATTTGGCATAGGGCATTTCTAACTAAAAATCGTGCTTCGTCTTTTTTGTCAGGAGCAACGGCATCTTCTAAATCTAGAATAATGCCGTCAGGTTTATGAATGCCTGCATTTAGCATAAGTTTTGGTGTGTTGCCCGGTAGATAAAGTCGAGTAAACCGAAATCTGTCTTTTTCTGTAGAGTATTTGTTTTCGGGAATTACATTGTATAAAAATGATTTATCTGTGTTAATTAACTTTTTGATAGCGGCTTCTATTCTTGCGGCTATTACAAATGGTAGTGCTCCTGCATCTTCTATCAGAATGTTAGCATTTTTAATTTCAAAAAAGTTAAATATTTGTTTAGTCTGTTTTTTTATGTCGTCTCCAAATAATTTTTCTACTTTACTTTTTAAGTTTATATTTATTCCTCCACCGGTTGTTATTTCCAGTGTTACTTTACAGTCGGATCTTACGCCTTCTCCTGAGTTTCCTGTAATTGCAATATTCCCCATTTTTTTAGTTTTTATATGGTTTGTATTCCTGATGTTTTCATTTTTCTATTTATTTTTTTTACAAGTCCTTGTAATACATTTCCAGGTCCTACTTCTATAAATTCTTCTGCACCGTTGGTAATCATGTTTTCTATGGTTTGTGTCCATAGGACAGGTGAGGTTAATTGTTGTACAAGATTTATTTTTATATCCATTGGGTGAGTTGTAGGCTGGGCTGTTGCATTTTGATATATTGGACATATAGGCTTTTTTATTTCCGTATCATTTATTGCTTCTTGTAGTTCTATCCGAGCAGGTTCCATTAAAGGAGAATGGAATGCTCCGCTTACATTTAGCTTTATTACTCTTTTTGCCCCCATAGCTTCCAGCATTTCCATTGCTCTTTCCACTCCTTTTTCTGTGCCTGATATTACTACTTGTTGGGGGTTGTTAAAATTTGCAGGAACTACTGTTTGTTTGTCCTTTGTTATATTTTGGCAAATGTCTATTATGGAATGGGTGTCTGTGCCTATTATTGCTGCCATGGTTCCTTTTTCCAACTCACAAGCTTTTTGCATTGCAAATGCTCGTTTGCTTACAAGTTTTAGTCCATCTTCAAAAGATATAGCTTTGGCTGCTACTAGTGCTGAAAATTCTCCGAGTGAATGTCCTGCTACCATGTCAGGATTAAATTGTTCTCCCAAAAGTTCTGCTAATATTACAGAGTGTAGGAATATGGCGGGTTGAGTAACTTTGGTTTGTTTTAGGTCTTCTTCTGTGCCATTAAACATTATATCGGTGATGCGAAATCCCAGGATGTCATTAGCTTTTTCAAAAAGTTGTTTTGCTTTTTCCTCTTTTTCATAAAGGTCTTTCCCCATGCCGGGAAATTGAGAGCCTTGTCCAGGAAAAATGTATGCTTTTTTCATTCTTTTTCTTTTTTATTGGTTAATGTAAATTTTTACTAATAAGGTTTAAAAATTCATTACGGGTTACATCATTTTGAAATGCACCTGTAAAATCTGAAGTTGTGGTAATTGAGTTTTGAGATTCTACTCCTCTCATTTGCATACACAGATGTTGTGCTTCTATTACAACTGCTACTCCTAATGGATTAAGTGCTTTTTGTATACATTCTTTTATTTGTGTAGTCATTCTTTCTTGTATTTGTAAGCGGCGTGCATAAGCATTTACTACTCGTGCTATTTTGCTTAATCCTGTTAGTTTGCCATTAGGAATATATGCAACATGAGCTTTGCCGAAAAAAGGTATCATGTGGTGTTCGCACATTGAATAAAATTCAATGTTTTTGACTACTATCATTTCTTTATATTCATCGGTAAAAATTGCACTTTTAAGGATTTCACAGGGTTCCATTTCATATCCTTGAGTGAGGAAAAGCATTGATTTAGCTACTCTAAAAGGTGTTTTTAACAGTCCTTCCCTGTCGGGATTCTCTCCAATAAGTTTTAATATTTCTTTGTAGTGGTATTCCAGTTTTTTTATTGTATCATTGTCATACCGTTCTATTTTTATGTATTTGGAGTTTTCTTTTTCTGTTGATTTATTATCCATTTTGTTTTTATTTAAATTAAGAAGCAAATTAAATTATTTTTTTTGAAAGTAAGGTGCGGTTTGGGGAGGAAATAGAGTTTTGGTAATATCTTTCTTCAATAAAAGAGGCTATCTTTTTTAGGACAGCCTCTCTTTTTATATTTATTAGGATTATTTAATTGATTTTGGAATTTACAATATCTAAAATTTCTTTTTCTTTTTCTTCAGCCATTTTTTCTATTTCTTTGGCTTCTTTAAGGATTTTATCCAACCATTCTTTATCCTCAAGACCTGAAGCATTTATTTTTACATTTAAGAATGCGCCTTTTACAGCGGAACGGGCAGCCAATGCTCCTACTCCAGCATCGGATACTGAGTTTGGATTGCCTATTTCTGCCATAGCTTTTATTATATCCATACTTTCGTATGCTGTTTTCATTACTTTAAAAGGTATTTCAATGGCAAATTTTGTAGCTTCTTCTATTGCTTTTTTCCTTTCGGCTTTTTCTTCCTTTGTGTTTTTGGGCAATTTAAAAGCATCCATTATTTTGTTAAACGCATTGGTGTCTTCGTCTATTAAGTGCAAAAGTTCTACATATTTTTCTTTGCCTTTTTCCGCCCAATTGGAGAACTCTTCCCAACGGTCGTCCCATCCGCGTTTGTGTGATGAAAGATTAGCTACCATGGTTGCAAGTGCAGCTCCCAAAGCTCCCATATATGCTGATACAGAGCCTCCTCCTGGTGCAGGTGCTTCGGATGCGGTAGTTTCTGTAAATTCTTTTACAGTTAAATCAACAAGTTTTTTATTGCCGGCTTCTGCTTTTTCCTGTAATACATATTCTATTACCTTTTCTTTGGGATTAAAAGGCTTCAGTTCATCTAATCCCATAGACTTAACTGCTATTTTTATTATTTCTTCGTCAGGTATTCCCATGGAACGTTGTTGCTTGCGGAGATAGTGCTTGCCTGCATCTAAGATTGCTTTTAGCGGTATTAACCCTACCAATTCACTGCCTGTAACCCTTATTCCTCTTGCACGAGCTTTTTCGTCCACTTCGTCAAATGCTTTGTGAACGGGAGTAATATCTATGTTTGTGAGATTCATTGATATTTGAGCAATGCCATATTCCTCTATGTACCAACCAATTGCTTTCACGGCTTTTAGTGTGCCCGGTATTCTAACGGGATTGCCATTTTCGTCTTTTACTATTTTTCCTGTAATAGGATTGCCTTCACGTTTTACTCTTCCTGCTTCTCTCACATCAAAAGCGATGGCATTTGCTCTACGAGTAGAAGTAGTGTTAAGATTTACATTAAAGGCAACTAAAAAATTTCTGGCGCCTACTGCTGTTGCTCCTGTTTTTGCAACAAAATCATTCCATTCTGCAGGTCCAAAGTCTGGTTTCCATTTTGGGTCTTTCAGTTTTTCTGGAAGAGCTTCATATTCGCCTGCCCTTACTGTTGCTAAGTTGCGACGCTTTTCTGTAAATGCGGCATTTTCGTAACAATATGTAGGGATGTTAAGTTCTTCCCCTATTCTTTTTGCCAATTTGCGAGCATATTCTACTGTCTCTTCCATTGTGATACCAGCCACAGGTACAAGAGGACATACATCCGTAGCTCCCATGCGAGGGTGTTCTCCTTTATGATTTTTCATATCTAATACTTCTGCAGCTTTTTTAACGGCTATAAATGCTGCTTCTACCACAGCATCCGGATCTCCTGCAAAAGTTACTACTGTTCTGTTGGTTGCCTTGCCAGGATCAACATCCAAAAGATATACTCCTTCTATTTTTTCTATTTCGTCAGTTATTTGTTTTATTTTTGACATATCACGTCCTTCACTGAAATTAGGGACACATTCCAATATTCTTTTCATCATAAGTTTATAGTTTTTATAAATTTTGAAACAAAAATAATTAAAAAAACACTCTCTTTGTAAATATCACAAAAAGTTTAGGTAATCTAAAACATCACACCAAATTGCCAATATATTATACTGCTTTTGTCTTTTGTGAAAAACCTAAAATTTAATGATGTGTTAAATGTTGCTTCGTGATAATTTACTCCCACATAAAATTTATGTTCATTCGTTATTCCATATTTGGGAAGTTTGTTTAGAAAATCATCACGGATAAATATGTCAATTGACTTTTTTATGGCATAAGAGCCAAATATAGATACGGCTTCACTATAATAATTAGAGAAAGAAACCGTGTCTATTCTTGAATATTCCAATCCAATCCTGTTTCTGTTTTTTTTGTATCCTGTAAAAAAAGAATTATGAATGGCTCTTTGAATTGTAAGATAATCGGCAAACCATTTTATGATGAAATTTGATGGCTTATATTCAGCATTCATAAAAAATTGAACGCTGCTGTTTTTGTCTTGTATGCGAAATGGTCCGTCTCCGTTTATTGCACCTATGCTTATTGAATGTTTTTTGTTGAAATAGCGGGAAAGCCTTATGCCAAAATCAGCAGGAGCTCCCATTCTATACATTTCTTGCATGGTAACGGCAACAAATCTGTACCCCCAAAATTTGTCTTGTACGGTGAGGTATTGTTGATTTAGTATTTGACCAGCATCAAGTTCATAGTTGTTTGCAAACTTCCAGTCTATTTCCGCTTGTTTAAGAAAGGCTGTATAACGGCTACCTTCAAAGTATAAAACATTAAGAGGACGATTTTGAGTATCATATACTCTTATGTTGTTTGTTGTGCGTGTTACGTCATAAATGAGTTTTACTTTTACACGAGGGCTTATGTCGGAATAATACCCGAATAATGCAGTAGATAAATCAAATCCTGTATAGGGTTTAATGATGTGATTTACATCGTAAAAAGCACCGGTGTATATACATCCGAAAAACTTTTTTTGAGGATAATCATTTTTGTTACTTTTTTGAGCAAAAATTGGTAAAGTAGCCGTAATTAAAATGAATAAGTTAAACAAAGTTTTCATCCGTTTTTATTTTTGTAAATTTGCCGTAAAAATATATAAAATATGAAGATTGCTGTTGATTTTGACGGAACAATAGTTGAACACCGTTATCCAGATATAGGAGAACCGCTTACATTTGCTTTTGAAACACTTAAACTTTTGCAGAAAAAACATCAATTGATATTATGGACATATCGTTCAGGAAAAGAACTTGAGGAAGCAGTTGAGTTTTGCCGCAAGCACGGAATAGAATTTTATGCTGTAAATAAAAATTATCCGGAAGAAGAATTTGACCCGAATACAACAAGTAGAAAAATAGATGCGGATATTTATATAGATGATAAAAATTTGGGTGGTATTCCAGATTGGGGGCAAATATATAGAATGATAGAACCTGATGAGAATATAAAATTGGAACAAGATTTGCAGAAAAGAAAAGGAAGCAATTTAATATCCAAGTTATTTAAGCGAAAATGAAAAAAATATTACCTGTTATTGTTTTATTATCAATTACTTTTATTTATTACGGCTGTAGAAAAGAAAAACTATCCCCTCCTGATATTTTTATAGATTTACCAACAGCAAACTCCACTTTTTCGGTAGTTGATACCATACCGTTTAGAATAAGGGTAACAAGTGAACAAACTATATTAAATATCCATGTTTACATATCTGATGGGGACAAACAAGTTTTTTCCGATGTAGAAACATTTAATATAAATAGGCATGCAACTACTTTGCAGAATGAATTGATACTAAATGATGAAACTCTGGAAAGCGGAACTTATTATTTTACTGTAAAGGTTGAGACAGAAAAGGATACTTACAGACAATATTCCAAAATAAACCTTGCGGGTGTGCCTCAAAAAATGATAGGTGTAGCAATGGCATTACAGGATAAAATCTTGTTGACAAATGATAGTTTAGAAGTATATACTACTGCGTTGTTGGGAGAACCTATATTGGATATAAAATCTGTGGCAAGTAAAAAATCTATTATGGCTCTAACTGTGAATGGAAATTTATATAGTTACTCGTTGGTAAATAATAGTTTTTCTTTGGAAGTATCAGGATTAAATAATAGTATAAATGCTTTTGATGGCACTATGTTTTTTCGCAAAATACCTAATGGCTATGAGTTGTTTTTTCCCAAAGCGACAGGGTTTGGTAAAATAAGGAATGATATAGTTTCGTATGCGGAAGAGTTTCCTTCTCCGTATCAGCGTCCGCAACAAATATTGTATAGTAAAGGATTTATCTATGTGGCTACAAAGTCTGTTGTAAGTAATGAGCGTCCTTGTTTGTATCAGTATTATGGTGCAAGCATGAGTTATTACAAGACCTTCTTGCTTGATTATAATTTTTATCCTAAAGCAATTATTCCTATTAGCCAAGATGAAATGGAGGTGTGGGGAAATATCCAAAATACATCAGTAATGTATAAAATATATACTACTGAAAACACTGTTTATCAATATGATGTAGATGATGATAACGCATTAAAAAGCGTGTGGGTAACAAATAAAACATCGGACGGATTTGCATTGTCTGTAATGATAAGCAAAACAGATGGTTTGTATGAATATAGCACAGAAACGGATAACCTTGTGTATGTAAATGGAGACAAACCTAATTTTGGTATTTGGGATTCGTTAAATAATGATATTTATGTTGCAGATTCCATATTGTATAAATATTCTTATCCCGCTATGCAATTAATAAATCAGACTAATGTAAATTCTTTGATACAATCAATGGATATTATTTATAACAAGTAATTATGTATAAAGTTTATCTATCTTTTTTGAGTTATTAGCTTATCAAATATTTCTGTCATTGATATACCTTTTACTTTTGCTTGCTTTGGGAATATGCTTTCACTACTCATTCCCGGCACTGTATTTATTTCCAAATAATAAGGAGTATTTTCTTTTATGATAAAATCTACTCTTACAATTCCTTCGCATTGAAAGGCTTGGTATATTTTTGCACTTTCCTTTTGTATTGTTTGCAGCATTTTGTTGTTAAGTCGTGCAGGCGTTATTTCTTGAGATTTACCTAAATATTTTGCTTCGTAGTCAAAGAACTCCGTTTCGCTTACTATTTCGGTAGGAGGAAAAGTGAGAAGTTCGTTTCCATCGTAGAACACGCCACAAGATACTTCTATCCCTTTTATGTATTCTTCTATTATTATGCTGTTGTTGTCCTCTTCAAAGGCTTTATTTATAGCATTGGGTAATTCATTGGAGTTGTGCACAAGGGTTACTCCAAAACTTGATCCTGAAGCATTAGGTTTTACTATAAGCGGTAATCCGAGTTTTTTTATGATTTCCTTTTGGGAATAATCTTTTTTGGTATTTTTTGTAATTAATATGGATTTGGCTGTATGTATGCCAAATGGCTGCAAATACAGTTTTGATAAATATTTGTCGAAAGTTAATGCTTCTATGTGTGCAGGTGATGTAGAATATGGAATATTTATTAAATCAAAATAACTTTGTAGTTTGCCGTTTTCTCCTGGGTCTCCGTGAATGGCAATTATCACAAAGTCAAATGCTATGTGTTTGTTGTTTATTTGTAATGTAAAATCATTTTTGTTTATATTAAAACGTTTTGAGTTGTGTTCGTGATACCACCCGTCATTTAATATTTTTATTATGTAGGTGTTGTATCTGTTTGAGTCTAACCATTTTTCTATTTGGGCGGCACTTTGCAAGGATATTTCTTTTTCTGAAGAAAATCCCCCTGCAACAATTGCTATGTTTAATTTCCTTAAATCCATTTTACAATATTTAGTTCATGACTATATGGCAATAATTCATGTTTAGGTGCCAGCCGTATGGAATAATTATATACTCCTGCCTTTTTTGCTGGTATTTCACCTCTGTATGTGGCTATGTTTTCTTGTTTGTCGTATTTTACCAAATCCATGTGATATTTTTCGGTAATATCTACAATTTCTTCTTTTTCTTTTTCTCCGAATATTATTTCTGCCAGTATTTCTTCCGGTTTTATTCCCTTGAGTCTAATGCTTACACTTACTTCAAATTTTTCTCCTATTTTTATTGCATTTTGACGAGTATCAGTTTCTTTTACTTCTACTATTTCTATGTTTTGCCAATTTATGAGTGTACGGCTTTTCCATTTTGTAATTTCAAATAATTTTTCGTAATTGTTTGCTTTTAATTTTTTGTATCTGTCATAAAGTTTGTTATAGAATTTTTGATAGTAATCGTTCATCATTCTTTTAGTAGTAAATTGAGGAGCGACCAATGCAATTGTGTTTTTAATTACTCTCACCCAGTTTTCTGGACAGCCTTCTGCATTTGTGTTGTAATAAAGAGGTAATATTTCTTTTTCCAGTAATTGATATATCATTTCTGCATCATATAAGTCTTGTATATTTTGGTCTTTGAAAAGTTTTTCTTTTGATAATGCCCAACCTGCTCCTTTTTGGTAGCCTTCGTACCACCAGCCATCTAATACACTCAAGTTTGGTGTTCCGTTCATAACGGCTTTTTGTCCACTTGTGCCTGATGCTTCAAGAGGACGAGTTGGAGTATTTAGCCATATATCTACGCCACTTATGAGTTTTTCAGCCATTTTCATATTATAGTCTTCCAGAAAGATAATTTTGCCTAAAAATTCGGGACGCAATGATATTTCATAAATCATTTTTATTAGGTCTTTCCCCGCTTTGTCTGCAGGGTGGGCTTTCCCGGCAAAGATAAATTGTACAGGATAACGGGAGTTATTTACAAGTTGTGCTAATCTATCTAAATTTTTGAACAATAAGTGTGCACGTTTGTAAGTTGCAAAACGCCTTGCAAAACCTATTGTAAATACTTCACTGTTAAGTTTTGAGGTAATTTCTATTAGTTTTGTTGATATTACTTCGTGTTTGTGAATGTTTTTATGTAAATAATTTTTAGTGTATTCAATAAGTTCTTTTTTCTTTTGTTTTTTTATTTCCCATATTGTTTTATCAGGAATGTTGTAGATAAAATTCCATTTATTTACATTTTGTAGAAAGTCGCAGGTTTGTTTTACATGTGCATGTTCACAATATATTTCTTTAAGATTGTTGTCTGTCCAAGTGTCGAAATGTACTCCATTTGTTACATAATCAATATGTAGTTCTGAAGGGAAATAATGGTGCCATAAGTTTGAAAACATTTTGCGAGACACTTCACCGTGTATTTTACTTACTCCATTTACTTCTTGAGAAAGTCTTACTGCAAAAACACTCATTGAAAAATCTTCTTTGAAATCAAGAGGGTTGTTACGTCCTAATGCAATAAATTTATTCCAGTCTATCCCTAATCGTGTGATATAGAACCCTAAATATTTTCTCAAGAGTTCTTCTTTGAAGGTGTCGTGTCCTGCAGGAACAGGTGTATGTGTGGTAAATAAAGATGATGCTCTTACAAGTTCTGATGCTTCATTGAACGATAATTTTTCTTCGGTAACATAGTTAATTAATCTTTCCAAGTTTATGAATGAAGCATGTCCTTCGTTAAGGTGGAATAAATCGGGATTTAAGTTCAATGCTTTAATCAATCTTACTCCTCCTATTCCAAGTAAAATTTCTTGTTGCAGTCGGTATTCCCTATCTCCACCATAGAGATGATGTGTAATTTTTCTGTCTTGTTCATTGTTTTCTTCTATATCCGTATCTAATAAATATAAAGGTGTGCGTCCCACTTTTACTTCCCATACTTTTGCATATATACTGCGTCCGGGAAATGGTATTTGTATTACAATCCAATTACCTTGTTTGTCTTTTACGGGTAATAGAGGAAGATGTGAGAATTTCTGTGGTTCATATACTTCTACTTGATAACCGTTTGCTGAAATTTCTTGGTCAAAATATCCATAACGGTAAAGCAATCCTACTGCAAATAGATTTTTGTTGTCATCGCTTGCCTGTTTTATATAGTCTCCTGCAAGTATACCTAATCCTCCCGAATATAATTTGATAGTGTGGTGTAATCCATATTCCATGCTAAAATAAGCAATTGCAGGTCCAATAGGATTTGAACGTTCTTCTAAGTATTGTTTGAATTCATTGTAAACTTTATTTAATTTGTCAATAAACTCATTGTTGTTAGATAAGTTTTCTATTTCCGATATTGTAAGACTTTCCAATAGGGTAATAGGATTTTCATTTGCTTGTTCCCATTTCTTTTCATTGATAGATTTAAATAATTCTTTTGCGGAATCGTTCCATGTCCACCAAACATTGTAAGCAATATCGTTTAGTAGTTTTAATGTATCGGGAAGAGTAGTTTTTACTAATAATTTTTTCCAATGTGGCTGTTCAATAGATGTTTCTATTATTTCATCAATGTTTTCTATTACCGTTTTGTGTATGTATAAATGGAAACGTGAGCGAGCTTTTTGTATTGCAATGTTGTATGCATTGAAATAGTTGTCTATCAGTGTTTTCCATAATGCTTTTAGTGAAAGTTCGTGTGCATTGTTTCGCAATGTTTCTATTGTTTCTTCCGATTGATTAAAATATTGTAAAATGGTTTCCGCTATTTTATTTTTTGCATCTTCTTCATTTGTGTCGGTTCTTTCTATTATATATACAGGAGAGGTATCTATATTTTCAAGTTTTTTTACCCATTGTGCGAATCCAGCCAAAGAACTGGTAATTGTTGGTATATAGAAAGCTATACTTTCCAATGGTGTATAGCCCCATGGTTCATAATAAGAAGGATAAACAGTAAGGTCAAATCCTGTGAGCAAATCGTAATAGTGCATATTAAATATTCCATCATTGCCATCAAGATAAGATGGGACGAATATTACTTTAATCTTAGATTCAGGATTGTTTAATAATCGTTCTGCTTTAAACATGTTCAGAATAGGGTCGTTGGTTTCGTCATATAAATGATGTGTAAGGTAACATCCTGTATTGGGTGTTCCGTTTGGGTTATAAATATTGTCTAATATTTCTTGACGTGGTCCCATGTTGTTTGCAGGAATAAGGAAATAGGCTACTATTGTTTGCTCTTGATTTTTTTCTTGTAGTCTTGCAAGTGATTTTATAAATAAATCAATGCCTTTGTTTCGCATTTCGTATCTACCGCTAATACTAATGAAACGGGTATTGTTGTCTAATGATTGGTTTAATACTGCTTCTGCTACTTTTTTTAGATATTTTTTTGCGTTTTTTTGTTGTTGTCTGTAATCTTTTTTGTCGGGAACCAAGTTCTTTTCAAATCCGTTGTAAGTTATTACTTCAGGTTTTTTTTCTAAAAAATATTCACATTCCAAGGCTGTAATATCACTTACGGTTGTAAACACATCGGTATTTTGAGCGGCTTTACTTTCTAATGAATGTTTTGCCATTACATTATATTTTAAAGCAGCTTCTTCTGGAATGACTTTCTCCATTTCGGTATATAGTGGCAATCCGTTACCAGCCAATGTTCGTCCCAATACCGTAGCATGAGTAGTAAATACAGTAGCGGCTTGTGGAACATTTTTTTTCAGATATAACATGCCTGATTGAGTCATCCATTCGTGGAAATGAGTAACTAATATGTCGTGTGCCGTAATGTAATAGTTGTAAAAATTTTCTATTACCTTGGCTGCAGCATATCCAAACATTACAGGTTCTATGTAGTCCCACCCACCGGTAATAGAATCTACTTGAAACCACTCCCACATTTCTGCTAGTATTTTGTCTTTTTCATCAAAAAATGTGGAGAAGTCAACAAGTATTGCTATTGGGTTACCGGGAATATTCCAACGTCCTATTTTTATTATAAGTCCATCTTTTTCAGCTTGATATCTCCAAGCTTTAAACAATGATTTATCCTCTATGAATTCAGGATTTAGTTCTCCACTGTGCCAAGTAAGAGGTCCTATCAAGATGTAGTTGTTTCCCAACTTATGTTGAAGAGTAAGAGCTTTGCTTGCCAATACGGTATGGATACCTCCAACCTTATTACATACTTCCCAACTTACTTCAAATAAATAATCTATATTGTTCATAATCTTATGCATTTTTGAGTTTTATGTATCTTTCCTAAACCAGCCAAAGATATAGATTTTTTTTCAATATTTACAAAAGGCTTGCTCATGTTTTATTTTACACAATGTAAAGCAAAAGTGTGATTGCATTTTTGAAATATTAGAGATTTTCTATTTTTATCTGATTTTTTAAGTAGTTTTGCAATCATAATTTTAAAACATATAATTATGAAATTTTTTATTGATACTGCCAATCTGGACCAAATAAAAGAAGCTAATGATTTAGGGATTTTAGATGGAGTAACAACTAATCCTTCTCTAATGGCAAAAGAAGGCATTGCAGGTAAGGATAATATAATGAAGCATTACAAGACAATTTGTGATATTGTTCCTGGGGGAGATGTTAGTGCGGAAGTTATTGCTACAGATTTTGAAGGTATGATAAAAGAAGGTGAAGAGTTAGCAAAAATAGACGATCAGATAGTAGTGAAAATTCCTGTGATAAAAGATGGAATTAAAGCAATTAAGTATTTAAGTAGTAAAGGTATAAAAACTAATTGCACATTAGTGTTTAATGTAGGACAAGCATTGCTTGCTGCAAAAGCCGGAGCTACTTATGTGTCTCCTTTTGTTGGAAGATTGGATGATATATCTTCCGATGGATTACAATTGATAGAAGATATTGTTCATGTATTTAATTATTATGGTTATAGTACCCAAGTATTGGCGGCATCTATTCGTCACACAATGCATATTGTAGAATGTATGCGTATTGGTGCTGATGTGGTTACTGCCCCTTTGTCTGCTATTACAGGTTTATTAAAGCACCCATTAACAGATATTGGGTTACAAAAATTTTTAGATGATTATCACAAGTTAAATAAGTAAATAAAATGTTAATAAGAATACATCCTGACAATCCTGACCCAAGAAGATTGTATGGTGTTGTGGAAGTATTAAAAAAAGGTGGGGTAATTATTTATCCTACCGATACTGTTTATGCGTTGGGGTGTGATATTTATAATCATAAAGCAATAGAGCGTATTGCAATGATTAAACAAATGGATTTAAATAAAGCTCATCTGTCATTTGTATGTAAAGATTTGAGTCATTTATCAGAGTTCACAAAACCATTGAATAATTCCGTTTTTAAGTTGATAAAGAGAAATATACCAGGACCGTTTACATTCATTTTAGAAGCAAATAGTGAAGTCCCGAAGCATTTTAAGAAAAATAAGAAAACGATTGGGATACGAGTACCTGACAATAAGATAGCACAAGCAATAGTGGATTTGTTGGGACATCCTATATTAAGTATCTCTATACCTAAAAAAGAAGATGATATTGTGGAATATTTTACCGATCCTGAATTAATACACGAAAATTACAAAAACTTGGTAGATGTAGTTATTGATGGGGGAATAGGTGGACTTGAAACTTCTACTGTAGTTGATTTATCGGATGACAATATTGATATAATTAGGGAAGGTAAAGGTGTTTTGAAATAATATTTTAAAAAAAATATTTAATAACAAGTTGTTTATTTATTCATTCAATTATTTTTGTGCCGAAATTTAAACATTAAAAAAGTGTAATATGAGTGCAGTATTTATTTTGATGGCAGTGTTGTTTGTGTTAGGTTATACAGCAATTGCCTTAGAACATCCTTTAAAGATTGACAAGGCGGCAACAGCTTTGCTTTTAGGTTCTCTGTTATGGGCTATTTATGCCCTGGGTGGCGACGAAGTTATCCGCTTAAATTTTAGTAGGGCATGGAAAGAATATTTGGAAATGCATCCTGATATTGTTGTAAATGCTAACACTATTAAAGATTTTATTACTCATCATGAAGTATTGGAACATTTGGCGGATATTTCCACTGTATTGTTTTTCCTTCTTGGAGCTATGACTATTGTTGAGATAGTGGATCAACATGAAGGTTTTAAAATTATTACCGATAAGATTAAAACTACTAATAAAGTTAAATTATTGTGGGTAGTTAGTTTCTTGACATTCTTTATGTCATCAGTATTGGATAACCTTACAACAACTATTGTTATTATAGCATTGTTGCGTAAACTTATTGATAATAAGCATGATAGATGGTTCTTTGCAAGTATGGTAGTGCTTGCTGCAAATGCAGGAGGAGCTTGGTCTCCAATTGGTGATGTTACAACTATTATGCTTTGGATTGGTGAACAAGTTACCACGCTAAATATTATGATGAAGTTGATTATTCCTAGTTTAATAACTATGATTATACCTTTAGTAGTATTGTCATTCACAATGAAAGGAGAAGTACAAAGACCTGAAAAATCAGAAGGAGAAGAAGATATTTTAACAAAAAAACAACAAAGTTTAATGCTTATACTGGGTATATCTGCATTACTTTTTGTTCCTGTATTTAAGACTTTTACTCATTTGCCTCCATATTTAGGTATGTTATTGGGTCTTTCTATCTTATGGATTACAACTGAACTTATGCACAAAAAGAAAAAAGCAGAAGGTCGTGATTGCAAATTAACTGTTAGTACAATATTGAAAAGAGTGGATATCCCTACTATTTTCTTCTTTTTAGGTATTTTGTCTGCAGTAGCTGCTTTACAATCAGCAGGACATCTTGATTTGCTTGCTAAAACATTAAAGGACCATCATTTAGGAGTATATTCTGTAAGTATAATATTAGGATTGATGTCTTCTGTTATAGATAATGTTCCTCTGGTTGCGGCTTCTATGGGTATGTATCCAATAGACCCATTCCATGTACAATTTATGCAAGATGGAGTGTTCTGGGAACTTATAGCATATACAGCTGGGACAGGTGGTAGTATTTTAATTATTGGTTCGGCTGCCGGAGTTGCTGCAATGGGATTAGAAAAAATAGATTTTATATGGTATTTCAAAAAAATATCATTATGGGCATTATTAGGATTTTTTGCTGGAGCAGGAGCTTATTGGTTGCAAGAACAAATATTGCCTGATAGCGTGGAAAAACGTGATATCCCAATGGAAAAACTTCCTACTAAATCTAAAGGATATATAGAGAAAAATTATTCAGGAGCAACAATAGAATCAGTTAAATTATTCTTAAAGCATAGGAAGGATACCGTAGGCTATATTGTAGATGTTAAGGAAAATAATAAAGTTTTGGTATTAGAATTTAATACTGACGGAAGTTTTGAGAAAGTAGCAGGAGACACTGGAAAAGAATAATTAAAATGTATAAATAGCTTTTGTTTATATATTTTATATATATTTGCAGTACAATAGATGGATGTATGGAAAGGGGGCAAAAGCTCCCTTTCTTGTTAAATATGAGACAGTTATGGTTAAAGAAAACCAATTGGAAACAATAATAAGAGTTGCAAAAAAGAGTCTAAAAGAGAGAGGATTTTTATTAATAGATATAAAAAGTGATAGCAATTATAACTTTAAGGTATATATTGATAAAAAAGAAGGTAATATAACAATTGACGATTGTGTTAAAGTGTCAAGAGATATAGAACACTCATTAGAAGAAATTTTTGAAGACTTTTCATTAGAAGTTTCTTCTCCAGGGCTTACTTCGCCATTTAAGATAAAAGAGCAATATGTTAAAAATGTTGGGGAAAAACTTGATGTCATTTTGGCAAATGGCGAAAGATTTGAAGGAGTTCTGGATAGTATAGAAAATGATGAACTTTTATTTAAAATAAATAATAAAGGTAGAATTAATAAAAAAAAAGATTAATTTTGAAGATATAAAAAAAGCTAAATTAGTTTTAAAATTTTAAAAACCATACGGTTATGATAATGAATTTGAAGGACTTATTTTTTGAGTTTAGAGATGAAAAAAACATAGACAGACCATCTTTAATCAATATTTTGAAAGATGTGTTTAGAACAGCATTAAGGCGTCAATTTGGAACAGACGAAAATTTTGATATTATTATTAATCCTGATACAGGAGATTTGGAAATATGGAGAAGTAAAGAAGTAGTTGCCGATGAAGATTTTGAGGATCCTAACACTCAAATACCTATTTCCGAATTGAAAAAGAAGGATGAAGAATATGAAGTGGGAGAAGATTTTTTTGAAGAAATAAAATTTGAAGATTTTGACCGTAGAACAATTGTTAGCTTAAGGCAAACCTTAATGCAAAGAATAACAGAATTTGAAAAACAAAATATCTATCATAAATTCAAAAACAGAATAGGAGATTTAATAACTGGCGAAGTTCATCAGATTTGGCGTAATGAGATATTGGTGTTAGATGATGATGGAAATGAACTTATTTTACCTAAAAGTGAACAAATACCTCAAGATAGATACAAAAAAGGAGACACTGTGAGGGCTGTGATAATAAAAGTGGAGATTAAAAGAAGTTCTCCTCTGATTGTTATATCAAGAACGGCACCCGAATTTCTCGAAAGATTATTTGAATTGGAAGTGCCTGAAATTGCAGACGGGTTAATAATTATAAAGAAAATAGTAAGAGCACCGGGAGAAAGAGCAAAAGTCGCTGTAGAATCTTATGATGACAGGATAGATCCGGTAGGAGCATGTGTTGGAATAAAAGGTTCTAGGATACATGGTATAGTTAGAGAATTGAGAAATGAAAATATAGATGTGATAAATTATACCACCAATCCTAAGTTATACATACAACGGGCATTAAGTCCTGCAAAAATAAATCATATAGAAATAGATGAAGAAGCAAAAAAGGCTTATGTTTATTTAAATCCAGATCAAGTATCCTTGGCTATAGGTAAAAAGGGATTAAACATAAAACTTGCAAGTGAACTTACAGGCTATGTAATTGATGTTTACAGAGAAGGAGCTTTTGATGAAGATGATATTGATTTGGATGAATTTTCAGATCAAATAGAAGAATGGATGATAGAAGAATTAAAAAATATTGGACTTGATACGGCAAAAAGCGTATTGAGTATGTCTGATGAAGATTTGTTGAAAAGAACAGAACTTGAAGAAGAAAATATACAAGAAATAAAAGAAATTTTAAATAAAGCAATAGAAGAACAAGAAGAAGATTAATTTTTCTTTTTGATACAAAATTAAATTAAAAATATGGGAAAAAGACTAAGTAGAGTCGCAAAAGAATTTGGTGTTGGGGTAGCTACCCTTGTGTCTTTTTTGAAAGAAAAAGGCTATTCTGATGTAGGACCTAATTCGAAAATTGAAGATAAAGCTTATGAGCTTATAAATGAAAAATTTAAAGATTCTAAAAAGCTCAAGGAAGCAGTAGAAAAAAAATCAAAAGAATTAGAACAGAATAAAATAAAAAAAGGTGAAGAAAACACTGAAGAAGTGAAAAGTGTAGAAAAAACCGAAGAAGTAGAAAGTGAGGAAGAGGAAGATATTGTACTTATAAAAGATAATACTGCTTTGGAGGATAGTAATGTTTTGGAAACTCCTGTAGAAGCAGAAAAGGAGGAAGTAAAAATAGAAAAGCCCAAAGTATTAGGTAAGATAAATTTAGATGAATTAAAAAAGAAACCTTCCCCAAAAACTCATAAAAAAGAAGAAGTAAAAAAAGAGACTAAAGATAAAGATGTAGTTGAGCAAGTAGAAGAAAGCAAAGAAAAAGAAAATGTTTCAGAAACAGAAAAAAAACCTCAAATAAAGAAGCCGAAAGTATTAGGAAAAATAGAGATAGAGGATAAAACTAAAAAGAAAGCAAAAAAAGCTAATAAAAAATTAGAAACAAAAGAAAAGAAGAACTCTGAGGAAAAAGAAAAAAAGGTAATACATAAGGAAAAGGATGTACAAACTATAAGTGAAGAAAAAGATACAGGAAAAACTCAGGAAATAAAAAATGAACAAGAGCAAGTCCCCGAAGAAAAACATACAGGTAGTGAAAAAGAAGTAGAGGAGAATTATATACCTACTGAAAAGCCCCAACTGGAAGGACCAAAAGTATTGGGCAAAATAGAATTAAAAGAAGAAAAAAAACACCCGAAGGTTAAAAAAGTATTATCTTCCGAAGAGGTTGACTTGAAAAAATCAAAAAAACCAAAGAAATTTAAAAAAGATAAAGACAAAAAAGATAAAAAAGAACATTTTTCAAAAGACAAGGAAAGAGAAAAAGATAGATATAAAGACAGAAAAGATAAAGATAAATTTGATTGGAAAAAGAAGAAAAAGAAAAAAGGTGTTATCCGTAAAGAAGTAGATCAAGAAGAAGTAGAAAAACAATTTAAAGAAACCACTTCGCGATTGTCTGCGCGTCAAAAAAGCAAAGCTGTAAAATACCGTAGAGAAAAACGGAAAATAAAAAGAGAGCAGTTAGAGGAAGAACTTAGGGAACAAATGGATAATACAAAAATAAAGGTTACTGAGTTTGTAAGTGTTTCCGAGTTAGCTTCATTGATGGATGTTGATCCCAGTGAAGTGATAAAAGTTTGCATGGAATTAGGACTTTTTGTATCTATAAATCAACGCCTGGATAAAGAAGTTATTCCTTTAATTGCTGAAAATTTTGGATATGAAGTAGAGTTCAAGACAATAGAAGATGAAATAAAAGAATTTGAAGAAATAGAGGAAGATAAAGAAGAAGATCTTGTGTCTCGTCCTCCTATTGTTACTGTAATGGGACATGTGGATCATGGTAAAACAAAATTATTGGATTATATTAGAAAAACCAATGTAATAGCAGGAGAAGCCGGAGGTATAACACAGCACATAGGAGCTTATAGCGTAGAAGTGGAAGGCAAAAAAATCACATTTATAGATACGCCTGGTCATGAAGCTTTTACCGCTATGCGTGCGAGAGGAGCACAAGTTACTGATATTGCACTAATAGTAATAGCTGCAGATGACGGAGTGATGCCACAAACGGTAGAAGCAATAAACCATGCCCAAGCAGCAGGAGTGGAAATGATTTTTGTATTTAATAAAATAGATAAAGAAACTGCAAATCCAGATAGAATAAGGGAACAATTGGCAAATATGAACATCCTTGTAGAAGAGTGGGGCGGAAAATACATGACGCAAGAAATATCAGCTAAAACAGGACAAGGTATTCCCGAATTGTTAGAAAAACTTTTAACTCTGGCAGAACTGCTTGAGCTTAAAGCCAATCCTAATGCTCCTGCTTCCGGAACAGTGATAGAATCTTCACTTGAAAGAGGAAGAGGATATGTAGCTACTTTATTGGTGCAAAGAGGTACACTTAGAATGAGAGATCTGGTTGTTGCAGGTACGCATTATGGTAGAGTAAAATCTATGTTCAATGAACGTGGAGCAAAAGTAAAAGAAGCCACGCCTTCTGTCCCTGTTCAAGTATTGGGATTAGACGGTGCACCAGAAGCGGGAGATAAATTTAAAGTAGTAGAAAGCGACGATATTGCAAAGGATATAACCAACAAAAGGAAACAATTGTTGAGAGAACAGTCTTTCAGTGCTAGAAAGATGGTTACTTTGGAAGAATTAGGACGCCGTTTGCAATTAGGTAGTTTCCAAGAAGTAAACTTTATTATAAAAGCAGACACCAATGGTTCTGTAGAAGCTCTTGCAGACTCCATACTTAAACTGAGTGTAGATGAAATAAAGGTAAATGTGATACACAAAGCAGTAGGGCAAATATCGGAAAATGATGTAATGCTTGCAGCTGCATCCGATGCTGTAATTATAGCGTTCCAAGTACGAGCATCATCTTCTGCTAGAACTTTGGCAGAAAAGGAAAAAGTAGAAATACGTTACTATTCAATCATATATGATGTGCTTGAAGATATTAAGAAAGCGATGGAAGGTATGCTTTCTGCCGAAGTGAAAGAAGAAGTAATAGGAAGCGCCGAAGTACTTCAAGTTTTTAAAGTTTCTAAGGTTGGTAAGATTGCGGGCTGTAGAGTAGTGGATGGAAAAATAAAAAAAGAGGCAAATGTGAGAGTGCTTAGAGACGGAGTAGTGGTGTATGATGGGAAAATATTGTCCCTTAAACATTATCAAAATGATGTGGATGTAGTAAATTCGGGACAAGAATGTGGTATCGGCATAGAGAACTTTAATGATATTAAAGTTGGAGATTCTATTGAAGCTTACGAAAAGGTAGAAGTTAAAAGAAAATTATAGAAATACGATTATCAAATAAAAAAAATGGTATATTTGCACCGCAAAATTGCTTAAAGCCCAGGTGGCGAAATTGGTAGACGCGCTGGTCTCAAAAACCAGTGAGCATTTGCTCATGCCGGTTCGAGTCCGGCCCTGGGCACAAAAAATAAAAAACGGCTTTTGAGAGCCGTTTTTTTATTATATAAACTTTTTTACATTATGGAAAAATATGTTATGAAATATGATTTTGATGAAGTAATAGACAGAAAAGGAACTAATAGTATAAAATACGATGCTTTACCAAAGTTTTTTGGACAGAATGATTTATTGCCTATGTGGGTGGCGGATATGGATTTTAAAACCCCCTCCTTTATTATTGATGCTATAAAACAGCGTTTGGAACACGAAGTGTTAGGTTATAGCTTTAGAGGGAATAGTTTTAATAAAGCTTTTATTGATTGGGCATCAAAGAGATATGATTGGAATGTGAAAGATAGCTGGTTGTCTTTTAGTCCGGGAGTAGTTACAGGATTAACCCTTGCTATAGAAGCTTTTTCTAGAAAAGGAGACGGAGTAATTGTGCAAACTCCTGTCTATCCTCCTTTTTTGGAAATAGTGGAAGAAACGGAAAGAAAATTAATAATAAATGAGTTAAAAAATAATGATGGTTATTATTCATTTGATATTAAAGATTTGGAAACCAGAATAGATGCTAACACAAAAGTAATATTATTGAGTAATCCTCACAATCCTGTTGGAAGAGTCTGGAAAAGGGAAGAACTGAAAGCAATAGTTGATGTTGCTAATAAACATGATTTGATAATAGTATCTGACGAAATACATAGTGATATAATCTTTAAGGGGAATAAACATATTCCTATTGCTACGATACCTGGTGCAGAAAATAGAACGATAACAATTTTATCACCAAGTAAAACATTTAATATAGCAGGACTTAGTACCTCCATAGTGGTATGTTCCAATAAAAAAATGTTGGATAAATATAATTTGTTACTTAGAGGACATCATTTGTTTCTAGGAAATATTTTTGGAACTATTGCTTTTGAAACTGCTTATAATTATGGAGAAGAGTGGTTAGAAGAGTTGCTTGTATATTTGGAAAATAATGTGGATTATGCCATATCATTTTTTAGGGAAAATATGCCAAAACTAAAAGTGATAAAACCGGAAGGTACTTTTTTGTTGTGGTTGGATTTTAGCAATTATAATTTACCTCATGATAAGGTTTTTGAAATGTTAAAAAATAATGCCAAAGTGGCTTTAAATAATGGCAAAGATTTTGGCATAGGTGGAGAAAACTTTTTCAGGTTAAATTTTGCAACTTCTCGTAATACTTTAGAAAAAGGCTTGGAAATGATGGCAAAAGTATTTAAATAAAAAATAATTTTAATAAATTTGCATTGTGTTTGTGTGGGGAATATTTGAAATGAATAGTTGTTGTAAAATTTTTTCTTATTATTTAATTCTCATTTTATTATTTGTTTTGCCTTTATATTCTTTTAGCAACAATTTGTTTTCAGATAAAGATTCTTTGATTGTTCATAATTATAAATTAATACCTCTTCCCGTATTTTCATATAATTCCGATGTCGGGTTTACAGGAGGTATAATATCCAATTATTACTATTACGGAAGTAAAAGAAAGTATTTTCCTGATTATAAAGCATTTTTATATGGAGAAGCTACTTACAGTACAAAGGGAAGCGGTATTCTCAGGATTATATCTGACTACAAAAATATTATTCCAGGTATTAGATTGACAAATGATATTGGATATTTTACAGAAAACGCACTTCCTTTTTGGGGATTTAATGAATATAGTGTTAAGTATTCTGATTTCCCAAACCTAAAACATAATTATTTTAAGATAAAACGACAAATGTATTATGCTAAATTTGGTGCATATACATCTTTATCTAAATATTTTTCAATTTTTGCAGCTTTTACTTTTAATAAAATAAAGATACAACCTAAAAGTAATAATTCTTTGTTGAAAGATTTAATAAATTGGAAAATAATAAATGATAAAGACTCCTATGGAGGATATAACAATTTTTTTACAGTGGCTTTTACTTATGATACAAGGAAGCCTGTAGCTGCTAATCCTGATAAAGGTATATTTATAGAAACAAATATAAATTATGCACCTGCCAAAATAAATGATAGGACAAAAAACTATTTGCGTTCGTTTATTACTATCAAAGGATTTATTTCTTTAATAAAAGATCGTTTGCTACTTGCTTCCAGGGGGGTAATATCTAAAAAACTTATAGGGTATATACCATATTATGCTATTCCTTTTTATTATACTACACTTCGTTGGTATGATGCAGTGGGAGGAATAAAAACCATAAGAGGAATGGATAGGGATAGATTAGCTGTAAGTGATTACATATTGACAAATACTGAATTACGCTTTTTTACTAATAGATTTAATCTTTTATCTTCTTCGGCATCATTTGTTTTTTATCCCTACATAGATGTGCTAAGACCAATGGTAAAAAAAAATATGCCTACTGCTTCTCATAGTGATTTGTTTTTGATGGATAAGATAAATAGGTTTTTGTTTTCTTATGGAGGAGGAATGGGACTTGTTTTTAATTATAATCTTGTATTAAACTTTACTATTGGTGTGCCTGATGATAAGAATTTTGGTAAGTTAGGTATTTTTGCAGGATTGGATTATGTGTTTTAATGTATTGTTTTTGTTTATTAAATAAGACATTTTCTTATATTTGTAAAAAAAGTCGTGAAAAAAACTATTTGGACATTAATATTTTTCTATTTTTTTACCACATTGTCTTTATTTGCCCAGGAAAAAGGCATTGGTAGCAACATTGATATTCGTTACGGAGTATTTGATTTTACTCCTTCTTTGCAAGATTTACAAATAGAGGGGAAAGTAACTTATGTGTTTGATGTTGTGAATACTTCCGATAGTATTTGTTTTGATTTTGCTATGCATGATATAGATTCTGTAATTTTTAACGGAATAACTATCCAAAGTGATGCTTATTATACAAACAATAATTGTTTAGTAGTGCATACGGGAACGATTATGCAAGGAGATAAAGATACTATTAAGATTTGTTATAGTGGTTATGTTGATACTTCGTCTTATCAAGCTTATTTTATAGGAATGCAAGATGATGATACTACTCCTGTAATGTGGACATTGTCAGAGCCTTATGGTGCTATGACTTGGTTCCCTTGTAAACAACATTTATCGGATAAAATAGATAGTATAGATGTGTATATAACACATAAACCGGGATATTTAGGTGTGTCAAATGGTGTATTGGTAGATACTGTGAATTACGGTTCTTATACAGTATCTCACTGGCATCATTCCTATCCTATTGAAACTTACCTTATTGCAATTGCAGTGAGTAAATATTGGGTGTATAATATTGATTTTGAGGATACTATAACAGGAGAACATTTTCCTATACAAAATTTTATATATCCTTCAATGATAGGAGATACAGCTCAAATATGGAATGTAGTGGATTTTATGCAGTTTTATATTTCCAGATTTGGAGAATATCCTTTTAGTAGGGAAAAATACGGACAAGTAATATGTGGTATTCATGGAGGTATGGAACATCAGACAGCAACATTTTTAAGTGATTTTGGTTTTGAACTTGTGTCTCACGAGTTGGCACATCAGTGGTTTGGTGATTATATTACTTGCAAAAGTTGGACAGATATATGGCTAAATGAAGGTTTTGCCACTTATTTGACAGGACTGTGTTATGAGCGGTTTTCTCCTAATCTATATTGGCCTATATGGAAAAAACTTACGGTAGAGACTATACTCCAAGATACGGCTGGAAGTGTGTATTGTAGTGATACCACTGATGTAAATAGGATTTTTGATAATGTTTTATCGTATCGCAAAGGAGCGTATCTTTTACATATGATTAGGTGGATATTGGGAGACAATGCTTTTTATTTGGCAATACATAATTACTTGTCTGATAGTCTTTTGGCTTATTCGTATGCAACTACGTCGGATTTGAAAAACCACTTTGAAATGGCAGGAGATACAGATTTAACCGATTTTTTTTATGAATGGTTTTATGGAGAAGGTTATCCTGTGTATTCTATTTACTGGAATTATGATGATACTATTCATAAAGTCCGCTTAAAAGTTTATCAAAAATCATCTTCTAATAATCCGGAGTTATTTAAAATGAAAATACCTATAGCTTTTTATCTTAATGGGGATACATTTAATTACAATTTTTTTATTTATGATAGTGTGCAAAATTTTGAAATAGATTTTCCTTCTTGTCCAGATAGTATAGATTTTGATCCTGATTACTGGATTGTGGCACCTCATAATAATGTTGTTCATTATTTACCTGTTGAAAATACTTATAAAAATAATGATGTAAAAGTCTTTCCTAATCCTACTCAAAATATTATTATTATAGATACACATTTGCATAATTATTCGGTGTTTATTTATGACACTAAAGGAAATGTTGTGTGGAGTAAAGCTTTATTAGATGGAAAATCTTTAATAAAACCCGAAATAAATTCAGCTGGCACTTATTTATTGAGGATAAAAAGTAATAATAATGTGGAATTTGTTAAAAAGATAAGTGTAATTCAGTAACAGTTTCCTAAATAAAGTTTAGGTTTTCAAATGCCTTATAAATTATTTTATAAATTTGTAAACCGAAATGTTGCATTTGATAGTTGAATCTACCCATTATCAAAAACAAGGAATTTTATTTGCAGTCTTGACCTTTTGTTACTTTTGGGTCAAGCTAAAAGTAGATAAAATAATGTTTTTTGCAGAACAGCAAACTATAAAAACTCCCCTCCTTGGTTAAGGAGGGGTGAGGGGTGGTTCGTCATAAATTGGCAACCTCACTTAGGTTACTTTTTCATCTATGGAATAGATATAACAAAGAAAGTTTTTTCTTTACTATTTT
>CAYQWX010000011.1:0-44159 GCA_964421355.1 uncultured Bacteroidales bacterium
CGTTGGGCGGGTACCCCAAAAAAACCGTGAGGCACAAACTCTATTTTTGCACGGTACATTTGTTTTAAAGTTGTCCTACAATATATATGGTTTAGACCGTTTTTTGTCAGACTAGATTTTTTTGCTACTTTTTTCATCAATGGAAAAAAGTAGATAACCATTTGAGGCAAACCAGAAGTAAAAACAAAAATTAAATAATTGATAACAAATGTATATTTTTATCTTGAAAAATTTTCAGAACACTATTTGAATTCATATCTAAAAATAAATGCCTGTCTGAAAAATATAATTACTCTTAATACATCAAATACTTTTTTGACACATTTTTCCAACCGGCTTTATAATCAGCATCCACAAAATAAATCTTTAAATCAGCCTTATAATCGGCATCTGTAAAATAAATTTTCTTATCAGCTTTGTAATCGACATCTGTAAAATACCACTTGCCATCATTCTTTCCAGCCTTATAATCGGCATCTACTTTATACACCAATAAATCCGCTTTGTAATCTGCATCTACTACATAAACCTTTACATCCGCCTTATAGTCTGCATCCACGGAATAAACTTTTTGAGCCCACACACTTACACCAACAAGCAATAAAACACAAGATATAATTATTCTTTTCATCATTTCATTACATTCTAATAATCACACAAATATAACTTATTTTTAGTATGTTTGCAAACAAAATTATACATACAATCTCAATTTATTTATTACTAATTAATAAGTTAAAATGAAAAAAGCACTAATAACAATATCATTACTTATTATGTCTAATACATTTATGACATTTGCCTGGTATGGGCATTTGAAATTTTCCAAATGGAAAAGTTTTAACAATTTAGGATTATTTTCAATAATCATAATAAGTTGGGGGATTGCTCTTTTCGAATATATGTTTCAAGTTCCGGCCAACAGAATAGGATTTAAGGGAAACGGAGGACCTTTTTCCCTTGTGCAATTGAAAATTATTCAAGAAGTTATCACTCTAACTGTATTTAGTTTATTTACACTACTTGTTTTCAAAAACCAAACTATAAAATGGAATCATATCGTTGCTTTTATATTCATAGTTTTAGCAGTATTCTTCATGTTTAAAGACTAAAATATCCCAAATATTTTTGCTAAAAATTATACAAAGTTTTCCAACTTACTGGGAATTGTACTTTTATTGCCATTCTTGGTAGGACAGCAAACTATAAAAACTCCCCTACTTGGTTAAGGAGGTGTTAGGGGTGGTTCATCATAAGTTGCCAACATCACTTGGCGGATACCATAAAAAACCGTGAAGCACAAACTCTATTCATCTATTCATACACAGTGCATACTAAGCGTTTTTGACTTTTTGTTACTTTTGGGTCAAGCCAAAAGTAAAGATGATTCTAATTTGTCAAACTAAATTTTTTAATACTTTTTTAAAAAGCAGATAATTCTTTGAAGTAAAAAATTGATTTTTCGAGATTAGTGTTTTTTGAAAATTATTTTACCCATTATTGAATAACATAAATCACAACAACAAAATCAAATATTTTTCGTTATTTTGTAAAACAAAAACAAGAGTGTGAGAAAATTTATTTTTCTATTATTTGTAACAATACCCATACTTTTTTATGCGCAAGACACTATAAAGTTTTACCGTTTTACAACGGCTAAATATGCAGACATAATAATTCACAATGATAGCATTAGTGAAAAAATATTTTACAATTTTTTCGGTAAAAAAGTAGAGAAATACACATATCTATACGACAGTTTACACGGCAAAGCAGAAGGATGGTATCCAAATGGCAATATAAGATTTACAGGAAATTTTTACTACAATCAAAAAGACGGCAAATGGTATTATTGGTATAAAAACGGTAAAGTTCAAGCATCAGAACAATACAACAAAGGCAACCCTGAAGGCATTTGGTACACATGGTATAAAAACGGAAAACTCCAATCAAAAAAATTCTTTAAAAACGGACAATTAAACGGAGAATTTTCCGTTTATTATCAAAATGGTAAAATAGACACAAAAGCATATTACAAAAACGATACCTTAAACGGCACATATACAGAATGGTATATGAATGGTAAAAAAAAATATGAAGCACAATACAAAATGGGAAATGTAATAGGAATAGAAAAAGAATGGTTTTCTAACGGAAGAATGACTCCCGAAACAAAATCTAAATTAGATTCGTTAAACAACATTGCTAAGAGAAAAAAAGAAGAAAAAATCATTCTACCTTTTAATAAAAAATAGTGATAATGTATGTGCAACTTTTTTATGTTATATTCGTATAAGTTCAAACATAACCAATAAATAAATTAACAAAAAATCAAAGCAATATGAGGCAACTAAAAATCACAAAATCAATCACCAACCGAGAAAGCGCTTCATTAGATAAATACTTGCAAGACATTGGAAAAGAATCCTTAATAAGCATTGAAGAAGAAGTAGAACTCGCTCAAAGGATAAAAAAAGGTGATGAAGAGGCTTTGGAAAAACTTGTTAGAGCTAATCTACGCTTTGTAGTATCTGTAGCAAAACAATATCAAAATCAAGGATTAAGCTTATCCGACTTAATCAATGAAGGTAATTTGGGACTAATAAAAGCTGCAAAGAAATTTGACGAAACAAGAGGATTCAAATTTATATCTTATGCAGTATGGTGGATAAGACAATCAATACTGCAAGCTCTGGCAGAACAGTCCAGAATAGTAAGACTTCCTTTAAATCAAGTAGGTGCCCTTAACAAGCTCAACAAAGAAATGTCAAGGTTTGAACAAGAAAACGAACGGATGCCTTCAATAGAAGAAGTATCCGAAAAACTTGAGATGCCAAAAGAAAAAGTTACCGATACTTTAAGAGTAGCAGGAAAACATATTTCTGTAGATGCACCTTTTCAAGAAGGCGAAGACAATACCTTATTAGATGTTCTACCCAATACATCTATCCCCAAAACTGATAACCAACTCATTCAGGAATCACTAAGAAAAGAAATAGACAGAGCTTTGGAAACACTTAGTGAACGCGAAAGAGAAATTGTAAGAATGTTTTTTGGTTTGGATGGCAAAGAACGCACACTGGAAGAAATAGGACAAGAATTCGGACTTACCCGCGAAAGAGTAAGACAAATAAAAGAAAAAGCTATTAGACGTTTACGTCATGTGTCAAAAAACAAATTATTAAAATCATACCTTGGATAAAATAAATTTATGCTAAAATTTGGAGATTTTCCCTCATCTTATAAGAAAATGGCAACCTCAAAGGTTGCCATTTTACCAATAGCATACGACGAAACAAGCACTTGGAAAAAAGGAGCAGACAAAGGACCTTTGGCAATACTTGAAGCCTCCCAAGCCTTAGAGTGGTTTGACAGAGAAACAAGTTCAGAACCATATAAGATAGGCATACACACCTACCCTATTCAAAAAGATTTTATCTCTCCCAAATCAATGGTAAATTACATAAAAAACAAAACTAAAAAAATAATAGACAAGCAACAATTCTATATAGGTATTGGTGGTGAACACTCCGTAAGCATAGGTGCTATATATGCTTTTGCAGAAGAATACAAAGATTTATCAGTATTGCAAATAGATGCACACGCAGACTTAAGAGATAAATATCTCGGTTCTAAATACAATCATGCTTGCGTAATGAGACGGGCAAAAGAAGTAGCAGATATTGTGCAAGTTGGTATAAGAAGTTTTGACAAATGCGAATATGATACAATGGATAAAAATAAAGTGTTTTTTGCCGAAGATATTTATAACTCTATATCATGGATACCTAAGGTTATAGACAAGCTTTCAGATAATGTTTTCATTACTATAGATTTGGATGGTTTTGACCCTTCTATACTTCCTGCTACCGGCACTCCTGAACCTGGAGGACTAATGTGGTATCAAACATTACAATTACTAAAAGAAGTTTTTGCTAAAAAAAATGTGGTAGGTTGTGATGTGGTAGAACTATGTCCTAATGAATATTCTGCTTCATCAGATTTTTTTGCAGCAAAATTAATTTATAAAATGATAGGATATAAATATTTTCTATAAAGAATAATTACTTCCCATTTTAAGATACTAACGGGAAGTAATTATTACAATATCTATAAATTATTCTATTCCACTTCTACTTCTATAAGTTCAAATGGCACAGAAACTATTGATTGGTAGTCTTCTCCTGCTTCCAACATATCTTCGTCATCTTCTTCGTAATACCATTTTATCACAACATCATTTCCCTGGTTTTTTAATGACTCTAATTTCTTAAATAAATCCAAAATACATTTTGAAGAACTGGTGTTAAAATATTCCAGTTGAACATGAACTTCTGTTTTTTCTTGTGGATTTTGTTCATATTCATCTAACCATTGCATTAACGGTTGATAAAACTCTATGGAATTTTCAGGTATTGAACGCCCTTTCAATTCTAATTTCCCATTAGGGTCAAAGACTACCTTAGGTGTTTTCCCTGTTGCTTCTATTTCTATTCTTTTCATAAATGTAATTTTTTTTAGAAACTTAATCTTGCTTTAAAAATATAAAAGTACAAATTTTCCTCATTATTCAGAGGCTTAAATGAATATTCGATTTTATTATTGATTTTTCTTATTATGTTTATCATTCCTAATCCACCTCCTCCTTTAGAAGACATCGTGCCGTTTGCCAATATCTCCTTATATAAATCTTCCAGTTGCTGCTTCGTCAACACATTTAATTGCTCTATTCTTTTGCTCAAAATTCTTTTTACTTTACATGTAACAATATTGGCAGAATATAAAACCATTTCGTCCCCAATCCATTTTACTTGAATTATACCAAAATTTGACGGATAATCTTCCACTTCTTTTTTATAACCATGATGATACAGATTTTGTATCATTTCTATAAAAATGTAAAGAACTCTTTTAATAATTTTTTTCTTCACTCCCACTATGTGCATTTGATTTTCCAACTCTTCCACCAAATCGGTAGAAGTATTTTCTGTTATCTCTCCTTTATAATACAAAAGAGCCTCACCACTTTTTTTTAATTCATCAAAATATGTTACAACATTAAATCCCATTCAAAAATTTATCCGCCAATTTTTCACAAAAATATACATTTTTTTCTATATAACCATATCAAATTTTTAATTCATTCACTTCCAAGGTTTTTTCCCTATATGCTTCTATCGGAGCACAAGTACACATTAAATTCCTATCACCATAAGCATCATTTACCCGTGCTACAGGAATGTGAAATTTATTCTCTTTTATCCATGGCAGCGGAAATGCTGCTTGTTCTCGTCCATATTTATGTTGCCAATCATCTGACATTAATTCGTCATAAGGATGTGGTGCATTTTTCAATACATTATCTTCTTTATCAAATTTTCCTGTCTTTACCGCTTCTATTTCATTATATATAGAAATCATTGTTTCCATAAAACGGGTAAGTTCTGCCAAAGATTCGCTTTCGGTAGGTTCTATCATCAATGTTCCATGCACAGGAAAACTCAAAGTTGGTGCATGATAACCATAATCCATAAGCCGTTTTGCAATGTCAGTCTCTGTTATTCCTGTTTCGTGCTTTATCGGACGACAATCCAAGATAAACTCATGAGCAACATTACCGTTTTCTCCTTTATACAATACAGGAAAATAATCATTTAACTTATTTGCCAAATAGTTAGCGTTTAATATTGCAACTTTACTTGACATTGTTAGCCCTTCTACTCCCATAAGCCTAATATAAGCATGAGCAATAGGCAAAATGTATGCACTTCCGTAAGGTGCACTTGCCACTGCATTTAAAGCATCTTTATTTTCATTGGTTTGCACAATTGGATGGGAAGGCAAATATGGTGATAAAAATTCTTTTACCAACACAGGACCTACTCCAGGACCACCGCCACCATGAGGACTTGCAAACGTTTTATGCAAATTCAAATGACAAACATCTGCCCCTATTGTAGCAGGATTGGTAAGCCCCATTTGTGCATTCATATTAGCTCCATCAAGATATACCAAACCTCCAAACTCATGAACTATATCTACCATTTCTTTTATCCTTGATTCGTACACTCCATGGGTAGATGGATATGTAACCATAAATCCTGCTAATTCATCTTTGTATTTTTCTGCTTTTTGCTTCAAATCTTCTACATCTATATTACCGTTTTTATCACATTCCACCACAACCACCTTCATCCCAGCCATAACAGAACTGGCAGGATTGGTGCCATGTGCAGAAGACGGTATAAGCATAATATTTCTATGGGTTTCTCCTTTTTTATCAAAATATTGTCTGATAATTCGTAATCCTGTATATTCTCCTGCTGCTCCTGAATTAGGTTGGAAAGTAATTGCATCAAATCCTGTAATTTCTTTTAAATAATCACCAAGTTCTCTTATCAATATTTGATAACCTTCGGCTTGTTCTATAGGTGCAAAAGGATGTATTTTTTGCCATTCCATCCAACTCAAAGGAAGCATTTCGGTAGCAGCATTAAGTTTCATTGTGCATGAACCTAACGATATCATTGATTGAGTGAGGCTTATATCTTTTGACTCCAACTGCTTGATATACCTCATCATTTCCGTTTCGGTATGATATTGGTTAAATACCTTTTCGGTAAGTATTTTATCTTTTCTTAATAATTCATTTGGCAAAATATCAGTTTGCTCCGTATCAAGTTTTACTTTTTCTTTACCCGAAGCCAAAGCAAATATTTCCACAATTTCTTCTAAATCAGCATAAGTAGTAGTTTCATTTATACTTATTCCTACAAATCCTTGTTGCGTATAATTAAAGTTTATTTGTTTAGACAAAGCGATTTCTTTTATTTTTTCAACTTTATCCGTTTTTATCTTCAATGTATCAAAATACCACTTATTATCTTGATTGTATCCCAATTTTTTCAATGCTTTTTCAAGCACTATTGCTTTTTTATGAATACCTGAAGCTATTTCTTTTAACCCCTCAGCTCCGTGATAAACGGCATACATACCTGCCATTATAGCAAGTAATGCTTGTGCCGTACATATATTGGAAGTGGCTTTTTCTCTCTTTATGTGTTGTTCTCTTGTTTGCAAAGCCATTCTAAGAGCAGGTTTACCATTTTTATCCACAGATACACCTATTATTCGTCCGGGAATCACTCTTTTGTCTTTTTCTAATGCTGCAAAATATGCCGCATGAGGACCACCATATCCCAAAGGTTGTCCAAATCTTTGAGTAGAACCAAATACAATATCAGCACCCCATTCCCCTGGAGGAGTTAATAACACCAAACTCATTAAATCTGCTGCTACTGCTACTTTTATATCAAATTCTTTTGCTTTCTTTACAAAATCGCTATAGTCTTCCACTTTGCCATCTCCGGCAGGATATTGCAATATAACTCCAAAAAATTCTTCCGAAAGAATAATATTCTTATAATCATCTACAACCAATTCTATTCCCAACGGGTAAGCGTGTGTTCTTAATACTGATAATGTTTGAGGAAAAATATTTTTATCAACAAATAATTTATTAACTCCTGCTTTTACTGCCTTCCTACTCCTCATATTACGCATCATGGTCATAGCCTCACAAGCCGCTGTCCCTTCGTCAAGCAAAGAAGAGTTCGCCACTTCCATCTTGGTAAGTGAAAGTACCATTGTTTGAAAATTGAGCAATGCTTCCAATCTACCTTGAGATATCTCTGCTTGGTAAGGAGTATAAGAAGTGTACCATGTAGGATTTTCAAATATATTTCTAAATATTACTGACGGAGTATGTGTATCATAATACCCAAGTCCAATATATGATTTATAAATTTTGTTTTTATCTGCAAGTGATTTTACATATTCTAAATATTTGTCTTCCGATAAAGGTTCCGGTAAATTCAAATCTTTTTTCAAACGAATATTTTTAGGTACAGTATCATCTATTAGTTGATCTAACGAGGAATAACCAATAGCTTCCAACATGAGTTTCATATCTTCTTGAGACAAACCTATGTGTCTTTCTTGCAAATAATTAGGCTTCATACATTTATGAATTTTATGTTTTTTCAAAGATAACTATTTTTAATAAAAACGATTGTGTTTTGAAAATGGTAAAAATAAAAAAGTAGGCAAAAAGTATTTCACTTTTGCCTACTTACATAAAAATGAAAATTTTATTATTTTTTGTAAATTTTAATAATAAATAACTATTATTCCATTACCACCATTGTCTGAAGATCCTGTTCCCCCACCTGTGGCACAATTTGAACATCTATCACTATCAGATGTATTTCCAGGTACTTCATAATTACCATTCATAATTATTTGTCCATAACTATCACCACCACCGCCACCACCAGCTCCACAATCACAACTGGCTTGATGACCTCCTAATCCACCATGCAAATATCCACCACCGCCGCCGCCAGCTCCACCTCCGTCATCACTCCTATTTTCACCATTAGTTCCATCTTGAGTTGTATTTGCAGCAGCATCTCCTCCTACTGCACTTGAATTTACACCATTTGCTCCATTTTGATTACTACTACCTCCCTTACCAGGTGTATCGTGACCATTGCCACCACCGCCACCACCGCCGGCGGCAACACATAATATTGTAGCAGTAGCATTATTAATTACAGCACTACTTCCTCCTCCTCCACCACCTGCACCACTACTTCCATTAGGACCTGGGGCACCACCTTGCCCACCAACACCATATCCCCAACCTGAAGCACCATGGTAAGAAGATCCAGACACACCACTAGGACCTGCACCTCCACCTTCTGCAACATACAATAGCAAAGTATCACCAGGAATTACGGATACTATTGATTGGGAAAATCCTCCACCGCCACCATAGGCTCCTTGATCAGAAGAATCATATCCTCCTTTGCCTCCACCTGCACCCCAACACTTAACTTTTATAAAATTCACATTATTTGGAACTACCCATGTTTGAGTAGCATCAGCAACATATTGAAATTCTATTCTGTTATTAAAAGTGTAATTCGTATCAACCGTTAAACAATTTTGTTGGTTAAAACATTGATTAGAAACACTAACACAAATATCCCCTCCATAAAATGTTTGAGAAATTGCTACTGTAACAGTATCTGAGTTATTGCCAGAAACAATACTCATTCCTGAAGGCAAATTCCATTGATATATCGCAGACGGATTATAAGGAATAACATAATACACCTCTGTATCAGGAAAAGCCGAATATGGGATATGAGCAATGCCATTAACTGATACTGAAGTAGAATTATGCAAATCTGACATTATACTATTCCATGCAGTACCATCAAAATACTGAAACACATTACAATCAAGATTATAAATTAACAACCCCACTGCAGGATTAGTAATAGAATCCCGTTGAGCGGTAGTCATACGAGGAAATAATACTCCTTTGGGAGGATGTACTCCTGTAACATTAATATCTAATATTGCCGAAGAATCAGGATCATTCCCATTTACATTAATGCTAACTCCTTGCTGAGCAAAAGAAAATATATGTAAACAAATTAATACGGTAAATACTATTACTACTTTAGCTCTCATTATTTAATATTTTAATTTTTATACAAAAATAAATAAATCATTTCATACAGCCTAATTTTATTTTACTTGCAAGGCTTCCAACTGTTGTTTTAAACTTTTTATTTTTGTTTCGGCATCTTCTTTCTTTTTAACCTCTTTTTCCACTACTTGTTTAGGTGCATTATTTACAAACTTTTCATTACTTAGTTTCTTCATTACACTCTTTAAAAACCCCTCGTAATAAGCCAGCTCTTCTTTTAGCTTATTTATTTGCTTATCTATATCTATTACATCTGCAATTATATAGAAAGTGTATGTATCAACTAAAAATGATATGGCATTATCCGGTTTTGCATCAGTATATGATATGGGTTCTATATTTGCCAATTTTCCTATTACAGCAGAAAATATATTATCAAAATTACTATTATTATCAGCAAATATTTTTAGTTGTTGTTTATTAGGGACATTGTTCTCTTTTCTAAAATTCCTTACTTGAATTATTATTTTCTTTGCTATATCAAAATCATCTAAAATTGATTGGTCATATTCTATTACTTGCGGATAAGGCTGAAACATTATAGTTTCGTTTTCACTTCTATTTTTTAACAAATGCCATATCTCTTCGGTAATAAACGGCATAAACGGATGGAGAAGTTTCATAAGTTCTTCAAAGAAAAATATTGTTTTTTCGTAAGTTTGGTTATCTACAATTTTATTTTGAGGCTTTATTGTTTCCAAATACCAAGAAGCAAACTCTTCCCAAAACAATGTATATATATTCATCAAAGCATCTGATATCCTGTATTTTTCAATATTACTACGAAGTTGTTTTGTAGTTTGTTTTAGTTTTTCTTCAAACCATTTTGTTGCAACTGCTGCATATTCAGGTTGAGATATGGTTTCATCTACTTGCCATGATTTCACAAGTCTGAATGCATTCCATATTTTATTTGCAAAATTGCGTCCTTGCTCAGGCAAACTTTCGTCAAACAATAAATCATTTCCCGCAGGAGAGCAAAGCAACATACCAACTCTTACTCCATCTGCTCCATATATTTTCATAAGTTCTATCGGGTCAGGCGAGTTTCCAAGAGATTTTGACATCTTACGACGTAATTTATCCCTTACTATCCCTGTAAAATACACATTTTTGAACGGTTTTTCTCCTGCATACTCATATCCAGCCATAATCATTCTTGCTACCCAAAAGAATAATATTTCTGGAGCAGTAACTAAATCATCGGTTGGGTAATAATATTTGAAATTTTTATTATCTGGCTCTAATATACCGTTAAATACAGACAATGGCCACAACCATGATGAAAACCAAGTGTCTAACACATCTTCATCCTGTTTTAAATCCTTCAAAGTTATATCAGGATTCTTTTCTTTAGCTATTTTGAGTGCTTCGGTATCATTGTGTGCCACTACATACGAGCCATCAGGTAAATACCATGCGGGAATACGGTGTCCCCACCACAACTGACGGGATATACACCAGTCTTTTATATTTTCCATCCAGTGGCGATAAAGATTTACAAATTTTGCAGGATGAAATTTTATATTTTCATTTAGCACATTTTCTAAAGCCGGTTTTGCTAAATCTTTCATGTTTAAGAACCATTGCGTAGATATTTTAGGTTCTATTACTACATCTGTCCTTTCGGAAAAACCTACACTATGAGTATAATCTTCTTCTTTTTCCAATAAGTTTTGTTCTTTAAGAGCATCAACAACTAATTCCCTTGCATTAAAACGATCTTCCCTTACAAACAATTGGGCTTTTTCATTAAGCGTGCCATCATCATTAAATATATCTATTACTTCAAGGTTATATTTCATTCCTATTTCATAGTCATTTATATCGTGAGCAGGAGTAATTTTTAATGCTCCCGTACCAAATTCCATATCCACATATTCATCGGCAATTATAGGAACTTCCCGCTTAACAAGTGGCACAATTACTTTTTTACCTATTAAATGTTGGTAGCGAGTATCATTGGGGTTTACACATATTGCAGAATCTCCGAGTATTGTTTCGGGACGGGTAGTTGCTATTGTTAAATATTCATCTGAGGTATCAACTATTTTATATTTTACATAATATAATTTGCCTTTTACTTCCTTGTAGATAACTTCTTCATCAGACAAAGCGGTTTGGGCTTTGGGGTCCCAGTTTATCATTCTTGCACCACGATATATTTTACCTTTGTTGTATAAATCTACAAAAACATGTATTACACTTTGCGAAAGGTCTTTGTCCATTGTAAATTTAGTACGCTGCCAATCACAAGAAGCACCAAGTTTTTTTAATTGTTCTAATATTATTCCTCCATGTTTTTCCTTCCACTGCCAAGCATATTCTAAAAACTCCTCACGGGTTAAATCATTTTTGTCAATACCTTTTTCTTTTAGATAATTCACCACTTTTGCCTCCGTTGCAATAGAAGCATGGTCAGTACCCGGCACCCAACAAACATTTTGTCCCAACATACGATGATATCGTGCCAACACATCTTGTATGGTATTGTTAAGCATATGCCCCATGTGTAACACTCCTGTAACATTGGGAGGAGGAATAACTATTGTGTATGATTTTCTATCATCAGGTTCCGAGTGAAAATAATTTTCAGATAACCATTTTGCATACCATTTATCCTCTACTATTGTCGGATTGTATTTTGCTTGTATCTCCATAGTTCATTTTAATTTTTTGCAAAATTACAAGATAAAAATTAAATAAGTCTGCATATCATTATGCTAAACAAAAGTTTTTTTTACAAGTTTAACATATTTTCAATCTGCACAAAGATATATGCCAAACTATATATAATTCCTATCATTTTGAAAGCAGTGTTTAATTCTTTAAATTTTTTGTCTTGAAAATATACTATTAAGGATAATTGTATAAAAAAGAATAAAATGAAGACAGGTAATCGGGTAATAAAATAAAAAACTAATATAAATAGATTAGCAACATTAGCAAAAGAAATATGATTTCTACGATTTACTTTAAGTTTTAAAAAATTGTATGTTGATAATGGAATAGAAACTAAAAATAAAATAACAATAATAATATTTATAAAATTACTAATTTGTACCACCCTAGTTAATTCTATTGGTATTATTTTCACTTCCCAAACATAATTAAGCATATAATATGCTAATACTATTTCAAAAAATGTCAATAAAAACAATAAAAACGGCTTTGTTTTTTTACCTGCAGGGAAAATAAAATACACAAATAAAACATTGTAAATCAATAAGAATAACCCTAATTCTTTCTGAAATAAAAATATTATCCCCGTTAACAAACCAGAATTTGCTAAAAAAATTAAAGAGTTGGTATAATGTGAAGAAATAAATATGAAAAGTAAGAAAATAAAAACAACCAATAATTGCACTATAAGTTGTTGTGATGATATGGGGAAAAAAGTAAGCAAGAAAAAGAATATTGAAACAGTTGTATTATCTGAAATTACAGGATGTGTTTTTTGTAATAATATTACTGCAAATATTATGAAAACAACAAGCATTATAGGAGTAATTATTTCTGATACAGAAATAGTATGTTCATTACGAATATAATTAGAAATAAAAAGCCCCCAACCAAGAATAAATAACAAGGGGGCTACAATAAAAGGAATTTTTATCTTTGGTTGCATCTAGAATTCATTTTCCGTAGCATATATTTGTTTAATAACATATTCATATTTTTTATGAAGATAATTCCTTCTTAATTTTAAAGTAGGAGTAAGTTCTCGTGTAGCAGAACTCCAAGCATCTGCCACTACTTTAAAACGCTTTATTTGTTCATGTTGCCCTAATGTATCGTTTATCTTTTGTATTTCTTTTTTAAATTTTTGTATCACTTTGGGATGTTCCACAAGTTCTTTATTATCTTGAAAATGGATATTGTGTTTACTTGCATAAAAATGCAAATAATCAAAATTAGGAGAAATTATTGCCGAAGCAAACTTTTTATTTTCTCCTACTACTATAGCTTGCTCTATTATTTGAGATGATTTTAATTTATTTTCTATTGGTTGTGGAGAGATATATTTCCCTGATGATAATTTAAATATTTCTTTTTTCCTTCCATTTATTTTCAAAAATCTATCTTCAACCCAATACCCTATATCACTGGTATGAAACCAACCGTCTTCGTCAATTACTTCTTTTGTTGCTTCTTCATTTTTATAATACCCAAGCATCACATTAGGTCCTTTTGCCACTATTTCACCATCTTTCATTATTTTTACTTCTACATTTTCTAAAGCAGGACCAACTGTGCCTAATTTCACATTTGGTTTACTAGGTCTATTCACAGCTAATACGGGAGATGTTTCTGTAAGTCCATATCCTTCAATTACCTTTATACCCAAAGCCCAGAAAAAACGCCCTAAGCCTACTTGTAATGCCGACCCTCCCGATACTATCAACTGCAAATTACCACCAAGAGCTTCTCTAATCTTTTTAAATACTAATATCCTAGCTATTTGCAATTTAAACTTATACCACAATCCTGTATTATACAAATCATAATTAAATCCTAAATCTGTAGCCCATGTAAATAGTTTTTTCTTAAAACCTCCCAAATCCTTTCCACTTGCCATTATTTTATCATAAAATAATTCCAACACACGAGGGACGGTATTAAAAGAGTCAGGCTTTATTTCCCTTATTTGCTGAGCAATCTCTGATAAATTACCAATATAATAAACGGTAATTCCCTTTAGCATATACAAATAATTCACCATTCGTTCATACACATGACATAATGGCAAGAAACTCACTGACTTATGCTTGTGGGTTAGAGGCATTACAGGATAAACGCCCTTAGTATTTGACAATAAATTTTTATGTGATAACATCACTCCTTTAGGCACCCCTGTTGTTCCCGAAGTATAAATAATAGTTAATACATCATCTTCTTTTATCTGAGACTTTATTTGTTCTATTATATTTTTATTTTTTTCATAATTTTTCTCACCAAGTTCTGCAATTTCTTTCCAACATTTCACATCATCTAAAGGATAAAAACTATATATATGTTTTTTTAAGCCACTTTTATTATTGTTTTCAGCTATTTCATTTAATATCCCATAATGTTTTTTATCAAAAACAAAAGCGGCAGCAGACTCACTATGATTAATTATAAAATCATATTCTTCCTTTGAAAGATTTGGATAAATAGGAATATGTACTATTCCCAACTGAGCAAATGCCATATCAATAATGTTCCATTCCGGCAAATTTGTAGTAATGGTGGCTATTTTGTCTCCTTGTCTAAACCCAAGTTCTAATAATCCACTACTAAAATATTGCACCATTTTATAAAATTCATTTGTAGAATATGTTCTCCACTTACCTTTCTCTTTTGCCCCTATAAGGACATCTTTTTGATAGTTTTCCTTTAAATGTGTTAATAAATCAAATACTCTGGTAATATTAGAAAAATCAGGATCCTTCTTATTCATAAGCAATATTTTAATGATAGATAAAAAAGAAAAAAATTATCCTTGTTCGCTTATCTTACGCAACAAAGATAAATTAATTATTTTAATCACTTTTCCATTAACCCTTATAGCACCTTCATCTACAAAACTTGAAAGTGTTCTTATAGCATTGGAAGTTGTCATGTTGGCAAGATTGGCCAAATCTTCCCTTGCTAACAACACATTTATATTATTTTCTTCATCTACTCCATAAGTATCTTTTAAGAAAAGTAGTGCATCTGCCAAACGTCCTCTTATATGTTTCTGTGTTAAAGAGACTGACCTCACTGCAAAAAAGCCAAGTTCACTTGCAAGTCTTTTTACTATCTCCATAGTAAAATTATGATTCTCACGCATTATATCAAAAACAACATCTCTTTCTATTGTGCAAATCACTGAATCTTCCAGTGTAGAAGCAGTAGAATTATATTTTTCTTTGGCAAACAAAGCTCTATAACCTATAAAACCGTTTTTGCCAACAAGTCGTACTATTTGTTCCTTGTTATTTATTCCCTCTTTATATAATTTCACTTTTCCACTCACAAGACAAATAAGACCTACAGGATTTTCACCTTCCTTATATATAATCGAATGTTTAGGGTAATATTCACATAGATGAGTCTCTATTATCTTTTCTTTTTGGGGCAAAGTTAATGTCGAAAAAATTGAATCTTCACTTATCACACACTGGACACAATCTATGTTAGTAGGAGGAGATGATATATTCTTATTTTGCTTCATAATATACATAATTTTATCACAAAATTAATACTTTATGTTTAATTTCATACATAGTAAATAAAAAACTCTCTTATTTTTATAACAAATAGAGTATTTTTGCAAGCATAAAATCGTATTAAATCAAACTATGGTAACAATCTGTAAATTTATATTATACAAAATATTAGGATGGAAAGTAATTGGTAAAGCACCTAAAAATATTTCAAAATACATTGTTATAATTGCACCACATACTTCCAATTGGGATTTTATTATTGGAAAAATATATTATTGCACACAAGGTATAAAGCCAAAATTTATGATAAAAGCACAATGGTTTAAGCCTCCTATTGGATTTATTATTCGGTCACTGGGAGGAGTTCCTGTAAATAGAAGCGGAGCACAAGGCTCATTACTACCTATAATTAAAGAAATGAAAAAAAGTGAAAGTTTTGTTATAAATATTACACCCGAAGGAACAAGAAAAAAAGTAAAAAAATGGAAAAAAGGATTTTATAAATTGGCAACAGAACTTAATTTACCAATTATTATGGGAAAATTTGATTATAAAAACAAAATACTAACCATTACTGAACCTTTTTATTTATCTGGAAACTACAATGAAGACTCTAAAATATTTTATAATTTTTATAAAACAGGAGCTATTGGTAAACACCCCGAAAATTTTGATATAAATTGTGTAAAATAAAATTATTATATTTGTTATTTAATAAACAATAAGTTTCTGTATGAAACATAGGTTTTTATTATTAAATATTATTTTTTTATTTTCATTTGGCAATCACATCTTTGCACAAGATGAACCAACAAAACCTTTTCCTAACCGTAATGAACAATCTGTGGGTATAATGCTAAACTCAAACGGATGGGGATTAAATTACCACTATGGCAAACGAACAGACGGAAGCCACAGAACTTTATATTCAGTAGATTTTGCAGAGATAAAACACCCAAAAGAAATAAAACGCTCCAACCCATACTTTGATAGCGGAAAAAAATTCGTGTTCGGCAAAATGAATAACTTTTATGTATTAAGGTTTTCTTACGGAAGATTCAAAATATTGTATGACAAGTTCGGTAAAGGAGGAATATCTATAAATAGATTTTATCAGGTTGGTACAGATGCAGGATTTATCAAACCTGTGTATTACAAAGTATTATACCCAACTTCCGACCCTTATGTAAAATTAGTTGTAACAGAACGTTTTAACTATTCAATGCATCGGGTTACAGATATTTATTCAAAAGAAAACTTTTTTTATCACATAGAAGAAACTCAAATAATCCCAGGACTGTTTGCACGATATGGATTTAATTTTGATTTTAGTGACAATAGTTATGTTATCAATAGCGTGGAATGCGGAATACAACTCGATGTATTTCCCAAACCAATAGAAATAATGGCAAACACAAAAAACACAAACATATTTTTATCTTTATTTGTTGCCTACCGTTATGGTAAAGCATCGGAAAAAAGAATCAATTACAGTAAATAGATAAGTTTTTTAATCATGAAACGAGGAATATCACCAAATAAACCCAAAATAAAACTTGCAGGAAGCGGAAAGTATTTAAAAGTAAAAAAAGTTGTACATCAACACCACCTACATACAATATGTGAAAGCGGTAAATGTCCAAACCTTGCAGAATGCTGGGGACGAGGCACTGCAACATTTATGATTTTAGGAGATATATGCACCAGAGCATGTAAATTCTGTTCCGTAGCCACAGGAAAACCACTACCTCCAAACGAGAATGAACCACAAGAAATAGCGGAAGCTATAAAATTGATGGGATTATCGCACGCCGTAATCACATCAGTAGATAGAGACGACCTACCTGACGGTGGAGCAACCCATTGGGCAAAAACAATAATTACCATAAAAAAATTAAATCCAGACATAACCATAGAAGTACTTATTCCCGATTTTAGTTTTGATAAGAAAGCCCTTGACATAGTATTAAGTGCAAACCCTGATATAATATCACACAATTTGGAAACAGTAAAAAGACTTACTCCCCAAATACGTTCCAAAGCAAAATATGATAGAAGTTTGGCTGTATTAGATTATTTGCATAAAAAAGGAGCTACCGTAAAATCTGGTATTATGGTAGGACTTGGCGAAACAGAAAAAGAAATATATGAAGTATTTGACGACTTACTTACCATAGGATGCAAAATAATTACAATCGGACAATATCTACAACCAACTCCTAAAAACATACCTGTACACAGATATGTATCCGAAGATGAATTTAATAAATATAAAAAAGTTGCTCTTGAAAAAGGTTTTGAATTTGTAGAAAGTGGAGCTTTGGTTCGCTCATCTTATCATGCAGAAAAACATGTAGGGAAAGTAGATATTCTCAAATAAAAAAGAAAATGAAAAAATTACTTTCATTATCATTTTTAACACTCACAATATTAGGCTTTTATTCTTGCTCTACTGTTGGGTTTAAGGCTCCTGTGCCTACACACCAAAATAACATAACCTATTTCCCCAAAAAATGGATTGGCAATTACATAACAAGTAAGAATGATACCATCCGAATAGAAAAAAAATACTTCACTATAGATGTATTAGGCAAAAGACAAAAAATAAATTTAAACGACACAGTTTTTTTAAGAAAGCTAAATAATAAATTTTGGTGTCTTAATATAGGCAACAAAAACAATGAGAAACTATACTGGTTCGTTGTTCCAATAAAAGAAAAACGGAATAAACTGCAATTCTATACAATTGAATTTGGACAAAAAACAATTGATAAGTTAGAAAAACTTAATATTCCATACATTTTAACGGATAAAACAACAATAATAATTACTCAAACCGATTCTGCCACTATTGAAAAAATGCTGGATAAAAATATATTTAGCAAATATGGCACAATGAAAAAAATACAATAAACATAATGACAGTAGATGTACTTCTGCCCATAAATGTAGAAACTACCTATGAATACCTCGTACCAAAAGAGTTTGAAGATAAAATAAAAACTTTCATAAGAGTATTAGTTCCTCTTGGCAAATCAAAAACTTACAGCGGCTTAATAGTAAACATTAACAAAGAAAAAAAAGAAACTTCCTCTTATAAACTTAAGCCTTTATTAGAAATATTAGACAAAAACCCCATAGTAAACAGTAAAAACTTTGAATTTTGGCAATGGTTAGCCAACTATTACTTATGTTCTCTCGGTGATGTAATGAATGCCGCACTCCCCTCTGCACTAAAACTGGAAAGTCATTTAATAATAATACCAACTATAAATTCCCTTCCCGAAAATATATCCGATAAAGAAAAAAAAATACTATCATTTCTATTGGAACATAATGCCACCTCTATCTCCGTATTGGAAAATGATTTAAAAATAAAAGGATTAAAAAAAATTATAAATGATTTATCACAAAAAGGATATCTATCAATAGAATCTAAAATAAGAAATAAAAAAATAGTAAAAACCGAAAAGGTAATTACCTTAAACAACAAATATAAAGAAAGAAACACATTAAACAACCTCGTAGGAAAACTGGAAAAAGCACCTGCACAACAAATTATTTTATTAGAGTTTATAAAAAAGACAAAAGCATTCCACAATGATAATCCTATCATAAAAAAAGTAGATTTAACTACTGTAAAAAAATCACCTTCCGCATATAAATCTTTATTAAAAAAAGAAATATTTATAGAAAAAGAAGAAGAAACTCATAACATATATGCAAATGAAGGTGAAAATAAAATATCAATACTATCACCATCTCAACAAAAAGCACTAAACCAAATAAAAAAAATATTTCAAACAAAAAAAGTAGCCCTGCTTCATGGAGTAACATCAAGTGGCAAAACGGAAATATACATACACTTGATACAAGAAACCTTACAAGCAGGTAAACAAGTACTATACCTTTTACCCGAAATAGCCATAACTGCACAAATAATAAACAGACTTAAAAAAAGTTTTGGAAATCAAGTAGGCATTTATCATTCTAAATCAAGTGATACGGAACGCTATACCGTATGGAATGCAATATTAAATGGTAAAGGATTAAATATAATACTCGGAGTAAGATCCGCAATATTTCTACCTTTCAACAATCTCGGTCTTATCATTGTAGATGAAGAACACGAAAACACTTACAAACAATTTGAACCAAATCCCCGATACCATGCAAGAGATATGTCCATAGTACTTGCAAATATCTTTAACTCAAAAGTACTTCTTGGTTCGGCTACTCCATCATTAGAATCATATTACAATGCAGTAATAAAAAAGAAATATGGATATGTCCCACTCAAAGAGCGTTTTGGAAATGTAAAACTTCCCGCATTTGAAATAGTAGATATGAAAAAAGAGTGGAAAGAGAAAAAAAACCGTTTTTCTTTTTCTTCTACACTAATCAACAGAATAGAAGAAGCATTAAAAAACAAAGAACAAATTATTTTATTTCAAAACCGCAGAGGATATGCTCCTTATGCAATATGCACCAAATGCGGATATATAGAAAAATGTCACAGATGTGATGTAAGTCTTACATATCATAAAGAAAAAAATAAATTGGTATGCCATTACTGTGACTATACAGAACCTATACCAGTCCGTTGCCCTGAATGTGGAGGAGAAATGATATTAAACAATGGCGTAGGAACAGAAAAAGTACAAGAAGAAGCAAGCATTCTTTTCCCTACAGCACATATTGGTCGTATGGATTTAGACAGTATGAGAAAAAAGAAAGCCCATGAAAAACTATTACAATCGTTTGAAAATAAAGAAATTGACATACTTATAGGAACACAGATGGTAACAAAAGGATTAGATTTTGAAAATGTAAGCATAGTTGGAGTTATAGATGTGGATAGCATGATAAATTTCCCCGACTTCCGAGCTTACGAACACACATTTCAACTAATATTGCAAGTAAGCGGACGTGCAGGCAGAAAAAGTAAACAAGGACTTGTAATATTACAAACAGCACAACCGCAGCACCCTTTAATAAAGCAAATAATAGAATACAATTATTCGAGATTTTTCAAAGACCAATTAGAAGAACGCCAAAAATTCGGTTATCCACCATTTACCCATTTTGTAAAAATAATTGTGAGACACAGAGATTACAGTAAAACACTGCATATAGCAAATACCATAGCACAATCACTTTCAAAACATTTAGGCAACAATGTGGTAAAAGGTCCTGCTCCCGCTTTAATATCCCGAATAAGAAATAAATATTATTTTGAAATTGCAGTTAAAATAAATAACCACATAAAATACAATCTCACAATAATAAAACAAACAATAACCAATATACAAACCAAACCTTTTGCTTCGTCGGTAGAAATAATCGTAGATGTAGATTCATACTAAAAAAACAGGTTGCCCAACATTTTATTTAGTCAAGCAACCTGAATAAAATCAGAAAAACTTAAAAAATTAAAATTTTATAGAAGTTCCTGCCATAAAAAACATAGGAGCTTCCGGATAAAATCCAAAGTCATTGTATTTTTCATTACCAAATACATAGGTATATATCCAGCCGTCTGTAGCAAATGGCTTGCTACTCAAGAAATTATTTAATGTAAAGAATATTGTCCATTCTTTTACTTTATCAAAATGCTTAGAATATGCTATTCTAAATGTTTCGGTATGATATGCTGGTATAGACCGTTGTTTATATCCCGACAAATCAAGACTTTGTGAAGATACATATTTGGCATATACCGAAACTTCTAATCCTTTAAAAGGCGTATACAAAAAGTATGTGCCTAAAATAGCATTGGGAGAATATGGGATAACTCCGGTAGAAAATGTATCAGCCACTTGATCAACCCAAATCCAATTAGTATCATAATGATCATAAAACAGAGAAAAACCTTTCGTTATTTTATTTTGGCTCAAAGTAGCAGACACAGCCCATTCCAATTTTTTCATCACTTTGGCAGACATATCTATTTCTATACCTCTTCTATAACTTTCCGGCACATTTATTCTTATAGGTGCTCCTACATCATTTAATTTACCAGTATTTACCAATTGGTCATGATATTGCATATCATACAAGTTAATATTTGCTTTCATCCGTTTATTGCTGTAATTCAAACCTGCTTCTATATCCAAAAGTTTTTCGGGAACCAATTTCTTAGAAAAATTTAGATGATCTATAAAATCAGAACGCATAGGTTCGCGGTGTCCAATGCCTGCATAAGCATACGCATTTATACCTGAAGAAATATCATAAGACAACCCCAATCTCGGATTAAAAAATGTATAATTTATATTGTCTTTATACTGTAAATTAGCATCTGTTTTCCCGTTTAAAGAATATTTTATTTCCCTCACTTGCATATCCGCATAAAAATTTAATTTTTCCGTAGCAAACCAATTTATCTTAGCAAACTCATTATAATCTCCTTTATCTCCATATCCTCTATACCACTCATAATCTTTTTGTATCAAACTATCCGTTTTCATATTGTTTTCTCCAAACCATTGAGCCCAAATAAGTTTACCAAAATGCCTACCGTCATACATACTTGCCCCTCCTCCAACCATTATATTAATATAATTATTGTTATATTTCAAATAATATGTTAATCCATATAAATCATTATCTAACCACTTTTGATTTACTATATCGGAACTATAAATGGTATCGGTAGTATTTGGCACAACTACAGGACGGCCAAAATATGAAGACAAAGAAGCTCCTTCTTTATAATTTTCATAATAACCTCTTCCATAAACATAATACGCAGATACTTTAAAAGATAATTCATCAGTAAAATTTATTGCATAATGAACTTGATAGTGGTCCTGCTGATAATTATCAGTCTGATTATCATACTTATACGGATTTTCTCTAAAATCTTTTATAGAATCTATGGGATTTATATCACTTGCATCAGGAACCTCTACCGGCACACCATACCAAGATTGATATGTTTTTTCTTTACCTGTGAGCAATACAAATTTCAACAAACTCTTTTTCCCATAATAGGACCCTGTAAACGAAAGTGATTTTAAATCGGAAAATGCTCTATCTACAAATCCGTCACTATTTAATTTTGACATACTTAAGTCAAAAGCAAAACTACTATCTATAAGCCCTGTTCCCGCTTTTATGTTTTCTCTGAAAGTATTGAAAGAACCTCCACTAAAATTTGCTTGAGCATAAGGTTTTTTACTCGTTGCCGTAGTTTGCAAGTTGATTGTTGCACCAAAAGCACCAGTTCCATTGGTAGAAGTACCTAATCCTCGTTGTATTTGTATGTTTTCCGTATTGGCTGCCAAATCAGGCAAATCCACCCACCACACTCCTTGTGACTCTGCATCATTCAACGGAATACCATTTATAGTAACATTTATTCCACGACTATCTATCCCCCTAATACGAATACCTGTATATCCTACTCCGTTACCTGCATTTGTAGTTACCACTACCGAAGGCATTGTCCTCAACACAAAAGGCATATCTTGTCCTACATTCAGCTTTTCAAGTTTCTTTTTAGGAATATTTGTTTTAGGAAGCGGAATTTCCTTCTCCGCCTTTTGAGCCGAAACTATTACCTCATCTGTAATATATGCTTTTGGCTTCAATACAATTTTTAAACTCAAATCTTTGTTTACATCAATGGTTTGCTCGTAAGTTTTATAACTAACATGCCCCACTACAAGAGTATAATTCCCTTTTTTTAATTTCAAATTAAAATTCCCTTTAGCATCTGTAATTGTTGCATAATAAGTATTTTTAATTGCAACAGAAGCATTAGCAACCAATTTACCTTTGGTATCTGTTACTACTCCTTTCACTACAAATGTTTGTGCTTGTGCCGCTATCATTCCTAGAATGATAAAAAACGGCAATAAAATTACTCTTCTTGTCATACTTTAATTTTTTAAACATTTGTAGGAGTGTCTTAATATGTTACGAAAAAGGCTAAAACAAATATAACTGCAGTTAAAAACTTAGGTGTCAATCATTTTCTCATTGTCCCTTCGCCGGCATTATCCGGATCAGGTTCAATGGGTATGATCTCAGCCCGTAATATTAAGGCACCCCACAATGATTTTCGTACTGCAAAGATTACATTTTTTTTGATACAAAATGATATTATCAACAAAAAAATTGTTTATATCCTTTTCCTGTCTCTCAAATCATAAACAACAAATTAAAACCCAACCTCACTTAATTATTGCATTTTATTACTCCATCATCATACCCCTCCCCTCATAGATATATGCAAATCATCAATGTTTGCCTCATTCTTCTTAATAAAACTTTTTTACTAAAAAATTAAACCTTTAGCAAAATACAATGTCAAATATATCAAACAAACAAAAACTTATAAACTATGAAAACACAAAAAATTATTGGACTATTAACAATTATGTTATTAAGCGTTAGCTTCAGCATGGCACAGCCGGGAAGCAAAAACCAAATACAACAAGAGCCGGCACAACCAAGAATACTTAACAAAATCCCGAATTTAACAGACAAACAAAAAACCGACATCAAAAATATTTGGATAGAAAGACAAAAGAAAACAACAGAATACAGGAACTTGCTTCAAGAAAAAAGAGCACATTTAAAAGTACTTACAACACAAGACAATCCGGACCAAAAAGAAGTGGATAAAACCATAAATGAAATATCAGGTTTGAAAGAAAAAATGATGAAAGAAAATATTCATGCAAGAATGCAAATAAGAGCACTCCTTACAGATGAACAAAAGGTATATTTTGACAAAATGGGAATGAGACACAAAAAAATGATGATGAATAAAAGACAAAAGGGAATGAGAAATTGTGGTAATAAATAAAGTATAAACACAAAAACATATAAAAAATGGGAGACTCTCAAGCCTTCCATTTTTTATTCTACAAATATTCCATCCAACTACGACGTTGTTCATATTTTACATCTTGAAGCATACTTGCTTTTACTTTTATAGTAAAATTATAACTTTGATAAGCTCCAAAAGGTATAACTCTCAAACTCATTTCCCAACAATGCAAATCTCTATAAATCATAAATGAAGGATAAGTAACCTTCTTGTTTATAAGGTCATAACCAAACGTAAAATCAATTCTCCAGCGTGAAGTAGGTTTGATATTACCAGACAACCTCAATGTTTGTAATTTTTGTGCCATCAAAAACGGCTTACTATATTGATAAACATAACTCACACTCATTTGCCAATCAATATCGGAATAACTGTAAAAATCATCCTTTTCAGAATTTTTCTTATCCTGCTGTCCTTTTTCCCTAAAAGTTTTATTGCTAATATTAAAATTAAGTGACGTAGCCATATTAGTCAATCTACCTATTTTATATTCATTCCACAACAAAGCATTTATCACCTTGCCGTTTTTATCCAATTTATAAGGATTTATTTGTCCATTAAAAGAGACATCAAACATTTTGAAAAGTCGTGTTCTTCCCGTTATATTCACTGGGGACCAATTCATACTATCCACAGCCAAATTATAATTGGTAGAAAAATTAAGACTCTGTATCAAAGGCACCTTCACATAAGTTTCCGAAGTATCACTACCTTGACGCATCTTCATTTCCACATTATTACCTAGCGATAAATTTACAGCTCCATATTTCCCCGTAGGAGGAGCACCGAAAATTGCATCTCCAAATATAGAATACAACTTGCCTAAAGTATCACCGGGGACAGGCTCATAGAAACCATATCTGGATTGTGAAAAATCAGGGCGATAATTAAAAGAGATTTTAGGAGTCATCATATGGCGAATAGCCTTTATTTTAGGATTCTTTTTCTTTGATAAAAAAGAATAAAACCCATAAATATTAGTAGATACAGGTAAGTTGAAAGAATAATCATATCCCCGCACAAAACCGTTTACGGTATCTGTAACCAAAACACTATCTCGCAAATGCTTATGAATTGACCTAAAATACCACCTTTCCGTCCATCTTGCAGAAGGGGAGAAATTAAAATATTTTAGCACTTTGGTATTCCAACTTATTGGTACACTATACTTTATACCATTCTTATAATTATTCAAATATCCAACCTTATATAAATTTCTTTCTTTTACCTTTATTGTATTTTTGAAATTAGCACTTACAGAAAGATTTATTTTTTCATAAGAGCGTCGTTTCCCCACACCGTTTTTTCTCTTAAAAGGATAAAATCGTCTTACATTAAAACTCAATTCAGGTAAACTAAAATTCACAGTACTATCAACCATATTTTGAGAATGACGCAAATTTACAGACATACTAAACGGACTATTAGGAAAACGTTTTGAATAAGCAATGTTAGACTGCACAGTACTTCGTAATCTTTGATTAAAATTCTGTCCGCTATACCTCCCATAAGAAGAAGACCCCATATTCACATTAGCCCTAAAACTACTGGTAGGATTAGCTTTGTTATCTTGATTATGACGCCATTTTATCCAATAAGAATTTATATTTTGATAATCAGGCAAATCAGGCTCCGAAATTATTATCTTAGAATAATCAAATCTGAAAAGACCTGAAAAACGGTAACGAACCTTATAATTACTTTGCAAATGTGCACCCCAACTTCCCAAAGAATAAATATCTCCCGTAAGCAATAAATCTGCATAATCATTCAAAGCAAAATACCACCCCCCGTTTTTCAAGAAAAGTCCTCTATTTCGTTCTTCGCCATATTCCGGCAAAATAACACCCGAAGCATGCCCCTTCTTATTCGGAAAGTAACCAAACGGGATAAATATGGGAAGTGGAACATCTTCCAGCACCAAATAAGCAGGACCCGACACTATCTTATCATTGGGAATTACTTTTGCTTTGGTTAAATAAATATAGAAATGAGGATGCTTCAAATTACAAGTAGTAAATTTACCACCCGTTAAACATACTATATTTCCGGGTAAACGCTTTGTTTTAGTACTTATCAAATAACCTTCTCCCTCTTTTGTCCTTACATTTTTTACTATTCCTTTCTTTGTATCAAAATTATACCGAATTTCATCGGCATCAAACTCATCATTTTCATCTTTAAAATGAGGTTTACCCAAAACATGTCCAACACTATCTACAATAGGTTTTGCCAATATCTCTTTTTTACCAAAATCAAACTCCATATAATCCGCACTCACAGATACATCTTTATACTTTATTTCTGCATTACCCACCAAAATCATTTTGTTATTTTTCAAATCTATAACAGACGAATCGGCACTTTTGCTAAACACAGGAGCATCTAAATCACTTTTTTGTGTTTTTTGCACAATAGTATCTTTATCCGCCGTTTTTAAAGTATCTGGAGGTTGTGCAATTGTTATTTTACCGACCAATAAAATAAAAATAACAAAAAGAAATGTATGTTTAAATATTTTTTTCAATATAATAAGTATTTTTGCACTATTATTGTATGAAGCAAAAATAAAGGTCAAAACTAACTAATTTTTTTGTAATGGATTTAAAAAAAATATACTTGTTGCTTACTCTATCGGTTCTATATCTATATAACACACCTTTATTATTTGCACAAAAGAATGTATATGAAGTAAAAACACTCGTTATAGACCCAGGACATGGAGGAAAAGATCCAGGAGCAATGTCAAAATACGGTAAAGAAAAAAATATCGTTCTTGCAATTGCTAAATATCTAAAAAAATATATAAACGATAGCCTTCCAGATGTAAATGTAATACTTACAAGAGACAAAGATGTTTTTGTAGAATTATACAAAAGAGGAGAAATTGCAAATAAAAACAATGCAGACCTTTTTATATCAATACACATAAATTCAAACCCAAGTTCCAAACCATACGGCACAGAAACTTATGTAATGGGATTATACAAAACAAAACAAAATTTAGCAGTAGCAAAAAAAGAAAACCAAGTGATACTTCAAGAAATAGATTATAAAAAACGTTACGATGGATTTGATCCTAATTCACCAGAAGCAAGTATAATATTCTCATTATTCCAAAATGCCTATCTTGATCAAAGCCTCAAATTAGCATCATTAGTTCAAAAAAATTTCAAAAACACTGCTCATAGATTAGACAGAGGGGTAAAACAAGCAGGATTCCTCGTTTTGTGGAAAACAGCTATGCCAAGTGTCCTGATTGAAGCAGGATTTATAAGCAACCCACAAGAAGCAAAATACATCACATCGTCTAAAGGACAAAAAGAACTAGCTTATGCAATATTCAAAGCATTTAAGGAATATAAAGAAAGCATAGAAGCAGAAGGCAAAAAACTGAATAAACAAGAAAACACAAAAAAATATCCTGTAACATACAAAATACAATTTCTTACCGCATCAAAAATTACAAATCTTGGAGACCCTGCTTTCAAAAACCTTGATAAAAGTCTAATAGAAGTAAAAAAGATCAAAGACGGTCTTTATAAATACTATTATGGAAACACTCACACATACAAAGAAATAAACAAATATTACAAAAAAGTAAAAAAAGATTTCAAAGATGCATTCTTAGTCGCATTTGACAAAGAAGGGGACCGAATACCTTTGCGAAAAGCAAAAAAAATGGAAAAAAACAATAAATAATGAAAAGAAAAAACATTATAATAATTGGAATATTTGCAATAATAGTAGTAGCTGTATTCATTTGGGGATTAAATTACCTGAAAGGAATAAATATTTTTACACGAGATAACATATACTATGTAGAATATGAAAATGCAAGCGGACTAAAACCTTCTAATTTAGTAACAATCAATGGCTTCTCCATAGGACAAGTACGAGAAATAAAACTAAAACCTGATTATTCCGGAGTAATTGTAAAATTATCTATAAAAAAAGACTATCCCATTCCAGATTCTTCTATTGCTCAAATCTATAGTGTAGATATAATGGGAACCAAAGCCGTAAAAATTATTTACTCCAACAGCAATCATTATCTCAAAAACGGCGACACTATACAAGGACAAATAGAACAAGACTTGAAAGAACAAGTAAATGCACAAATACTTCCATTAAAAAAGAAAGCAGAAGACTTAATCGCATCATTTGACACTGCCGCCACAATAGTAAAAAACATTTTTAACAAAAAAACAAGACGAAACCTACAAACATCATTTGAAAGTATAAAAAACACTGTAAGACAGCTAGAAAAAACAACTTTCACATTTGACACCTTACTTACCAATGAAAAAAGCAAAGTAGTTCTCATTATGGACAACATTGTTGCTATCACACAAAACTTAAAAGAAAACAATGATAAAATAACTGCTATAATTCAACACTTTGACCAAATATCAGACAGTATAGCAAAAATAAATTTTGTGCAAACTATAGAAAAAACAAACCAAACCCTAAATCAAACCTATGCTCTCTTGGATAAAATAAACAAAGGAGAAGGCACAATGGGACAACTTGCAAATAACGACACCTTGTATTATAACTTGCAAAAATCTGCAAAAGACCTGGACTTGCTAATGCGTGATATAAAAGAAAATCCAAAACGCTATTTGCATTTTTCAATATTCGACTTTGGCAAAACGGTAGTTGTAAAAGAACCTAAACATAAAAAGAAAAAATAAAAATGAACCATAAGATATTTATATATGCTGCCATAATACTTTCTCTATTTATAGCAAATAATAGTTGCAACAACAAAAGCACACAAGCAAAAGAAAAAGATTTAATAAAAGAAATTGTAGAAAAATATCCAGATGGAAAACCTAAAAAGGTTAGAATTACCAATAAACAAACTCACGATTTCAAAGAAATTATTTATTATCCAAACGGAAAAATATACTTGGAAGGAGAATACACTCCTGAACACAAACGCAAAGGCAAATGGGTTTCCTATTTTGAAAATGGAGCCATAAAAAGCATTGCACACTTCAAAAATGGACTTACAGATGGAGAAATAAAGGTATATAAACAAAATGGTAAATTATTCTATAATGGCTATTACAAACAAGGATTAAAAGAAGGAATTTGGAAAATATACAATGATTCCGGAAAACTTGGAGCTGAAGTGAAATATGCCTTGGATACCATAGTGTATCAAAAAAAATATTTTAAGCCTTGACAAAAACTTTACTTAAAATAAATTCTATTTTCTTTTTAACTATATTATTAACAAGCAATCTTTTTGCCCAAAATAAGATAGACCTATCACATTGCGAACCTGTAAATAAAAAAAAAGCTATTAAATTATACAAAAAAGCCCTAAACTATTTATCAATGGGACGCAACAGGGACGCACGCACAGCACTAAACGAAGCAAAAAAAATAGAACCTGCTTTTGCAGAAGTGTATTTTCAACTTGGACAATTGAAATGGCAACAAGCAAAAGACGCTGCCAACGATTATCGCAAAGCTGTAAATGCTACACGATATTACAATTCGGCTGTTAAATATTTTGAAAAAGTTTTGAAATACTGTCCAAGTACATCCGATTTCCTATCCTTTTATTACCTTGGTAAATATAATTATTCCCGTAAAAACTATGCAAAAGCAATTGACTATTTTGAAATATTCCAAAAAAACAATAAAAATGACTTTGATAAAAAAAAGGAAGTAAAAACATATTTATCCAAAATGCAAAAAATCGCCTTTTTGGTAAAACACCCCGTACCTTTTGATCCCCATAAACTATATGATATTTCCACACAACAAGATGAATTTCTACCACTTATCTCTCCAGACGGAGAATTAGCATTCTTTACACGCAGATACGCCAAACTTGATAAAGAAACCCAGACAAAACGCTGGGTAGATGAATTCAATTACAGCAAAAGAACTACACCTGTTAACTCTTCTTATGAAAGATTTGACAGAGGAACAGCAATGCCGGCTCCTTTTAACCAAGAGGGTATCGACCAAGGAGCTTGTAGTATCACCATAGACAATGCACACATATACATTACCATATGCAAATTTGTAAAAGTTGGAGGACGTCCATACAAAAATTGTGATATTTATGTTTCACACAATGAAAACGGTTCATGGTCACAATTAGAGAATTTAGGACCTGCCATAAACGGACAAAACACATGGGAAAGTCAACCTTCCATAAGTGCAGATGGCAAAACATTATATTTTGCAAGCATTCGCCCGTCCAATATAGGTTTTAACCTTGATAACCAAACTTGTGATATTTATGTTTCACACTTCAAAAATAATAAATGGACCAAAGCAAAAAACATAGGACCAACAATAAACACATCTAAAAATGAAAAATCTCCTTTTATTCATACAGACAGCCAAACATTATACTTCACATCTGATGGTCGTAATGGTATGGGAGGTTTTGACATATATTTCTCTCAATACAAAGATGGTAAATGGACAAAACCTAAAAACATCGGTTATCCAATAAATACAGAAGGGGATGATTTAGGATTTATAGTAAGCACAAACGGTGAAAAAGCATATTTCTCCTCTAACAAATTGAATGAAGACGGTGGTTGGGATATATATACATTTGATTTATACGAAGGAGCAAGACCCAAAAAAGTATTATTTGTAAAAGGAAAATTAATAGACGAAGACGGGAAGCCAATTACAGATGCAAAAGTAGAAATAGTAAATGCCCAAACACACAAAAAAGTAGAAGGTATGGTAAATAAATCTACCGGAGACTATGCAGTAGCAATAGCCACAGAAAAAGAAACAGATGAATTTTTATTAAAAGTAAAGAAAAAAGACTATGCTTTTGCCACCAAATACATAACACCTCGAACAGCTAAATTATACAGTTCTCCTGTTGAAGTAAAAATGGAAATGCGTCCTATCAAAGTAGGAGAAAAAGTAAAAATAAATGATATTCATTTTGCCACCAATAGTGCTAAACTGGATAAAGCAAGTTATTTTATTCTTGACAACTTTGTGGAATTCTTGAAAGAAAATCCCAAGATAAAAATTGGAATACAGGGACATACAGATAATGTCGGAGACGCAAAAAGTAATTTGGAACTATCTCAAAAACGAGCAGAAGTAGTAAGAAATTACCTAATATTTAGTGGTATAAAACCAAGCAGAATAGCCTATGCCAAAGGATTTGGCGAAACACAACCTATAGCCCCCAATACAACAGAAGAAGGCAGAGCTAAAAACCGTCGTACAGAATTTGTGATAATATCAAAATAATGGTTATTCTTTCAATGTAGACTCAAATGTGTCTTTGTCTATCAGCAAATTTAAAGCATCCTTAAATGATGGTACTACTACATCGGCATATTTAAGTACTTCGGTATGAATACCTTCGGACTGCAAGGTTACGATAGAGAGCCCCGCACACTCAAACATAGGAATATCATTACGGGCATTCCCTATTGCCACAGTAATATCTTTTTTACAATTTTCTTTTACATAATTACCTTTATCTACGGCAGACTCAGCAACAACATATTCCACCCCTAACTTTTTAGCAATAGAATTAGCAGTATGACGTTGGTCAGAAGTAACCATTACTGTTTTTATACCTCTTTGATGCAAAATATTAAATAACTCTCTTATATTCAAGTCTATCCGCCCATAATTAGATAATGTCCCGTTAAGGTCAAAAACTATCATCTTTATATCTTCGAATTTCATATATTATATTTTAATATTTAAAAATACACTTATCAAAGCTAACACACCCAAAATAAAAATTATTATTCCGGAAATTTTATTTATAACGACTAATGTCCTCAAACTTATTTTTTTCCTAAAATAACTTAAAATAAAAGTAATCAGAGTCCACCAAGTAACCACTCCCGCTATCACACCTAACAATACTATCACATACCTCATGGTATCCATAGAAGAAGGAATTACTCCCATAGCTGCAAAAGATGCAGCAAAAAACAAAATAATTACTGGATTAGTAAGAGCCAGCATAAAGGCAGATAAAAAATATTTATAAAAAGTTTTTCCTGATATTGGTTTTCTCACTTGTGAAACAGTATTCGCTCTCATCATAAAAAAGCCAACAATAATCAAAGTAATAGCACCAACTATACGCACCCATTTAGACTCTATGCTTATATTTATTGAAGAAACTCCAAACAAAGCAATCAAAGAAAACAAAATATCCGCCATTCCGACACCAAGTCCCGAAACCCAACCCCAAAACATTCCTCTATTCAATGTCCTTCTCACCACCAAAAGTCCCATAGGTCCCATTGGAGCAGAAACTATTATTCCAAGTAAAAATGTTTTAATAAAAATATCTACATAACCCATTTACTATCACGGCATTTAATATCTAAAAACTTTTTGAAACAACTCAAAAGTTTTCTCCACAAAAATAAGATGTATTTTTTTATTTTTTAATATGTCCCGTATATTATTATTAACATTTGCCAATACAAAGGTTTTGTATCCCAATTTATCCGCCTCATTTATCCTGTCTTGTAATCGCTTCACAGGTCTTATTTCACCGGATAATCCAACCTCTCCAGCAAACACTACATTTTCCTGTATTGGCTTATCTATATATGAAGAAACCAATGCCGCCACCACTGCTAAATCAGCTGCTGTATCCGTAACTTTTAAGCCACCTGCAATATTTAGAAACACATCTTTATTACCAAGTTTGAACTTATTACGTTTTTCTAATACTGCCAAAAGCATATTCAATTTTTTAGGGTCATATCCTGTAACTACCCTTTGTGGACTACCATAAACAGATGGGGTAACAAGAGCTTGTATTTCTATGAAAAAAATCCTATGCCCTTCAACTATTGTAGCTATTGCAATGCCACTCTCATCTCTTGTTCTGTTCATCAAAAACTCAGACGGATTAGTAACTTCCCGCAAGCCATTTGATTGCATTTCAAATACTCCAAGCTCCGTAGTAGCTCCGAAACGGTTTTTTATCGGTCGTAATAATCTATAATGTAAATTACGGTCACCTTCAAAATTAAATACCGCATCTACCATATGTTCCAAAACTTTAGGACCGGCTACAGCTCCGTCTTTATTTATGTGCCCTACCAATATAAATGCTGTTCCTGTTTCTTTTGCAAATTCTATAATCTTTTGTGTAGATGCTCTTATTTGGGAAACACTCCCGGGTAAAAAATCATTATCGGAAGCATAAACGGTTTGTATAGAATCAATAATGACCAAACCTGAATTTTTCTCTTTAGCAATATTTAATATCTGTTCTACATTTTTTTCTGTGGTAAAAAGTGTAGTGTTATCTTGAAACACATTTAATCGTCCTGCTCGCAGTTTTATTTGCAACAAGCTTTCCTCACCTGCTACATAAAGAATTGGCAACGTGTTATTAGACAATGCTATTTGCAGTAGCAAAGTAGATTTACCAACTCCGGGTTCTCCTGCTAGCAAAATTACTTCTCCTTCTACAACTCCCCCACCTAATACACGGTTAAACTCTTCACTTATTGTTTTTATTCGCTTTTCTGAAACTTGTTCTATTTCTGCAAGAGAAACAGGATTGATTTTATCCTGACTAAGGTATTTACCTGATTGAGTAGAAGTTTTTTTTACTTCTATTTTTTCTTCATAGCTATTCCACTCCCCACAATACGGACACTTTCCCATCCATTTTGATGAGGTAGCACCACATACTTTACAGACATATATTTTTTTCTCTTTTGGCAAGCAACTACTGATTTGTTCTTATGAATTCATACCACTTATATACTCCTTCTGTTCTCCCATATGCCTCTACACGCTCTATTACCAATTGGTCAGAAGTAAGTTTATGAACAAAGTATTTGCCATCATCATTGGCTAACATTCCTGTGCCATACTCTTTATCCAATCCAGAAATATCAATATAACTTCCTTCTGCAAATCGAGTTTTAGTAGTATAAGTTCCTACATACGATTTACTTTCACCAATGGTTTTTTTTATTTTACCTTCCGCATTAAATTCCCATATTATTTTTTCATGAGGTTTATCATCAAAATATTGAAGTTCCCATTTCCCTATTATCTTGGTTTGCACAGATTTACCACACGACACCAATAATAATAAAGAAGCAAGTATAACAACAAAAGAAATATATCTAAGCCTTTGCATAAAATTATTTTTTATTCTTTTTCATTTCTTTAAAAAACGGCCATTTTTTCATATCAAAATCAAAATTGATTTCTTGTAGTTTAACAAGACAATATGGATGTATCTTATTTCTATTATAGAGAATAGCATTTAATCTACAAAATTTATACAATCTAAATTCATCCTTATCATTTATATTAAACTCAGGATATTGTCCTTTTAACTTGATATATTCTTTTAATTCTTCCAAATTTCTTTCCCACCTTGTTTGTATAGCATTAGTATCATCAGACTTATAATAAGGTTTGGAAGTCAATCCCATTGTTTTATCTTTATAAAAAATAAAAACATGAGAAGAGTCAAGTTTCAAGTTAGATAAAATGCTGGAACGGGAAGCTTTTCTGTATTTTTGCACATATTCCACAACCTTATCAACTGATATGGGATGGTCATATTTTTCCAAAAGTTCTTGTGTAATAGAACGGATAGTGCCTGCTTTTACTGATTTATTATCAATATGTTTTCTCAAAGCATAAGTACTATTTCTTCCAAAAGAAACAAAATTCACTTTATCAGTTACCACTGTGGAACGTATAGAATCTTTAGATATTTTTTCCCGCATATTCTTCAACTCTTCATATATTTCATTTATTGTCATTGGGTGTTTATGCATATCCAACACTCTATAAACCAATTTATTTAATGTTTCTTTTGAAGTACGTTTAAAAATAAGTTTTCCGGACTTTACTTCTACATCAAAATCATTTTCTACAATAATTTTAATATAATCAAATATTTCATTTTTAATTGTTTCGGACACATTTGACCTTTTGAAAAACTCTTTTACATATTCTTTCAAATCATATGCTTCATCATCTTTGATTGCCGTTTTATATCTCAAGGTAACTTTTTCTATAAATGAATTAAAATCAAAAATCTCTGAATATTCTTTTTTTATACAATAAAATGAATTATTCTTAAAATACACATTATGTTGGAAAAGTATATATCTTACTACACCAATCAAGTCATGAGTATCTCGTGTAATTCCGTACATTACCAATTCATAAAAGACGTGAGACAAATTTATATCTTCTTCTTTTCTTATTCTCTCGGCAAGAGTTCTTACTATTGCAATAAAAGTAGATTCATAATCTATTCCATATTTTTCCTTGATAACATCTTTTACCAAAAATCCAAGCCTCAAATATTCTAAAAATTTAGCGTATAAATCATCTCTTAATTGACGTACCCTTTCACTTGACCTATTCAATTGACGAGACAAACGTCTTAAACAATTTTCATAATCACCTCTTTTATGTTTATCCTCTTCAAGATTATAACAATTTCTAATTATAATTTTTTCTCTTTCTTCAAAAAATGAAGAATTTATCATTGTTTCAAACAATAGCTTAAACGGATTGTAAATATTATCTAATGTTACTGTCCTGTAATCTAATCCTGCTACATGATAGCCTGCTTGCACAAAAATTAACAAATAAGACCATTTATCAGTAGCCTCACCCAGCGATGTTACAAAATTCACAAAATAATGCATCAAACTGTAATAGGACAAAATAACTTCTTCGTTTCGACTTTGTCGTATTTCCGCCTCTTTTTCCAGTAATTTCTTTACTATCTCATTATAACCACTTCTCTCATTTATATCAACAATTTCCCAAATTTTTTTATTCGGGAAGAACCAATGTAAAAAATAAACAAATTCCTTAAAAAACTTTTCTTGAAGCTCCAACAAAGCAAAAGGAAAATCAACTGTTTTTATTTCATACTTTTCTACTACTGCAAGTAATTCCCTATTTGAAAGTTCACCAATATTTTTAATATTGTCAAAAGTCTTTGACTTGTTATAATATTTTACTATATCTTGAATAGTATAAATTCCTTCGTTCAACAAAGCATTATATGAACGCACGCCTATTTCTCCATTATTATACAGATATTCAATGGTCAAATAATTCTGAATAGATTCTTTATAAGTCATAATAATTTTATTTTAATAAAAAATTTTTTGCAAATTTATTAAAACAAAAACAATGAAAGATTATTTTTTGACAAACACACCTTTTTCTTTGATAAAAAACATCTATTTTGTTAATTCATCAAAAAAAATATCAACTCTTTTAAGAATTCCTTTTCATCAATTTCTGCAACATCAACACCTTTAGATTTTAAGTCGTATTTATGAAGAATATCTATGTTTCTAATAATTTTAGGAATAGGATATTTACTAGCAGCCAATTCATATTCCTTGAAAAAATAAGTAGAACTTAAGCCTATTTCAGAAGCAATTTGCTTGGAAGAATACTTTTTTTGTTTTAAATGATGAACTATCAACAATTTAACAAAAAACTGATAAATCATTTGGGTAACAACCACGAAAGGATGCTTCTTGGGATTTTTACCAAACTGATATGCAATAAACTGGGCTTTAGTATAATCTTTACTACCTATTGCCTTTATCAACTCAAAAATATTATAATCTTTACTTATACCAATATTCTTTTCTACTAAATCAGGAATAATGTGACGCTCTTCTCCCATCAAAATCATTAGTTTATCCAATTCATTTACAATTTGAGTAATATTATTTCCCAAAAACTCTACAAGCATCACCGTCGCTTTTTCTTCTATTTCAAAACCTTTTGTCTTAACGTAATTCTCAATAAATTTACCAACTTTATACTCTTTTATTTCAGGTGATTCAAACAAAACATAATTATTGGCAATCTCTTTTATTATTTTCTTTCGTTTATCATAATTGCCACCTTTATAGTTTATTACCAAAATAGTAGAACTCATGGGATTCATAACATACGGCAAAAGCTCATCAAGATTTTTTATATTTTGAGCTTCCTTTACTATCACTACCGTATAATCTGACATCATAGGAAACCCCCGTGATACACCAATTATATCATTTACAGAAATATCTTTCCCATAAAGAATATGTAAATTAAAATCCTTGGACATCTCATCAAGCACATTCTCCTCTATGTAATCAGATATTTTATCTATAAAATAAGGTTCTTTACCCATAAGAAAGTAAATGGGTCTATAAATTTTACGACTTAATTCTTTTATTATTTGTTCAAAAGTCAAAACTGCCATACATAGAAAGATAAGCAACAATAGATACAGGACAAAAGTAAAACAAAAAATCTATTTTATAAGTATATAAAAAATCTTTTTATACTTTTGCAACAAAATAAAATATACTCGGCATGAAAAAATTTTTATTGATAAGTGTATTAGCCATATTTTCTTTTAATCAAACAATCTGGGCACAAGTAACACTAAATCAATTAATAAAAAAAGAAGATGGTAAATATTATAAAAAAGGAGAAAACAAACCTTATACTGGAAAAGTAATAGCATATTGGAAAGGAAACATAAAAAAATATGAAGGTTATATAAAAAACGGACTTTTTGAAAAAACTTATCGTGAATGGAATGAACTAAATATACAAACAAAAGAAGCAAATTATAAAAAAGGTATATTAAACGGAGAATATGCTATTTGGTATGATTATGGGCAACTTAAAGAAAAAGGAAACTATAAAAACGGAAGACGAGTAGGCAAATGGGAAGAATGGGATAAACTTGGTAAACATCAAAAATTTTCCATCTACAAAACATACTCCGAATGGTATGACCCAAAGAAAAAAATTAAAAAAGTAGAAGGAACACTAAAAAATAACAAAAAATACGGTTTGTGGGAATATTATGACCAAACAGGGAATTTAATAAAAACGGAATACTACCTAAATGGAATGAAAAATGGTCCAACCAAATACTTTAATACAAACCAATGCATAATAAAAGAAGAAAATTACAAAAACGACACACTAAACGGCTCATACAAAGAAAGATATGATAATTGCAAAATCAAGCTTACTGGTTTTTATAAAAATGGATACAAAGACAGTGTATGGACTACATATAGCCCTGAGGGAAAAATATTATCACAAACTACATATAAATCAATAATAAATTATTACCCCAACCATCTAAAAAGAAATGAAAAATTTTATGCAAACGGGAAAAAAGAAGGACGGTGGATGTGGTATTACGATAACGGACAAGAAAAATATCAAGAAGAATACCAAAATGGAAAACCAAACGGAACTTGGATAAATTGGTATGAAAACGGAGAAAAACAAGAAGAGACAACTTACAAAAATGGAATAAAAGACGGTCCTTACAAAAAATGGTACCCTAACGGACAATTAGAAATAAACGGAAATTATAAAAATGGTAAAAAAGACGGACTTTGGACATTCTATTATAACAATGGAAAGAAAAAACAAGAAATAACTTACGAAAACGGCAAAAAAATAGGGAAACAAATAGAATGGCACCCTAACGGAGTAAAAGCATTTGAAGGCATTTGTCAAAACGGGAAACTAAATGGACAAGGAACCTACTACTACCCCAATGGGAAAAAGAAAATGGAAGGGAATTTTGTAAATGACCGAAAAGAAGGTAAATGGAAAAGTTGGGACAAACAAGGAAATGAAGCACCACCTATAACATTCAAAACATTTGTGGAAAAATATCCGAATGGACAAATAAAAACAATTGGCACATACAGAGATGGCAAACAAGACGACGAATGGATATGGTACTATGACAACGGACAAATAAAAACAATAGAACACTACAAAAAAGATAAACTAAACGGAGAAACCATTGGCTATTATAAAAACGGCTATATAGCATTTTCCGGCAAATATGTAAGAAACAAAAAAGACGGCGACTGGGTAGAATGGCATCCAAACCGTCAAAAAAAGAAAGTTGCCCATTACAATCGTGGAATGAAAGATGGAAAATTCATTGAATGGTATGATAACGGACAAAAAAAATCGGAATTATTATATGTAGATGGAAAACCTGAAGGAGAATATAATGAATGGTATAAAAACGGACAATTAAAATTAAAGGGAGAATATAAAGACGGCAAAAAAATAGGCAAATGGGAAGGCTGGTACGAAAATGGACAAAAACAACTGGAAGAAACTTATGAAAATGGACAAAAACAAGGTACATTTTCATACTGGTATGATAATGGAAATCCTGCAAAAGAAATATCGTATTCAAATGATACAATAGTCGGAAAATATATTGAATATTATAAAAACGGAAATAAAAAAATAGAAGAAACCTATAAAGCAGGACTAAAATACGGACCACATATAGAATACTATGACACACAAGAAAAGAAGTTAAAAGTAAATTATGTAAGAGGCAAAAAACATGGTAAATTCATGGAATGGTACGATAATGGCAAAATAAAAACAGTAGGAGCATATAGAATAGATAAAAAAGATGGTAAATGGATAGGTTATTATCCCAACTCAAATAAATCTTATGAAGGAACTTATGCAAAAGGTAAAAAATATGGCAGATGGGTAGATTACTACCAAAATGGCAAAATAGCCGATGAAGGACTATATAGAAATGGTATGAGGCAAGGAAAATGGACAACATATTACGAAAATGGACAAAAGCAGCTGGAAGGAACGTATAAAAACGACCAAAAAGTTGGAACATGGACAGAATATAATATGGACGGCGAAGTAGAGGATACAGAAGAATTTAAATACGATCCCACAAAAGATAAATCTTTAAAAAAGATTACAACAAAAAAAGTGAAAAAAACAACAAAAAAACATTAGCAGAACTATTGCATATTAAAAAAAGTATTATCTTTGCACTCGCATTTTTAAAGTTCTTACAACAAAATAAATGCAGTTACGGGCGCATAGCTCAGTTGGTTCAGAGCACTTGCCTTACAAGCAAGGGGTCCTAGGTTCGAATCCTAGTGCGCCCACACCTAAAAAAACTCCCTCATTGCAGGGAGTTTTTTTGTTTTAGTACATTACCTCTTTTAATTTTATTATTGTAACCATTTCTCCCCACAACATTGTCATATTTTTGAAATTATATATCTTTATTTTTTAGTTATATTTGTATTTTTAAAAAGGAAGAATGTTTTGCCTCCTAGAAACTATATTTTTTATTGTTAAATTAATTTTTTTATGAGAATATGGATAGACATAACTAACTCTCCACATGTTATAATTTTTGAAGAACTTATTTCTGAATTAAGCAAAAAACATCAAATAATAATAACAACAAGAGAACTTGCCAATACAATAGATTTATTGAATCTAAAAAAGATAAGATATAATAAAATAGGAGGACATGCGGGGAAAAATATTTTTTACAAACTATTATATTTTCCTAAACGGATATTGAAATTATATAAGTTTTTACATAATAAAAATATAGATATCGCAATATCTCAAAGTTCTTTTTATTCTCCCATTACTGCATGGCTATTAAGAATACCTTCTATATATATGAATGATAATGAACATGCTAAAGGGAATTGGATATCATTTTTATTTGCAACTAAAACTCTTATACCAGAATATTTAGAAAACTTATCAAAAAAACAAAAATGGCATTTCTTAACAAAAATAATTTTATACAAAGGGACTAAAGAAGCAATATATCTAAAAAATATTAAGATTACTAAATATAACTATAATAAGAAAAAAAAGATATACTTTAGACCAGAACCTTGGACAGCACAATATTACAAAGGTGAAAAATTCTTTTTTGATAAAATATTGTTACAATTATCTGAAAATTATGAAATACATATATTACCAAGAGACAAAAAACAAGTAAAACATTATTCAAATAAAACAAATCCCAATATAATAATAGAAAACAAACCTCTTACTATAGAACAAATAGCTACTAACTGTGATTTATTTATTGGAGCAGGTGGTACAATGACACGTGAAATGGCAATAATTGGAATACCTACAATTTCAATATACCAAGATAAATTATTGGAAGTTGATAAATTTTTAATATCAAATAAGTTTATGTATCATAATAAACAACCCAATATTAAGTTTATAGAAAAAATAATAAATATACAGCATAATATAAGGAATAAACCCTTATTGGAAAAAGGAGAAGAGACATATCAAATGATAAAAAACATATTACTTACAACTGCAAAAAACAAATAATTATGACTAAAGATATATTAAGGGTAGGTATTATTGGAATGGGAAGAATGGGAATAACCCATTATTCTATAATAAACACTCATCCACATGTAAAAATTGTAGCTGTTGCAGATACAACAAGTCTTAGCATTTCAATAATGAAAAAATACTTAAAAGGCATACAGGTATATAAAGACTATAAAGACCTTATTAAAGAATCTAAACCAGATGCTATATTAGTATGCACACCTCCAAATATACATAAAGAAATATTACTAATGGCTGCTGAAAACAATATACATGTATTTGTAGAAAAACCATATACTGTAAATTATGAAGACGCTAAATATTTATCTAAACTATTTAAAGACAAGGAACTAGTTAATCAAGTAGGCTATGTAAATAGATTTAATGATATATTCCATTATGTTAAAAAACTAATATCTAATAATATGATTGGTAACATAATAAGATTTAAATCAGAGATGCATAGTGCAACAATAATAAAGAAAGACGAAAATACAGGATGGAGAAGTACGAGAGAAAGTGGAGGTGGAGTAATTTATGAAATGTCATCACATGCTATAGATCTTATAAACTTTTTTGTTGGTAAGCCCCAAAAAGTAATCGGGACCACAGCATCTAAAATATATTCAAAAAATGTAGAAGATATTGTGTCTTCTACAATAATATATGATAATGGAATTACGGGAACAATATATACAAACTGGAGTGATACAAGCTACAGAAAACCAGTTAATAAAATAGAATTATTTGGAGATAATGGAAAGATAATAGCAGACCAGCATACCTTAAAATTATTTTTGAATAATGAAAATAAACAATTTAATTACAGAAAAGGATGGAATACTATATACATTACAGATATATTTAGAAATGTTCCATTTTATGTAAGGGGAAATGAATTTACAAGACAGTTATATCATTTTGTAGATATGTGTATAGGGAAAGAACTTTCATCGATATGTTCTTTTGATGATGCTACTAATACCCATTTTGTAATAAATGAAATGTACAAACAAATATAAATTTACATAAAATGCAAAAAATAGATAAAATAGTACTAGGAGACAATCAATTTTTTGGGATAAACCACATGTCTCAGGAAAAAGCTCAACAACTTGCTGAGAAGTTTTATGATATAAATAATATTTATAAAGTTTATGATATAGCATATTCTAATGGAATAAAATCATTTTTCTTAAATACAAATGATAGAGCCACAGAAATATGCAACTACTTTAGAGAAAATAAAAACAAATATCATGACATATATTTTTATGCTTCTATTCCATATCCCTACAAATATGCTAACATGGTAGCAGAAAAAGGAATAATAGGAAGCATAAATGAAATACTTTTGAAGAACAACACAATTGGTGGAACAGTAGGAATGATGTTGAAAGGTGGACTTTCTGTAATATCTAAAGATGCAATCAAACTAATGCAGATTTTGATTGATATGGAAATGAAAATGTTTAAAGGGTTAAATGTAAAAGTAATTTTTTTACAGAATATTATAACTGATTTACTATTGGGTTACAATATAAAAGAAGTTTTTGTAGAATACACCAATTATATAAAGAAAAGATATAATGCTATTCCTGGATTAATAACACAAAATTTACCTTGGACACTAAATAAAATGAACGAATGGAATATAAAGGAAATAACTCTTTGTTTTTCTTTTAACAAAATAGGTTATTTAATGTCTCCGGATATAACATCATATTTGGAAGCAATAGAGAACAACAATTCTAATAACTATCAATTAATGGCAATGTCAACTCTTGCATCAGGTGCAATACCTCCAAATGAAGCGTATCAATTTCTAGAAAACAAGAACATCCAATCTGTGGTATTTGGAGCCTCTTCAAAAAAACATATAATAGAAACAAAAGAGATAATAAATAAATATATAATAAATCGTTAGTTTACGTTATCTATTTTCTGTATTATATTTCAATAAAAGCCATTACCTTTGTGCATACAATTAAAACTTTACAAGCAGATTAGAAATAACAATGGCAAAAAGAAAACTTAAAAAATTTGCAGAACTCAACACTTTTAACAATATAATACAAATACCATATTTTGAATTACTGACCAAAGACCACCACCTGAAAGGAAAATGGAACAAAGAAGTATTCCACAACAATAATCCTATTACATTAGAACTCGGTTGTGGCAAAGGAGACTATACTATTGCATTGGCATCACGTTTTCCAACACATAATTTTATAGGAATAGACATAAAAGGAGAACGGTTGTGGAGAGGATGCAAAACTGCAATTGAACAAAATATAAACAATGTATTTTTTGTAAGAGCCAAAATAGACTTTATAGACAAAATATTTGCCCC
>CAYQWX010000012.1:0-40143 GCA_964421355.1 uncultured Bacteroidales bacterium
CTGCTCTTTTTTCAAATTCTTCTTGAGATAAAAGTTTAACTTTTGGAAAAGCTTTCTTAAGTTTTGCTACTATCTTATCTCGTTTTTCTCTTAATTTCTTATCGCTTAATTCTTTCGATTTTAATTTAGATTTTTGTTGCCTTTTAGTTTTATTTTTTATTGAGCTTTCTCTTTTTCCTTCAGTTTTTTGATTAATTTTGCTTTTATTCCCTCTTTTTCTAAAAGCTCTTAAAACATCTTGGTTTTTAGATGTTTTTTTAATGGGTTTTGTTGATTTTTTTGCAGGAATCCCCATTTCATTATCAATAAGTTTCTTTCCACTAACAGTATAATTATAAACAGTATTACCGTCTTTATCTTTTGAAACTACTTTATTTTTAGCAATATTATCTAATTTACTATCTTCATTGTTTAGTGTAATTAAATATAGTTCATTAGGTTTTATTTCAGTATCTTTTGTAGGTATCTCTTGCAAAATTTTTGATTCACCTTCATTTTTTACCGTCTGCGATTTAGTTTTATTTTCAGTACCTTTTTTAACGGGATTAGATTTATCACTTTTTTTATTTTCTGAAACCTGCCCCCTCTCTTTATTATTATCATTTTCATTAGTTTTATTGCTTGTGGGTTTCTCTTGCGAAATTTCCGTTTTCTGTTGATTCTCTTTAGGCGTTATCTCATTACTTTTTTCAGATTTTTGCGAAGATTCCTCTTTTTCTTTAGCCCTATTTACCATATCTAAAGCTAATCCTGAATCATTAACAATAAAGGTATTTTTTGAAACAGGGTCTATTATTTTTGCTGCTACAACATTACCATTTTCGTCTTTTATTGACTCTACAAATTGTACATTAATATCGACTGGTATTTCATTCGATTCTTTACCTTTATTTTTTTCTGCCTCTCTGGTATATTTATCCGATAAAGGTCTTTTATAGACACCTCCATCTTTTTTAACTTTATACCATTTCCCATCAACTTTTCTAACAGCCACCCCATTCATTATTGTTGATTCGGTACTATTGTTTTTAGTCGTTACAATAAGAGTACCGTCTTCTTTAATTCCAAACTTGCCTTCCGTTTCATTACCTTCCTTATCAATTACTGTTGTTTCTCCTGACTTGGCAATTCTTTCTGATGTGATTGCATTTGAGTTTACTCTTATATCTTTCTTTTTTTCAATAATTACAGGCGTGGATTTCTTTTGCGAAATTTTTTGCTTTTGTTTGGTTTCTTTAGTTTGTGTTTTTTTGTTTTCTTCAAAATTTTGCAAATTATCCCTTAATTCTTCAGGGAGTTCATTTTCATTTTCAATAAATCTCACATCTCCCTTAACCTCAACTTTGCCTTCAAGATTTTTGTGAAGATAAATTGTTCCTTCATTTTTATCAATTTTAAAAGGCATAATGTTAGGATTCAATGTGACAATAACCCCATTTTTCCTGACATAAACAAATCCATTTACATTTTGTAAATCAGGTGCAATCAGTTTTCCTCTTTCATAAACAATAATATTTTTAGATACATTTTTTAAATCAGGTGCTACTAATTCTTTATCTGAAACAATAACAACATCTTTATTTACATTTCTTAATTTTTCTTCTCTTATACTTTCTTTGGTAACATAATTTTCAACATTGGGGGTGACCTCCGACACCCCCATTTTGTTAGCGAATTTCCCCGTCTTAATGACAGTAACACCCGTTTTGCCCTGTGCGGCTGTTATGTTTTTTATATCATTATCATAAAATCTATCACCACTCTGTAAATTATCTGCTTTTTGCTCTGGCGACAAACCTAACTTTATCTTATCTTCTCTTATTCCTAATTTTTCTGCTATAAATTGTCTATTTTCAGGAGTATCTTCTCTTGCAGATAATATTGTTACATTTTCACCATTTTCTATTTTTGTTTTTATATCTTCTCCTAACGATGTTAGCTTTTGTGTTTTATTGTTCCATAATGTACCGTCAAAATCTGTTTTTATTCGACGTGATTGTGTTGCATCAATAGGATTTTCAATTGCTGTTCCTCCTCCTTCTTCTATTTTAGCATTTACCCTATCTAAAGCAGATTGAATATTTTCTTTAATTCTTGCATTATCATCTTCTGTATTGTCTAAATTAAAATACTCTTCTTTTTGCATTGCAATATAAATAAGGTCTCCTGCAATTTTTTCTTTAATAGCATCATTTATTCCCTTATTTTTATCAAGCATTTCTTTTGCGTGACTAATCACTAATTTTTGATTTGCTGCCTCTAAATCGGAATAAATACCAAGTTCTAATTTTTGGTCAATAACTTTATTATAATGCTCAACATCATTCAATGCGATATAACTCATTGCATTAAAAATATCATTTTTTGCAGCATTATATTTAGCTTTACCTGCAAAATGTCCTAATACTGATGTTTGTACAGCAACAGCAGCTCCTGTATTAATAACAGTAGATATATCGGGTAAATCTATTTTCGTTCCATAAAATACTTTATCTAACCACATATCTGCTAATCCCTGCTCTCCTTCTTCAGTATATTCTCCCACAACAGGAGCAGCTATCCCATAAGCATAAGCAGCTAACTTATATAGATTAGGTGTCTTTTCAGCCATTTTAGTAATAACTTTACCTAATTTAGTTTTATCCATTATTGCTTTTTCTACTAAATTAGGAGCAGAAGCTCCTTTCAATATTTTTATCTCCATAGGAGATGCAAATGTTTCTAATGCTGCATTTACAATAGTGTGTATTCCACCTTTTTTTATAATATCATTAAAATCTGAATTTCCTCGGTCTATTTCATCTTGCATATAATTACCATAAACACTAAAAGCAGTGCCAGCATAAAATCCTGTTTCAGATGAAATAAGTTTACTTCCCAAAATTTTAGAAAATCCTTTTATTGTTGCCAATTCCCCTACACTTTCTGCTGCCAATCCCTCAAACATTGCTGTACTTAATCCACCCATAGCTCCACCAACAGCCATAGACAATAACATATCAACAGTAGAATCAAAACTTGAAGAAAGAAGCCTCCCTCCACCATAATCAGACACAGGATTTAAGAAATTTTTGCGAGAATCAACCTTTTTAGCAATAATCCCTAATTCAAAAGGATTTAAACTTTTCATATACCCCTCACTATCTCTTACGTATCTAAGTTTTTTATTATCATCAAGAATTAACTTATCTCCTTTTTCTAATCCATAATCATTATTTTCGTCTAACTCAACAGCATTTTCATAAAATTCACCGTGTAAATCAGAAGGTATTCCTGCATCAATATACTCACGTATTAATTGAATATTTTTCATATCAGATACAGCTGCATATCTATCATCCCCTTGGCTAATAGTTAGCATTAACGTTTCTAAGTTTTTAACGAAGTCTCCAATGAACCACCTTTTAAGATGAGTTCCTACGGTATTAACTTTATGAATTGTTTTTTCACCTACATTATGGTCTTTAATAGCTGCAAAAAATCCTTTTCCTGATTTTTCTAATGATTTCACTTTTTTGTCTGTTGCCTGTTGTTTTTTAGCCGTTTTTTTTCTGAACTCTTCTGCTTCAGGCATTACAAACATAAGCATTTTATCAGTTTCTACTTGTTTTGCTGCATATTGTCCTAATTCTTGAACTATAGGGTCGTTTGTGTATTTCTTTACATCATCAAGTAATATGTTAAATTGATTAAGTTTAGAATTATAAATTGCTCTATCTTTATCAGTTTTAATGTTCTTTTGCGAAAATTTCAAAGATTCATATAATTCTTTAACCTTATCAATTTTTTCATTAACGTCATTATGCCAATCTTCACCATATTTTTGAGAAATAACTGATTTTAATTTTTGATTATATGTATTTAAAGCATTATCATACAAAATAACTTTACCCTGAACAACGTTGCTTTTATATTCTTGATTTGCTAATTCATTTTGTGTGTCTGCTTGTTGTTGCAACCTTTCAGATTCTGTTGTAGGTTTAGGCATATTAATATCGCCTCCTTTTAAAGTTTGAATATCACTTTGTTGTGATGTAGTGCCTTTTGCAAAATTTTGCGAAATAACACTATTTATATCATTTTGAGAATCATTAATTTCTTTCTCTAAAGCAATAACATCTTTTTTATATACCCCTAATTTTTCTTTATCAGTTACTGTTACACGAGCAGGCTCTCTACTAAATTTATCCCAATGAGTACTAATTTCCCTTTGGGTTTCGACAACATTGTCTTCAACCTTTTGTTTGCCTATATCAATATAATCCTCATTTGGTTTATATTTAGGTATTTCAGGAATATCCTCACCTAAATCATTAAGTTTATTAATTGCCTCTTGCCTTACATCTTCGTTAATATATCCAGAAGTAACAGCATCTTTAAGCGTTGTGATAACATTATCATCACTATAACCTAAATCTACTAATGATACAGCAGCACCATATTTAGTTTGGTCGCTTTCTAAAAGAGGTTTTAGCTTTTCTATTTGATTTGAATAATCGGTATTATCCGTTTGTTCAATAGGATTCTCTTGCGAATTTTTTGCATTTTCATTTGTTGGTGACTCTGTGTTTTCATTCGATTGATTAATATTCGGAATAGGCGTTTTCTCCGATTTTTGCGAAGAATCACCCATAAAATCATTTTTAAATTCTTCATACGTCCCTTTATCAGCAAAATATTTATCATATATTGCTTTCTGCATATCTTCATCTTGCTCGAAATCATTTTTAAATTCTTCAAATGTTCCTTTATCTGAAAAATATTCATCATATAACGCTTGTAATAATTCTTCGTTCATAAATTATTTTTTTAAAGCCCCCACTTTGATTTTAAATCTTTTTTATTACCTTTATCCTGTGTTTGTGTACTATCTTTGGTTTCTTGATTTTTTTGCGAAGAATCCCCTTTTACATCTTTAATATATTCTTCAATAACTTTATCTTCATCAATAACTCCATCAATTTTTCCTAATAATATATCTATATTATATTTCATATTTTCTGACAAACCTAAATCATCTATCCCCCCATAATTATTTACATAATATTTTATTGCCTTTAATACAGATTCTTTATTTTGTTCAGGATTATTAAGAATATTCTTAATTTCTCTTTTTGATAAATAAGAAGAATCGCCCAATACAATTCCCATCTCTTTTGCAGTCTCTCTAATTAATTCTCTATTTGTATCAAACAATATTTGATATTGCCCTAATGCTGTACTTGGTTCATCTCCTTTATAAACAGCATCATATCCATTTGAGGATTCTATACCTTTTGTTTTTATAATATCCCCCCACTCAGTTTTTCCTGATTCTTCCGCTTTTTTAATTTTTGGCAATGCTATTTCTAATTCTTTAAAATCTTTTTTATTTGCACTACTTGATTCACCACCCTCTAAAAACTTCTTTCCATTTTCAAAACCCGAATGATGTGCAATATACATTAATTGCATATCGGTATATTTATTATCTTTATCATATTTTCGTAATTTAGTTGCTATATTTTTATATATAGGAACTAATTTACTATATACCGCATCCTGCAATTCAGGTGTTCTTAAAAACGCTGCTGCCTCCATTAAATATTGAGGGTCATTTTCTCCTTTTTTTGCAATAATTTTATTTTCCTTTACTTTATTTACATAATTATTATCCAAAGCCTTTTTAGTAGGCACAATAACGGTTACGCCTTCTCCTTCTTTATTTATTTTTAATTTAATATAATCATCTGTTTTTTGTTCTACTGTTACGTCATTTACAGATACTATTTTAGCATCTACCAATTGTTGTGCAACATCATTTGTTACAACTCCGTCTATTTTTTCTACGTTTAACGAATTTTGCAACATATTCTTTTTAGAATTTAATTCTCTATCTGCCTTTATTTCGGTAGCTGTTTTTTTCCCTCCTTTACTTCCTTTTGTTACATTATTCTTTACACCTTGTACTTCAAGCCTATTTGCTTGTTTCTCTGCTTCTATCCTTAATTGACTATCTTCTTTTTTCTGAATAAGATTTTCTTCGGCAGCGACAGATTTTCCACCTCCTGTATATTGATTAGTTATCATAACAGGAGTATTAGATAATTCATTTGGAGTGATAGCATTTGTGCCAAATTTTTGATTAATACCTTCTAATGCAATCTTGGCTATATCAGCTTCTACTAATTGTGGAATTTTTGCAGAATCAACCCCATCCAATTTATAATTACTTTCTAATTGAGAAACTAAAGATTCATTATTTATTAAATCGTCAAATATTTTTTCAAACATATTAATTGGGGAATCACCTACTTTAACTTTTTTAGCATAATCTTTTCCATTAATTTGTTCTATTTCTGCTTTATCTATAAGTTTTGTATTATCTTCAATAGCAGTTTTAATAATTGCATTTTTATCTTCAACAATATAATTTGTTACTAATAAATCATCTGGATTAACATATTCTCCATTATTTATTTTAGATGTTACTACTTTATATTTTTTAAGGTCTATATTGTTTTTTGTTAAGTTTTTATTTTTACCCTGCAAAACTTCATTAATCACCTGTGTTGTATTACCCCAATTAACCCCTGATTGAATAGATTCATTAAAGTCTTTATCAGATAACATTTCAGATTTTAATTCTCGTAATTTTTTATTAGCTTCATAAGTATTTCCATATTTACTATATATTTCTTGTGCTTGCTTTTCGTATTTCTGAATAATTGGAACGTAGTATGGCATAGCTGTTCCCGTACTTAATGTATTTCCTTTTTTTGCATTAGATATATGTGCTTTAGTATATTCAGCAAGATTACCTAATATGTTTGCATTCTGTTCATTCCAATATTGTTCTATCTGCGAATCAAGAACCTCCTTGTTATATTTTAACTTATCTTTAGCAAGGGCAAGTTTCTCTCTTTCTAAATCGGCATTCATCATTGTTTGATATAAAGACAAATCGGTTTTTATCGGCTCAAATGGAGCTGATGCAGCAGCTATATTAGCATCAATACCTCCTTTAAATTGGGGTATTACATCTAATCCGTATATTTCGTTTTGTGGCATAATCTCTTTTTTGCAAAATTTTGGAAAAACTTTTATTTTATAATTTCATCAATAATCTGTTTTTTATATTTCATAACAGCGTCATATTCCTCTTTGCAACAATAAGCAGATTCATCATCGGGATAAATTGCATCTAATTCGTCAGATACTGCTTTTATAGCTTCTTTCACTGTTCTTCCTTTTGATATTTCAATATCATATAAGTCTTTATATGTAGCAATATCATCATTAATTGCCCTTTTATTTTCATCTTGTATTATTTCGTCAGGTGTCTTTTCTGGTTTAGATTTTTCATTTTCTTTCGAAGGCACTATACCCGGTATATCTATACCCGGTATTTTAGTAGGCTCTTGGATTATTCTATCACTACTTGGTAGTTGAGGTTGAGGAATAACTCTTTCTTTCGAAGGCACTATACCCGGTATATCTATACCCGGTATTTTAATAGGCTCTTGGATTATTCTATTTGAAGAGGATAAATTCATATTATCTTTTTTTTTAAACCCCATACTCCCTATCACAGGAATTAAGGATGTTAAATTACCAAGCATTGAGCTAACTGCTTCTTGTTCATTTTTAGTAGCACTCATTTTTATTGCCATTAAAGCATTAGCCTTACTCATCTCTAAATTACTCATTGCGTTTGTTTGTCCTATTCCTAAGTTACCAATACTACTTAATTGTTTATTTCTATTAACTCTTGTTTGATTTGCAGCATTACTATTAGTTAATGCAATCTTCTCTTTTATATTAGCAAGTGTTTTTGATTTATTTTGCTCGATACTACTATTAACTTGCGCTAAATTTAACATCGCCTTATTTTTTGCACTAACATTTCCACTTGCTAATTTTTGTAATCCTGCTATTGCTTCACTATAACTTGAAGAATTATCAAAAACATCTCTTGCCATACTCCTCATACTAACTTCATTATTGTTTGAAATACCTCTAACAACAGAATAAGGCACTTCTCCCGGCATTGATTCCACTTCCGACAATACATTAGAATAATCAACAGGCGTAACGTTACTATCTTGTCCTAATATACTCCCTAATCCTATTGCTGTACCAGTATTTAATAAATCAGCACTTTTATTATAAGCAGCATTTACGTCTTTAGTAGCTTCTTTAGCAGCTTTTTGTGATTGCACTAAATTCCATATCGTACCTAATGACGATAATCCACCAATAGCAGATAGCCCAACTATTTTCAATAAATCACTATTATCTCCTGACGTATCTCCTTTAGGAGCTTTTAAAACATCTTTCTTAGTGACGATACCACCTTCTTTAGCATAATTAGGTTCATTTGATTTTTTTTTACTATTTTCTAATAACTTATTCGATTCAGCAAGTCCAATAATAGCCTGTAAATAAGGAATCCTTGCCATTTTATTAAGGCTATTTGTTTGCTCTACCGATACATCTCCTTTTTTGTCAATAACGGGAAATTTATTTTTAACTCTTTTTATAGCATCTGCAACAGATAAAGACTTTTTATTACCAAAAATATCCGCCAAAGTATATTTTTTAGGTTCTTTAGGTTTTTCGCCCTCTTTATATTTTACTGAAGAAGTTGCAATAACTATTTTATCTGCATCTTTTTTATTTATTTTTACTCTTTTAGACCCAACATAAGTTCCTATTGGCAAAAAATCAGTAACACGGTCTTTTGCCATTTTACTATGTGGCTTACTCGCAGCCGTTTCTATAATTGATAAATCAGGCATTACTAAAACTTCTCCCCCCTCAGTTTGATATTCTATACCTGCACCCGCAATTCCACCATCGGCAAAATAACCTAAATCTCCAACAGAAGTACTTTGTCTGATATTAGTATTAGACAAAGGATTTAATGCTTCCTTTATTTTAGCTTGTTTCTCTATATCTCCTAATGCCATAAGACCATAAGTTGCTCCCATAGCTTTCAAATTAGCATCATCTTCTTCTGTTAACTTAGGTATTTCTCCTTGACCTAAATCAACATTGTTATTATACCCAATAGAGTCTTCATATTTTCGTCCCGGATATTTAGATTCATAATATGCTTTAACCATTTGATAAGCAGGATTATCTTCAGATATAGAATTTTCTATACCAAAATATTTACCTAAAGGGTCATACCCTTCTTTCATTCCATAATAAATCTTTTCCCCAAATAGTCCGTCTATTGGAGGTTTAAAGAGAAAATTTGCATTTCCAAACAATTTTTCAAATTCATCAAAATTAGGCATAATATTTAATTTTTAACCGTCATCTCTTACATTAACAGTATGAATAACGGATTTAGTTATTAATTCATTATTTCCATTATAAATAAGTCTCATAATAAAATAGTCACCATAAAGATTTTCAGGAACTATATCTTTAGAAACTTTTGCTATATCATTAAACGGACAATTATCAATATTAATAATAGAATTTTCTTTTGCAAAATTTCGCAAATCATTAATATTGAATCTTGTACCTGAACGTTTAACCACACAATAATCTTTATCATCAATAGTCATTGCAACCCTATCATTTCTCGACATCACTTGCATTTCTTTAACTCCCGTATTCATCAAATCTCCATATATTGCTATCTTATTAAACGTTCCCATCCTATCAAAAAGTTCATTTTCTCGCATAACTGTATCTAATTCTGTGCTTTTCCATAAATACGGAATATTTTCTCCATATTTTCCTTTCAAAGATAGAATTATTTCTACAATATAAGAATGATTTTTGTCATAATATTTCAAAAAATCTTGCCCTACTCCGTGTTTCCATAGTTTATCTAAATTTTGCGTGAAAAAATCCTTTCTATTCCAAAAATACCATTGTGGTTTAAATTCATAAAAGCTATGCCAACCTCCTTTTGTTTCCGCATCAGGTATTTTATACGCAAGTGTCCAACTACATTCACAATCCCTTTTTGTTATAAATATCATCTCATTATGATAATCAATTCCTGTAGAATATCCATATTCTTGCTTTTCATCTCTACATCCTTGACAATTAAATGACATATTATTCTGAAACCACCTCCGCATTTTATTATTACTTAATGTTTCAACACTACGTCCATTAAATAAATGAATATTGTTTTGCGCCGTATCTATAATTAATTGTCCCCACGGTGTAGCTATTGAAGCATTTGGGTCTATTGTTCCCCAACGTCCTTCTATTAGCTCCTCAAAATAAGGTCTTGGCTCTGTTAGATTTGAAGCCCCACCTATTCTTAATGAACCTCCCATTGCTGTTGCGATTGATGTAGGAGGGTCTTTTACTACCATTATCCTATCCGAAGTTAATGCAAAATATCCATTACCGTATGTAAACAATAACTGTAATTTTCCTGAATGCAACGGAATTGAAAGTTTACTAAAGGGACTAACACTAAGGTAGCCGTCATAAGCTGCACCTTCCATTTTTTTTGCACTAACCATTATGTCATTCGTAGTCTCTAATTCACAATTGCAAGTATAATAAGGGTCAGGCAAACCGTAAATCACTTCAATTTTAAAATTTTCGCTATAATCCCAATTATATTTCCAATAATTATCCTGATACCCTTCTATCCACCTGTCTCCAATTCCACCTTCACTATCTGTTCTACAATTAGGAATACCACATAATTCATTTATTTTTTCATCAGTAAAATAATTTAATTTTATATATACCCATATCGCAATCAATATTGGTGTTATCAACCCTGTAGTCGCTGCACCTACTGCCGAATCCACTTGTGCTAAAAATAATGCTTCACCTATCGGCATTAAGGTATTTATCAATTGTTTATAGAAAAACTTTTTAACAAGCTGCGCCTTACTTGGTTGCTCTACTCTAACATGGTATTCATTTAGCCAACCTAAATCCCATTCTACACCAAATTCTTCGCTACCACCCATCAAAGTACTATCAAGTTCTAAATCTTTTAAATTAGGATAAAATACTTTTTTGTTATACCGCTGAATGCCTTCCCCAGTTTGCCTTAACCAAGGACATACTCTTGTTTCACCCCAAAATCCTATTAAATGAGTTAAAGTGCTTGGATAAAAGACATCACTAAAAGACGTAACTTTACTCCAATTATTATAGTTATTAGGAAAACCTTCACTATCAATATCGAACCTTACCACTTCATCAAAAGTAAAAGGATGTCCACCTAATGTAGTCCTTAATCCCGCCCAATTTTTAGCATTAGCCAAATCACCCGATTTAGGCAATTTCATTGGATTCCACGCTCCCATTTCATTAAAATCCCAATTATCAGGAGGGTCGCATACTGTTCTTGACCGTTGTTTTCCATCAACTATTTCTCCAATAGGGTATTCTTCCCCTACTTTATCAGATATATAAGAAGTACGTCTTATTGAATCATATCCGATATAGACATCCCCACAAATGCCACTTACACTATGAGTTTCTAATGATTTACTTGTGCCAGATAAATTTAAAGATACATAAGATTGAGATATTACACTACCATATTGGTCTGGATTATCTCTAAGTAAAGCAGCATAAACAGTCCTCCCATTAGCAGGTATTCTATGGTCTATTGTTACTCCTAAAAATGAATAATCAAATAAATATTTATGGATTATTTTTTGCAAATTTTGAGATTTAACTACTATCAGTCCCTCTCGTCCTTTATTCATTACAGGAAAGTCAATTCCCTCTGCAACCGTTATGCCATTAGGCTTAACATAAGATATACCTTGTATTTGTGATAATTTAGTATCACTTTCATCAGGAATATCAAAATGGCTTAATGATGTAGCCGACCTTGCTCCTCGCATATCAATTCTTCTTCCTGAAAATCTATCTTGTGGCTCACTACCTTTAGCATACAAACCATATCTTTCTCCTACCCCTTTATAGATAGATTCTACTTGAATATGTGTTGGAGCTAATCCTAAATGATAGATATTTGTATCAAGGCTATGAAAGAACACAGTATCATCTGAACTTTCAATTCCTTTTCTACTACCATTATCATCAATATATCTATCTACATATTCGACTGAATTTACTGCGTGTTTTGCATAAATATATTTTTTGCCATTAACGTTTCCGTAAAACCCACCTATCAAAATGCCCTTTGCTAATACCCTTGAATTAGCAAAATCTCTTTCAGCCATATTTATATGAAATGGATTAGTTTTACATAATGTAGCTCCTAACTCATCATTAGTAGGGATAGGAATATTAGATACATCTAACCCAATTAATATCATATAATGTTCTCCGCTTTCGTCTCCGTCTGGTCTGCTATTACTTAATACTCCTTCATTTCCATTTATGTTTAAAAATAATGGTATTTCAGATGCAGAAGGGACTTCAAATAATTGAAGGGGCTTTCCTGCAAAATTTCCATAAATAGGTTTACCTTCACAATTTAAAGTATCAGGGTATTTATTATTAGTTTCATATACTTTAAAAGACATTGGAGTAGATGTTCTATCCACGTCTGCTGCTAATACGGTGTAACCATCAGCATTAACCGTTTTATCTCCTGTCGTTTCATTAGACATTGGATTTGACGGCATTGCCTGTGGTTTATTCTTGTTACTCTTTCGTGAAATTTTAATAGTATCTTTCGACTGATATATTTGTTCTCTCTTTTTAACCGCTTTTTTCATTAAATTTTTAGCAGCTTCTTTTAAACTCGAAGACCTCTGTGTTGGTTCATATCCGTCTTCGGCATAAGCAGCAATTCTATCCATCCAATCAATGATAGTATTTTTTAATCCGGGTAATGAATCATTACATTCTTTAGCTCCTTTTTTATCTTTTTCGCATTCGCATTCATCACAAGGACAATCACAAGATGAACTTTCGGGCATATTACAATCTATAGTATCGCATACCTCATCTAATGTAGTATTAGTACTATCTATATTTTCTTCAAGTTTATCAGAAAAAGAAGACTTTTGAGAAGAACCACTACCGTCATTTCCTGCACTTCTATATCCAAGGCACTCATTGCCACCACATCCTCCGTGTGCTTCGCCCCCGTCACATAATCCACAATTTCCACCACGACCACAACCGCCTCCACTATGGTTTCCTGTGTTACCTATTTTACAATCATCTTGCAACCTAACAACTTTACCATTATCGTATTTGATAGTAGATAAATCAGGTTGTTGTGCTTTAATAAAATTAATAAAATCCTTTTGCGAAAATTTCTGTTTTCCATTGCTTGGAGATAACACGTATGCAGGTGTTCCTCCATATTCACAGGTATTAAAATTTAATGAAAATAAATATCTTTCACTTCGCATTAAAGACTTTAATCCATATTTTTTTACATCTTTATATGGAACTATATATGGTTTTAATTTAACAACAGTCTGTTCAATAACTTTTTTTTGCAGGTCTGGATTTTTTTTAGGCAGTATATTATAATACCACATTTTATTCCCTTTTATTTTTAAATCTTTTCCCTTAAAAATTGTTCTCCCTCTAAATCTTAATGTATCAGGAGAAATAGGTATTTCTTCGTTATTTTTACCACAATAGGTATAAGAAATTTTACCATTTGTATAAATACGACTTGCAATTATCTTAGCTGTTTCAATTCCTGAAATTTTGCTTGCTAAAATTATTTCTACAATATGATAATTACAAGGTAAATTACTAATATTAATATTAATACAACTATCAGACCTTTGACCCGGTATATTATCTTCACTTCCAATATTTATTTGACTTGAAGCTCTAAATACATTAGAATAAGTACCACTTCTATCTATAAGTCTAACAAAGACTTGATAAGCACCTGCGGGTAAATCATATCCTCCGTTTTTAGTATCATAAGCATTGGATTTAACTCCACAAACACATTTAAAGTTTTTAAAATAAGAGCAATCATATTTTTGACACTCGTCAGTTTCTTCCTGCCCGTTAATTAATTTTAGTAAACCGTTTTTTCTTTCTTTATCTATTAATTCATCTAAGTTTATATGATAATATATTGTTTTTGCGGAAAAATATAAAGTCAAATCCTTACAAGCCTGTCTAAAATCATACTCTATATTAATCTGTTCACAACCACTAAATCCCCAATCACAATTAAATTCTTTATCAGTAGCAACTTTTGTATATTTTTTAGTTTCCCAACTTGCTATTCCTATTTCACTTTCTCCATTATTATACGAGAATACAATCCAATACTTACGTTCAGTAACCGTTGTTCTTCCAACGATTTTTTCAGGCATTCCCTCAATCCAAGACACATTACTACGGTCATTAACTTCACCTGCCTTACTAAATTTATTAGTTCCAACACCCGCATTAACCCTAAGCCTAACATCAGTAGGTTTGACATCGGCAGGGAATGAATCCATATCCATTTTCCCAATAGGTATATTTACTATTTTTCTATTTTCCATAACTTCCAAACGGTGTATAATCCAAAGGACGCCCTAATATAGTATGAACCGTTTCTTTCCAAATAGCCATAAATTTTTGTGGGTCAATCATTTGAATTTCTTTTTTAGCGAGTAATAAATAACGAGTATAATCAGCTCTCATAATTCGATAGTAATTCAAATTATTAGCAGTTTTTTCTTTAGTAAAATCTAATTCTCCTTGTTTATAAAGAATATATTTATTTATACATTCATAAACAAAAGTATTATCAGGAATCATAATTAAACCGTCTTTCATAGGATAACCTAAATAAAGAATAATGGCATAACCTTGTGTTTTATTGATATAAATATGTTCATTTTGAATACGATATTTAACTTTATTATCATTAATAGGATTAGCACACGGGATAACATAATTAAGAATGTCTTCATAATTAGTATCAGGATTAACATAAACAAAATTAGGCTTTGCATTAGAATTAGAATTAGTATCTTTTCCGAAATTTTGCAAAAACACTCCTATTCTAAAAATAAAAGAAGCATAAGCATCAAGTCTATCCCTAACTCTATATTTTTCATTATCGGGAATATCTAAATCAAAATCATAATTAACTTTTTTCTCTCCACACTTGTCATATTCAACCTTAGTTCCTTTTATTTCTAAATTTTGACATTCCAACTCACCAATAACCTTTTTATTTTTATCTTCATCTAATTCTTCAGTAAACCAAACTTGTAATACTCTATAATAATCATCAGGTAATTCGCCCCGTTGAGAATTTATTTTAACGAGTTGTGCTTTAGGAATAACATTACCTTCTGCCGTTACAAATTTTTTACCGACATCATTAGCCCATAAAGTTATTAATCTATCATTATAACCTTCTTCTCCATAAGTTAATTTAAAATTATCAATAGCTGTTTGTAATGATGTTAATGTCATTTTTAAATATTTTTCTTTTTCGCAAAATTTTGCAAAAACACTATTTTCCTTTATTGTCAATTTCTTTAAAAGGAACAGGTAAAGTCCTATTTTTTATCATCATCATCAATTTTTTATAAATATACTTTCTTAATCTACTTCCTGTTTTGAAAGAATATAAATCTTGATTTGGATAATTATAAGGTACTTCCCATTCTATTCTATACATTTTATCTCCTGTTACTGAATTATCATAAAAAACAATCTTTCGCTGTCTAATAGTCTCATAAGTATTTACAAATTTTGTTCCTTTAACAGATTTATAATACAACCTTCCCGAATTATAAGGTATATTAAAAACATAAGCCTCAGTCATTAACCTATCTATAATTTTAAACATAAAAGACTTAAACACCCTCTGATACAATTTATGATTAGCTCTCTTATTCCTGTCATTAAGTTTTATTTTAAACGTCAATGCAAAATCTCTTAACGTTTTACTGTATTGTTGTTTTTCATACATATATTTGTTCTTTTGTTAATTGTTTTTTGCAAAATTTTGCGAAAACCCACTATTTCAATGGCGTATCATTATTTAAAACATCAGGCATCTCTTTAATCCCTTTTGTTAAATAATCAACTACTTGCATAATTATAGATTTAGACGCTCCTATCGGTGTATCTAATGGATTACATAAAGCATCTTTATTCACTTCGCCACACTTAGAAAATATTAATGCCTCATAATAGTCTTCAGGAATCATATTTATTGTAACCGCTTTTAATTCTTGTATATTAAAATCGCTTAAATATAAATATGTCCCATCTTGCATATCTTGAAAATAATAAGCATTTTTATTTTTAAGAGCATTAAGCCTAATATTGTGAACGATTTCAAAATTATTAGTACTTGCCTTATCAAATGTTTCAAATCCATAAGCATCGGCAATTCTATTTATTTTTATATATCTCGGAATTGCCAATTTAGATTTATATATAGCGTAATTTATATTAGGTTTTGCAAAATTTTGCGAAATATCAACTTTTTCCAATGCCACGCAAGGTAATGTTATCTCATCGAAATCATTAATAGATAAACTATGGGACTTTAATGCCCTTTGCTTAAACAATGTAAGAGTGGTTTTAATCTCTCTTAATATCGCCCTATTAGAAAATCCACTATCGTCTGACTTAAAGTCAAACATATTTATTTTCTTGTTATAATATTCTATTACTTCTCTTTGTGTCATTTTTATCTATTAAAAAAAGGATAGGGAACAAACTGCTCTCCTATCCCCCAAAAACAAAATCTATGAAAAAACAATTATCCTACTTTTTCTTTTGCTACGTGTATTCCAAAAGCAGCTAATATACTTGATAACGCTGTAAATACTGCAACTAATTTAGGTGCTAAATCCTTTACTAAGTCAGCATCGCCTGTAAATATTGTATAAATTGCCCCAATTGCAGAAACAATAGCAATTAACCAAGCACTTACATCCATTTTATTAACTTCCATTGTAAATCTTTTCCACCCAAGTACAATCCCTCCAATTATCGCAGGGACAAACCCGATAAGTGTGGTTACATCATCTTTTGCAATGTCATAACCGAAATATCCCAAAATCGGAATTATTACCATTAAAATTGCTCCTATTATTCCTTTTGAGGAAAACGGAGACTTTGAACCTTTTAATTTTGTCATAATTTTTAATTTAGTTAAATAATTGTCTTTTGCAAAATTTTGCGAAAAACATACTTTTCTTTAAATAGTTCATAATCAAATTTATAAAGCCAAATCATATCAACCACTTTAAAAATAAAATTACCCGCTTTAAGAATTAATAATATATTAAATCTTGACGGCTTATGTATTTTATTGCCGACTACAAAATTTTTCTCCAAAAATTTCATCAAGTGTACCATTATTACACTTCCTAATTCGCCGATGTTTTTTCGTTTTACTTTCTCTAACGATTTTATTTCTCTTTCAATTATTTTAGATATTGTTTGCATTTTTAATTCTTAAAATTATCAAAACTCTATTTTTAGAATACGCTCTTATGTTTACAGCATTATCTTGATTTCCTCCTAACACTCTTATTTTACTTCTATCAAAATGATATTCATTAACATACCAAGCAAAATGCCCTTTCCACCCATTTATACTTCCTCTCCAAAAAATAACTATATCTCCTGCTTTAGCTTTTTTACTTATTTCAGATAAATCATCACCCCTTTCCCATATAACTTCTACTTCATCACTATATTTTAAATCAATCCAACTTCTTGCAGCATAAGGCTTGTCAGGTATCAAATATCCTAACCCCATTTGCCTGAATATAATAGTACCGTATATTGCACACCAAGCAATAACACTATCATCATCCACCCATTGCAATTCAGTTTGAATCAATTTTAATAAATCTTCATTCGATTTTTTTCCGTCAATTTCCTTTAATCCATAATATTTTATAGCGTATTCAAGCATAATAACTGTTTATTACATACAAATATATTGTATTTTTTAGATTATAATACAATTTATTAAGGTATTTTCTTTGCAAAATTTTTGATTTTAAGCATTATTTACCTTTTATTATTACACTTTATGTATTTTTGTATAAAAAAAGCGCATTAATATCAATGCGCTTTAAAGGTTTTTATTATAAGTTGTTTTTTGCAAAATTTTGCAAAAACAAACTATTTTAATATGTGCTAAAATCGACTAAAGTTATAATTTTCACTGTACCCCCCACATTAATTTTCATCATCACATCACCTGCATCACCACTTCCTGTTCCGTCAGACACCCATTGTACCGAATAGCCGGCAGGTGGGTCGGCAGGGTCAGAAGACAGTGCTTTATTTTGTGTAGCACCATTTATTCTAAATATTTTATTATCAAACTCTCCATAAATAAGTGCATTATCTGCATCAGCATCAGAATTAGCAATATATAATTTATTACTTCCTGTTTCGTAAAACCCTGCTTTATATCCTATTGCAACATTTCTATCTCCTGCTGTGTTGCGGTATAGTGCTCCATATCCTACTGCATTGTTATAACTTCCTGTTGTGTTGCTGTATAATGACTGAGAACCTACTGCATTGTTATAATTTCCTGTTGTGTTGTATCGTAACGAACTGCTCCCTACTGCATTGTTAGAATTTCCTGTTGTGTTGTATTGTAACGAACTGCTCCCTACTGCATTATTATAATTTCCTATTGTGTTGCTGTATAATGACTGGTATCCTATTGCATTGTTTGCATATCCTGTTGTGTTGCTGTATAACGAAGAGTATCCTATTGCATTGTTTGCATATCCTGCTGTGTTGTTGTATAGTGACTGAATTCCTATTGCATTGTTTGCATATCCTGCTGTGTTGCTGTATAATGAAGAGTATCCTACTGCATTGTTATAACTTCCTGTTGTGTTGCTGTATAATGAAGAGTATCCTACTGCATTGTTTCTATTATTACTACCATCATCATTTTTCCCTGCATTAACTCCAATAAAAACAGATTGTCCTGCTGAGTTTAAGTCTAATTTGCCGTTTACAGTAAATTTATGATTATCTGTTTCTACAGTTCTATCTGATGTGAATGTTCCGTCAGAGTTGTAGAGATTAAGTCCCTTTTTTACCCAAGCCCCGTCTTCCCAACGATAAACTTGATTATGAAGAGTATCGTAAACTGTACTACAACCATAATCGGGATTAGGTGCTTCAATGGGGACATCGCTTAAAAGACAATCGTGAGCGGGTCTAATGTAATGTGTATATTGAGCATTTATATTATATGCTAACATTACTAAAATTACTATCTTTAAAATCTTTTTCATTTCTATTTTTTTTAATTTTAGAATAAGTTGTTTTTTGCAAAATTTTGCAAAAAGCTATTATAATGTATCACTTACAAATAACAACTTTTTATCTTCAAGTTTTTTAATCAATTTTTCAATTCGGTCAATATCTTTTAAAGTCATTTCTTTTTGTTCTTTTAAATCTGATATACGTTCATTAATACGTTTTAATTTCTTTTTAGCATTAACTTTAATCTTATTTTTCTTTTTTGCAGGTTTAGTTACAACTACTTTTGTTCCGTCTTTAAAAAAATAAGTATATTTCAATACTATTTTGTTGTCACTTTTTTTAACTTTGTTTTTTGTTACATCTGTGTATTTCCCCTCATATTCAATAAATTGAGAGAATGCTATGTTTACTGTGAACATTACTGTTAAAATCAAAAGAATTTTTTTCATTTTTTTTAATATTTTTAAGTTATTTAATTATAAGTTGTTTTTCGCAAAATTTTGCAAAAACAAACTATTTTTTAATCATTACCATATTTTTAATTGTACCCGGTACATTTCCTGTTAAATAATACATTGCTCCAACAGGTAAACTTGTATCATTGGCAGCATCGGTTGGTGTATCATATCCACGCATAGAACCACTTGCACATTTTACAATATCTTTACATCCATTAATAACATATTCGCTTTGATTATTAAGTGCATTAGGGTCGATATTATCCGCTGTTACTATCCAAGTTACTGTTGCAGGCAAAAGCATTGTATCAGTCACTTTCACACATAGAATAGCTTGTGTAGATATTCCTGAATCTAATGTTGATATTTGCCATTCATCTACTCCATTCCAAGTACCAATAGGTAGATTTATGCTATTAAAGACTAATCCACTCGGAATTGTTATTGTGACCTTTATATTGGTAGCCGTTTCCACACCATTGTTTTTTAACGGTATAGGAATACATATTATGTCATTATTTGTATAAAAGCTCATTTTAATTAATTTTTATAGTTGCTTTTTGCAAAATTTTGCGAAATAATACTATTTTTTCACATCAATTTTGCCATACATTAAGCCAAACAAGGATAATATAGAATAAGCTATAACTATTCCAATATTAAACTTATTCAATAAAAGCAACACGAACATCAATATAACTATTGTTAATATCCATTGTTCTATTATATAATTTCTATTTTTTTTCATCGACATCTATTTTTGTTACTGTTTTAAATAATGCCGTAACAACTTTAGGATTCGTTAATATTTTTACTACAACAAAAGCATTTAAAGAAAGCATTATTGTCAATATTATCACTTGCCATTTATCTAATCGTTGTGATTCTCCTGCCCATTCATATACAGAATATCCCACTACTGTACTTGCTACAATATCTGTTAATGCTATATACCATTTAAATACTCCATTTCTAATATCTTGCATTAATTTTAATAATCCTGAAAACAGTCCTATTGCTGTTCCTTTACTCATTAATATTGCGTATAAAATCTTTAACATCTTTTTCTTTATTTTATATTGGTTTTTGCGAAATTTTGCAAAGAAAATACTATTTTTAAATCTTCACCCTAACCTCTCCCGGAAATGCCGAACCCGGTACATTTCCTGTTAAATAATACATTGCTCCAACAGGTAAACTTGTATCATTGGCAGCATCGGTTGGTGTATCATATCCATTAAGACCTGCTTTTATTGTATCGTATTGCTGCAACACTAAATTTCCACTTTCATTAATTCCATACATCCATACATAATCAGGGTTTTCTTCAATACCTTTATACCAAAGAGTAGCACCATACTTCCTTTCATTTTCAGGAATATTAGCGTCACCCCATATTTTAGCTTCTGCAATAGTAGGATTATTAGCGTCTGCAAAAGCACTATCAGGTACATTGTAAACCTTATGGGTTTTATCAACCTTACAACCTCCGCAGCATTGTGATATTAATATTCTTACCTGTTTTAATGTTACCATTTTTTAATTTTTATTTTAGTTGCTTTTTGCAAAATTTTGCGAAAAAAAAACTATTTTAATTATTTGGGCGCACCACTCCAACTACTATCACTATCTCTACTAAAATAAATAGAATAATTTATTACTACTTCACTTGTAGTAGCATCTGTTTCAACTGTAAAATAAAATTCATCTCCTTCTACAAATTTACTACCACTTACACCTGTATAATCTTTACTGAAATATGTCTTTCCTAATAAAGATACACTCGTTGTACTTAATAAAGTAGTTGTCGAACCACTTCTTTTATACAATCTTATTATAAAATTACTCCCTCCACTACTCTTCCTATCTATATATCCCTGCATAAATTCTAAGTAACTTCCTATTACTGTTGTGTAGGCTCTATATACAGTCCCCCCTAATGTTACTTGTTTAAATTCAGTTTCCGTATTTGATGCTAATGATTTTATTGCAACAAAATCATAAGCAAATATATCTTTTTTTTCATCTAAATCAAAAAGGGTTGCAACCTCTGTACTATCTACCTCTACTTTATAATCTTGTCCAGTATGCGTTACGTTTACACCCCATCCCTCACTAACAGTTTGATTTTCATTTGTAGGGTCATTATCTGCATCATCAACAGCATCTATCACACTCCCCCCTCCGTCTGATAATGTTATTGTATTCCCGCTCTTACTTATAGTTTGTAATTCATTCCCATTATCTTCATCCCCAAGCGTAACACTCCCGCCTCCGTTTGATAAGGAAAGGGAAGTTCCACTCTTACTTAATATTTGTATTTCATTAGTAGCATCATCATCATTCAAACTAATACTCCCACCTCCATTTGACAAAGATATAGTTGCTCCACTCTTACTTAATGCCTGTATTTCATTTGATGTATTATTATCAGCATCATCAACATTATCGGTAAAACTTGCAGTAAGATTTGATAATCCATTGCTTCGTGTTAGTGTTAATGTCTTGGTAGTTGTTCCTGAAAATCCCGCTGAATTTACAACTCCGTCCACTCCTGTCCCGCCACTTATATCATCATCCGCAGGGACATATTCCGAACCATTATATTTTAATATTTGTCCTGTACTTGGAGATGTGTTTGAAACAGGAATACCATATATTGTTTTATCAGGCTCTACATATAAACTATCATTATTTTCATTGATATATAAAACAGCAGTATCACCACTCATTTCTATTTTAGTATTTGTTTCAAATATATTCTTAGGTAATCCATCTCCATTTGCAAAAACTTGCCCGATTATATGTTTATTAGGACGTGTACCGTCATAGTAAACAAAATTTGGCACTCTTATTCCTACAATATTACCTAATCCGTCATTATGTTTTGCTATTAAAGTTTCGCCTTCTGCACTACCTGTTATAATAGTATCTGTAATTTCCGATACTGCACCAAGTCCACCACTGCCTGTTGGAAGTTTAACAAAGTCATTAGCAACTCTAAAATCAAACCAATACCAAGAAGTATCTTGCTCTACAAAAGCAATTAATGGATGTTTTTCATCAATATAATTGTATCCATTAAGATTATACGAATCCTTAAAAGCGTCTTTTTCAGTTTCATTTTGAAAATAAATAGGATACAATCCTACTTTATTTTGCGAAAAGGTATTATTTATCGCAAAAATTAAGAAAAACAATATAATTATAAATTTTATTTTCATATTAAATATTTTTAAAAACAATAGGCATTCCATTAACTGGCAATCCAAATGGTTTATTACTTTCAATAAGACACGATTTTATCCACACACTTGCTCCTGACGGAGTTCCTAATTGAGTTGCTGCATAATCATCAGTATCTCTTTTAATTATTAAATCTAAAATAACACTTTCCAAATTTACATTATTAGCAAATTCAAGGACTACACCACTTCCTGACTTAAATATATTTCCTTGGATAATAATTTCTGTTCCTGTGTTGCTTAACTTTATTTTTTTAGTTGTAATGAAATTAGTAAAATTAATTATAGTATTTCCTGCAAAATTTTGCAAATCTAAATCATTTTCTAATACCCCTGATACATTAAATTGCCAATCATTTTGTTCTGATACATCCAACAACGAGATTGCGGTTAGTGCATTTTCTATCGTAGCAAAAGGCTTTAAAATATTTTCTAATTGTGCCTCATTATTACCGTACTGAAAATCAATCCAAACCTGTTTTTTTCGCAAAAATTCCATACAACCTCTAATTAAACAACAACTATCTTCTACAATATATTTATTATCATTATTGCTTAAATTGAAATCGGTTGTAGTACTATAAACATTCCACGACACTTCTAATGGCAAGTCGCAATCATAAACAACTTCCAATTCTAATGTCATAGTAACTTCTTCCAACACTTCCAAACCTCCTATACTCCATTTTTTTTGCACTATATCATAACTACCTTTACTAACAGTTGCACTATAATAATCTAAACCTGAAGGTATAGTAATATCTACTTCAACGTTAAAAGCATTAGAATTTCCTCTATTTTTTACTTTTATGGGTATTGATATAATATCTCCTGATTTTATCATTATTATTTATTTTTGCAAATTTTCAATTTCTTTTCTTAATTTAGAAACTTCTGCATTTAACTGTGCTATTTGTATGTTTTCAATATCATTACCTTTTTTAACCTCTAATAAAGGTGTTATTTCAGTTTCTATATCGGCACTTATTGGCACAACCTTTTCCGCAACTACCATTCCGTCTTTTTCTGTATTGACATACGCTTTCATAATAACATTCAACGGATAATCACTTGGCTTTAACTCAAAAATATTAGAATGTCCTGATGATGATGCAATTAATGTTTTTTTGTCATTAGAGTAAATTTCTGTTATTCTTTTGACTATTTCATCATTACCTTGTGCTTTAGCAGTATCCCAATTCATTTCGATAGTATTGGTACGACTTCCTTTTTTCATTTTTAAAGTTGGAGTAACAGTATAATCGACTTCAACTTCATTGTTTGATTGATTAGAAGTAGTGTTTTCTGCAAAATTTTGCGAAAAACACCTTTTTTTATATAGTTCCTCAACTTTATCAGCAAGTTTCTTTATAACTTCTTTCAAACAATCATCATCACCAATACCAAGTGAATCGTGAGAATAACCATAACTCACGTCTTCACTTTGTATCGTTTCAAAACTATTATTTTTACAGCTCATATTTATTTTTGTTTATGCACAATTATTAGCATCAAATGTTAATACATTATTATCTTGCCATATTACAGAACCGCTTGTATTATTCTCTTTATATACCATTTTCAACACATTACCTGTTTGTGTTAAAATATTTGGATAAAAATTCAAATCCGAATACGTAACTTGACTTGCAAAAGTCGTACAACTATTGTTATCGAGATAAGTCTCACTCTTTATCTTAACGTCATTGATATAATATTCAATGTATAAATTATAAGAATTATACACTTCCGTATTATTACTAATATCAATATGTAATGGGTCTCCATTTGCATCTGTATAACATCCTTCAGTAGTTAATACTGCTGTTGCTCCCCAAGATAATGCACAACAACTAACAGTATAAACATTAGTATCATAAGTCTCACATCCATTTCCACTTTCATCAATAATTGAAATGTCATAATCTCCGTCAGTTAATCCTGTTACATCTGTATTTGAACCACCGGCAACTCCTGTTAATGTCTTAATAAAACCATCATCCTTATTAGTAAATACAACCGTATATGTATGACCTACAACACCGCCTAATGTCAAGACTGATTTATTTAATCCACAATCATAAGCACTTACACTATATGTTATTTCTCCAATATCATAATCTAATGAATATGAAGACACACATCCATCAACATTAGTAGCAGTTAATTTAACTGTCATTACCCCAATGGTATCTTCTAATACAGTTATTCCTGTACCTGTGTCGCTACCTTGTATTGTACCATTTGTAACTTTCCATAAATACGTAACTTGTGATTCATAAGGAACTGAAAACTGTACAACACTATCTTTACAATAACTATTATTACTATTTGCAGTAAATGTACTATTTGGCAATTCTGATTCTTCTAACCATACCTCTGTTCTTGTACTTGAACATCCACTGTCTAAATCCACAGTCTCAACATAATATACTTTTACAGTACCCGCTCCCGGAGCAGAAGGCGTATAAGTTAATGAATTTCCTTGAACTAATGTTCCTCCGACTGCTGCATCATACCAATCTGCTTTACAATTAGTACAACTTGTATCCAATGTTACCGTTAATGTAGGTACTGCTGCACCTGTACAAAATGTATAGGTACTTTGAGCAGCAACAGGTGGTGGCACTGTAATCGCATTGCAGTCACAATTATATGCTTGTGTATCTTGTGTAGTAATACACGTCCCGTTTGTAACACTTATTGTAGCCGATGCACCTGAAGGAATATTGGAAACTTTCCATAAATCTCCCGAAATATTACTTACTGTACCTAAACTGGAAGTAGGTGTGCCTGTATAATTATTTGCTTCAAACTCTACTTCATATTGGAAACTTCCTCCCCCTGCTGAACTACAAACATAAGAATTTGAGTAAACAACAATAGTTGGAGAATCTTGTACCAATATTGTTTCATTATCACTAAGATTATTAACACACTCCCCTAATGTAGCTTTTGTTAATTCTACTAAATAAGACCCCGCTGCATTAGGTAGATTTATACTCCCATTTCCACTTGCATTTAACAATGTTTGCCCTGATATATTATTAATCTTATAATCTACAGTAACGTTTGGAGTTCCAGTTAAAGGAACGAATGGTGTCCCACTACCAAGACATTGTTGAGTACTAACACTTCCGTCAATACTTGCTGTTGCATTAGTCACTACTGTTAAAATTGTAGTTTCATTAATTGTTTTAGTACATCCTCCATAAGACTTTGTAAGGTAAGTAACTATTTTATTAGCCGTCACGTTTGGCACTGTTATTGTAGCAGGTAAAGTAACTGTTTGCGTAGCTCCTGTATCTACTCTATATTCTATTACTGCTCCATTAGTCCCTGTTAATTCAATTTCCGCATCACCCCCATCACAAACAGATTCATTATCAGAATGATAAAATTCAATATCTAAAACATTAACATCAACAGTATCGGATGCCTTACATCCATTTTCGTCTTCTGCTTCTAATGTATATGTACCATTAACATATTCAGTAAGAGTATGATTCAATCCATTTAATGTTTGTCCATCAGGTGTCGTCCATACATAATCTACTGATTTAGCCCCACCTACAACATTTCCACTTAAACTCAAATCTCCTCCACAATTAGCACCCGCTAATGTAGCATTTGCTGTAACATTAAATGACCCACAACAATCTTCCTCTATATCATAAGTTTTAACACATCCTGTATTATACTCAACCCTAACAGTTGTAGTCTTCCCAAATGGAGCGTGTACTTTAAATTTAGTACCTGTATCTTCTACATAAACTGAATTGTTATCAGAATCTTTTGCGCTTACACTAACAACTGTTAATCCATTTCCTACTTTATCTATCATATTATAATAAACAGTTGAAGTAACAGCAGGACAAGTATTTGAATTATTTGGATTAGGTATATTATTTGCAATTTTTTCAAGAATGTTATCACATACTAACTCATTGCCATAATACATTTTAAACTCTATTTTTTCAATAGGCACACTATTTGTATAAACCCAACCGGATATAGTTTGATTTGTGTTAATATCCTTAACCTCACCTGTTGCGGGGTCTCCATAGAATCTAAAAGTAGCAACTTCATTAGCATTTAAAAATAATTTCCAATATGCTTGTGAATAATTTATATCTTCAGAACTTGCATCATACCAACTTAAATCTTTGTTAGTCGAACACTGTGGAGTAAATCCATTTAGTTCTATTTTTGAATTACAATCTGATAATTGATAAGATATGGCAGTTGGTTCACAATTAACAACCTTACCTAATGTAGAAAATTGCTCACAACTACAATCATTAGTAGCCATATAAGATTGATTTCCAAATAACAATCCTTCATCTGGCACTAATGCTTGTTTCCCTAAAGTAAATTTTGCTGCACCGTGTAGATTATCTAAATACTTACCTAAACTAACAGGTGTTTTATACAATTTTCTGAAAGGGGTAGTAAAACTATCTCCCTTTGTCCTAAATATTTTCAATAACGGGTCAGTAAAAGTTTTAGAAATTATTTTAGTTTCATACGTCATTCCATTTTTTATCTTACACTCATAATCACTACATACGCTATTAAACAACACGTCTCCTTTTTTGTAAATACATCCATTTCCCAATTTAATATCATCAACAACTGTGACAATAGTTTCTGATTTAGTGACATCGTTAGCACCGTCATAAGAACTTCCAATATCTAATAACGTATAACTGTATTCCACCTTATCTTTACCTGATAAATTAAAATTAATAGGTGATTCATCAACATATCCTGTATCAAACCTTGTATTATGGTCTTCTAAATAATATCTTATTTTAAACTGTACAACTCCTTCTAAAGGTAATTCATTATTCCCTATATTTTCATTAGTAGTATCCCCTAACATAGGGAATCCTACCACGTTCTTCCTTAATTCTAATATCCATTTGGCATCCATAGGAGTAGATGTAGGAGGATTAGGTGGAGGTAATGGAAGAGCCACACTTAAATAAGATTTTAAAACAATATCTTTACAACTACATTTTTCTTTAAGGTCAAGCGAAATTTTTGCGCCACAACCATCTTTTTCAAATGTGAATTTATCACTACAATCTTTATTACTCCCTACGCAATCTTTATTATTTTCACATTCACAACCGGGGACACTATCACATAATCCATTTTCACACGGGAAATTATCACAACTAACACATTGTCCGTCAATGCAAGTGCAATTTTTTCCTGCACAATCCCTATATGTATCACAACTTCCGCTACAATCTCCATCAGAATCTTCGCACTTACTTCCGTCACAGCCACAACCGAGAATACTATCACATTCATCAGTCACACAATCTTTATCAGAACACGGGACACATGTTTTAGTAATAGGGTCACATCCACATCCTTCACCACAATCAGTTCCGTCTTCACAATTTCCTTGACAAGGGTTTGGAATACATTTTTTCAAATTTCCGCATAAACATCCTGTATCACAATCATCACTTGTTACACAATCTCCAATACATTCTACACAAATGCAAACATCTCCATAAGGAATACAAGTAAATCCATCAGGACAACCCCCTTTATTACAATCACATATTTTAACACAATCACCTTTATAACAAGTATATCCTTCTGGGCATTTAATTGGTTTACATCTACCATTATCACAATACTCACAAAGGTCATTACAATCACTATCTATATAACATTCAGGCGACTTTTCACATAATCCTGTTTCATAATTTTTAGTATATCCATCACAACATTCGCATTTATGAGTATTTGAATTACAACACGCATTAGGGTCTTTATCTTTACAATCACCACTATTCATACATTCAACACAATCACCCGTAGCAGGATTACATATACAATCTTTAGGTTTACATCCATCGGAAGTACATTTGAAGCAATTACCACACTCTTCATCATTTAAACAAGCTCTACATTCTTTACCATTCCAAAATGGTTTATTTGCAGGACATTGGCATTTCCCATCGACACATATTTTTCCACCTGAACATGGATGTTCACTATCACATTCTACACATTTCCCATCATCACATACTTCATCATCTTTACATACATATACACAATAACCACTTGGGTTACATACTGCACAGTCCTCACAATCCATATCAGTATCACAAGGCGTTAATGTAATTTTTTTCCAACCACAAATATCACAATCTTCACATTTTATCCACACTGCAAGCCCTTCTATTTCGCCTATTGGGATAATTTCAATATAATCATCTCCTTCACAAGGTTGTAAATAACCACTTCCTTGTTCAAATTCAATAATAGGATTCTCACATTTTCCTAAATTGTTAAAAATATCTGATATTTTTATTCTTATTCTTTTTTCTTCCATTATACTAATGTTTTAAAAAGTTCATTTTTATCTTTGTTACTTAAATTATAATCACAAGCTAAAAGCTCTAAAAATTCTCTATTTGACGTATTATATGTACCTTTAGATTTACATAAAGTATCACGACATTTTTCCGGTTCAATAATAGAATTTACTTGCAAATCACTATTCATATTTATTTCACCTAAAGAAGTATGTAGGATAGCTTCATTTTCTTTAATATAAACATTCAATCCTCCTTTACATATAATGGTTTCTACTATATCATAAGTTAAACCACATTTTTTTAAATCTACATACAATTTATAATCAAGATTACATTCAGGGTATTTTTCTATAAGTAAATTAAATTCAGCATTACACTTTTGTTCATCTATTTTAATTTTATACCCTAATTTACAAGCCTTATTATAAGTAGTTATCGCCGCAAAAATTTCGCAATTTATAATATCCTTTGATAGACTATAAGTTAAATCACACATCTTTTTAGTAACCTCTACTTTTATATCTAAAGAATCACAAATTAAATGCGATAATTTTTCCCACCTACTATACGTCAAACAATCAGGATGCAAAATAGCCCATTTATTATCTTTTTCAACAACAATGTCTTTTCGTTTCCTCTCGTTAAAGATAATACTACTATTTACTTTCCCCACTATCTTTTCAATTACACCCCAACATATATCATCATTTTCACACCACCCCCTTTTAAACAACAATATCTCCTCTGCTTTTCTTAAAACAGGGAGATATTTCAATATTTCATCTTTTGTCTTTTTTTTTACATTCCAATAAATATAATTCCTGTACTCTAAAGCTACAACTAAAGATAATCTCTCTAATTTATAAAGAGCTTTTTGCAAAATCTCTATCGTCATAATTTATTTTTAAGTCACATCTAAATCTGCTCCCATAGATTCGCAGTTACCTGTACATTTATTGCATTCATACCCATCATCACAATTAACATCTAAACATAATTTTTTAAACACAACAGTTATACTTCCCATTACGGATAAACTTCCACATTTCACAATAAATCTGGCTACACCTAAAGTATCATCTGTATTAGCTGCATCACTTTCTATTTCGATGCCTGTTTCATTAATAGATGTTATTTTTAAATTTTGTTCACTCCAAACAGAATATGTTACTGCATCACCTTTTAATTCGCAAGTACATATATCCATACAATCATCCCATAATATAGTTTTACGTTCACCACAAGGGGCAATACTTCCTTCTCCAATCAATAGCATTTGTGGTGCTGATATACATTCACCATCACAAGACTTTCCCCCTCCTCCCGGAGTTAAAGTAGAACAATAACAAGGATTATTGTAATTATACATTCTCTATTTATTTTAACAGTTACAATTATTATTTAAGGCAACAGAATTAGCATTTTTCACTAAATCTTTAGCAAGTTTAAAATCTCCAAACTTAGCGGCAACCTTTATTTTATCAATCAACTCACGCATCTTAGCAAAATCATCTTCATCATTAAGTAGCATTTTCTCATAACAACAATCTAATTTATTGGTTATTGCGAAATATTTTGTATAAATATTGTCACAATTATATAACTTTATGCAATAAATACCGTCTTTAAAATCACTACCTAACTCCTCTTTACCTATTTTAGTCCAACATTTTGTATTAACAGCTATTTTATAATCCTTCTTGCTATTAGGTGGTGTGATTATAATATCATATTCATCCGGTACAGAATATCCATAATCAGTATTCCAATTAGATAAATCTTGATATAGAAAAGAATCTTTATCGTTCCATTCTATTTTAAAATTATATTCACTTTCTCCTCTAATGCAATTACAATCAGCCATTAATTAAAAATTTTTAAATTACATAGTTGCTTTTTTGCAAAATTTTGAAAAAAGCAACTATTATTTATTTTTACAACTTCCAATCAGGATAAGCAGCTTTCAATTCAGTTTTAGTCCTAAATACTGCTGTTTTATTTTCAAACGTCATGTAAATAGGCTCATCTAATATTTGGTCTGGTAGAACGACATAACTATTACAACAATTTATACCACAACCACACTCTTGAGCTTTCTTATCGTGATACTCGTCGTGAGTTAGTTTCTTCCACTTACCATTTACCAACTCTTGAAAACCTTGTACTTTATTATCTTTTAACATAACATTTATTATTTATTTTCTCCTTTAAATTGGTCTGTTATTGCTCCAGCATAATCAATATGGTCAAATCCTGCAATATCAGCGATAGCATTAATTATATCCTGTATTTTAGTCAATGTAACAGTATCATCTTTTTCTACCGCTATATATCCATTAGGACTTAAACCATTATAATTATCATTAAACGGCTTATCTGAAATATGATTTGTTCGCAAATTTAATTCAAATACAACATAATCTTTATTACAATCTGAATTTGAAATAGCAGCTTTATTTCTTGAAATATCGGAAAACTGTATAAATCCGTTTGTATTCATCATATCTTCATACGCATAAGCTCTACCTTCACCTCCTAATTCCTGTTTATATTCCATTAATTGAATATATGCCCCAAAATTAGCGGGTAATTCCATTTCCTGAACCACTTCAGTTGTCAAATCTTCAAAACCGGATATATTATAAATTTTTGCAAATCGTCCCAAATAACCGTCTAATCCTTGTACTTCACAATCACATCCGAAACTTGGTAAATCTACAATAACTCTCCAACCACATTCGTCAGTCCTATCTCCTATTGGAGAACCTGTATCACAAGCAGTATAACCGGCAATAGCAAAATCGGTAGCATCTGTATTTACTAATATATTAGGTTTACAAGTACTTCCATATTGATTTAATCCAGTTAGTGTAGCTGTACCTTTAACTCCACTATCACTTTCAATTTGTATGTTAATTTCAGCAGCAAGATTAACTAATTGGTCTTTTGTAGTTATAGGTGCATCTAATGATACAGTTGTACCATTTATAGTAAACGTTGTCACAGGTACTGTTAAATTACCGTCCTCATCTACATCAAAGCACCAAAAACTATCATTAGCATATATTGGTGTTGCATACGCTTTTTGTACCTTATTCTCTGCAAACTCTGCATTTAAAGCAGGCACTAATAAATCTACTATTGCTTGACAATTAGTGTCTTGGTTACAATCAGGTTCACAACCTGTACAATCAGGCGTAACTGACGCATCATACGTTTCTCCAATATTACCCATCATTGAATATTCGTCAAATATTTCAACTGCTACCGCATAACTTTGGTAACAAGTTGAACATTTAAAGAAGTTATCATAAATTGGTACGACAGCGCATTTAGGTGCTGAAACTGAAGCTCCTTCCACATCTTTAGGATTAAACCCCTTTATGCCTTGCAACCAACGCATTTCTTTTCCGATACTTACTCCAATGTTAATATTTCCTTTTGCAGCTGCAATATTACTTTCATCTAAAGTCGTTAATGTTTTTAAGTCAAGGACGGCAAGTGTTCCTTTCGGGACGACCAACATTCCTTTATTTCCTACAACTGTACGAATTGCCCTATCTTTAGTATAAACAGCGGGGGCTTCTTGTGAAACTGCTTTTGTTACTATTACTTTGCTGCTTGCAGCAGTTACGTCATTCATCATAATATTATAATTTATATTTATTTTTAATTAAATTAAACTGCAACGTTACTTCTGGAACATCATTGACACGAGTTAAAAAAGTATAAGCTGCAATATCTAAAATTTCATTCAAAGAATTTAAGTTAAAATCCGGTAATCCAATATTTCTTTTAGCAATACTTCCGTTTGGTTTTATATAATCGAGACCCTTTAACATAGAAGGGCATTGAATATCTTTAATTTTAATGAAGTAATCTAAATTTATTTGCAAAATTTTACAACAACGATTCAAATAAAAATAAACACCGTCTTGCTTTTCATCATATAAGATTTCTTCAAATTCAAACGAAGACTTTCTGTCAGGGTCTTTGATTGCATAATTGAAATCACCCCCTTTTACAGTAACCGGAGTTAAAAACTTTTCGCAATCAGGACACACATCTTTAGTTGCTTTAACCTTAAAATAATTTTTTTGGTAATAATCTTCAGGTAATTTTGCAATAACAAAATCGCCTTTATCAATTAAATCCAATTTAACATTACTTTTTTCAAAATTTCGCAACTCTTCCCTTGCATTAGCATCAATTTCAATATTTTTTATTCTATTATTATACCAAACTTCTTTAGCATAATTAACAACCGAATCAATTTTTTCAGCAGTAGGGTAAGTATCTTCACTAATATTAAATCTATTTACCCTGTTTCTGAACTCGCTATGTATATAAAAACATTTTACCATTTATAACACTTTTTTGCAAAATTTTGCAAAAACTTTACTATTAATACTTAATTTTATCACTTAATTTATTGTAAATATCTCTATTCTCCATAAAATATTGTACAATTTCATCAAAATCAAACATCTCTTCTTTTAATAATTCTCGCTCTAACTCATATCCATTTTTTGTATAAACAAGAATATTGGCATTAATAGCTTTCGTTACTACAACTGCCGTATGCAGCTCTTTTAAATCTTTCTCACCATATTCGATAATCATATCTTGCTCCGTTCTTTTTCCATACAATTTTGTCGTTTTATTATTACGCATCCTCCTTGTACTATTAGCTGCATTACTCAATTTATTTGTAATAACAAGGTCTTTAACATTTTTATTATTAATTAAATTTAATATCAACCCCATTAATATTTTTACATCTTTACTCATCTCATATACAATACTCGATGCGTGTAATGTTTTATTCATATCTTGTAATCCAACTTCTTCCAATTCAGTAGAACGGATTAATAAATAATTTTTTTCTTTCAGTTCAGGCTTTGTTAATTTGCTTTCTTCACCGTGTAGTAATACTCTACTCCATCCTTGCCAACATTTTCTTAAAAATTCACCTTTCAAGTCATTAGGAAAAGTAAAAATTCCACCTTCCATATACAATGGATTCTTTTTAAATTCTTTATGAGTAAAAAACGAATCACCATATAAAGACCTATTAGCAGTAGAAATTTTATCTCCTTCTTTATTATAAAGGTTAAATTTCTTAACAAATTCATTCAATTCAGTATCACTTCCGTTAAAAGCCCACATTTTCTTACTAATATCCCAAACTGTTGAGATTTCATCTACCACATCTGGTAAAGTATCATTTTCATAATCACCAATATCTTCAATTGACTCTTCCCCATTGACAATTATTTTCTTTTTAACTTTTGGTTGCATTAATTGGTCGTGTACCAATCTTTTCAACACCCAAGTATCTTTTGTTTTTTTCATATTTCATTTGTTTTTGTATTAGTGTCTTTTCGCAAAATTTTGCAAAAAGACACTATTTTTTTTTATAAATAATCAGGTCTCATCCAAAATAAATTGTGCATATTACCTACAGCCAACCCTGTAGTATGTTTTTTCATCCAACCAACAGTATCATCAAATGTGGATACATTACCTTCAAGTATTGCACCCCATTTATAAAAGGCTTTATCTTGACCTCTTTGTGATAATTTCAATACATTTATTTTCTCTGACCCTACTCCATTAAAAGAGAACGCCTCCCAAGACGAGGCAGGATAAATCCCCTTATGTGCTGGAATTACATTAATATTTCTGTCGTTCAACATATCCCAAGGAACAACGTCTATGTACCCCCAAGGTTGAAGATTATACCTTGTAAATTGATACGTACTATACTGATACCCTTTTACATCTTTGTTATTATGAAACGAAACCGCTCCTGATGGAGAAAATGTATATGTACCCTGTATAGCATCATTGCCATACTTCTCTATAATCTTGTCATTAAACCACTTTATAAACATTTTACCGGCTCTTAGGGTTAAGTGCTGACTATTCCTTTCTGTTTTATCAACCCACAAAGCACTTACTTTATCGTCTAAGGTATCAATACCATCAGTTTCAGGATTATACCTTGGTCTATGTCCCATTTCCATATATTGAAATAAACCTGCTGATGTAGTTGTTTCTTTTTGAGAACTACTATCAATCATTGTATATGTTTGTCTGCCGTATGTGTCCCATAATTCCGTTAAATAATCTATTTCCATTAAAGCCAATGCTTCTAATGAATGGAGCGTCATTTTATTTTCTTTTTCAAACCTACCTGTTTTCTTGTCTCTGTAGTTTACCACATAAGAATCTAATGCAAAATAAGCCCTGTCAGTAAGAGTTATTTCATAACGAGACTTCATTAATGGTGTTCGCATTTCCGTAAAATAAGTTGAAGCACCTAAACTAAGGCTACCTGCATCTTTTGTACCCTCTCCATAATCAGACGGAGCTTTAAGAATATATGTACCGTTTTTAAGATACTTTTCTTTATTTATATAGTCGTCTTTGTCGTCAGTAACATATTCCCACTTATAAATATATCCAGCCCCGTGTACCTGAGGAGCTGATTGACATTTTAAAATCAATCCTTTACTTGGATGAGACAAGACCCATATTTTATCTCCGACCTTTAAATATCCAAGAGAGATTTTCATATCGAACAAAAACCCACCTAATCCCGGCTCATCAACGCCTGTAACATCTTCCATTACAATTCCTCTTTCATCCACTCTTCCAGGAATACGCCATTTGGCATACTTTTCATCAATTTCTTGTATCAATTCATTGGTTTGCAACCAATCCTGAAATGGAGTGGATTTATTAAATTTACTATCTTTGTTGAGAATCTTAGCGTAATCTCTGGAAAGCATAACTAAATCAGAATGAGTCTTCATCTTTTCAGCAGATGACAACAACAATCTATTATAATCTATCGCAGATGTTAATATCTCTTTATTTGTCTTATATCGAGATATTTGAAATCTCTCGTTAGCAGTTTGTGGATTGTGATTTACGTTCATTTTATTTCAATTTAATTTTTTTAATCTTCTAATATTCTAATTTTATCAAAAATATCTTCTTTGTCATTCAATTTTTTGTGTATAATTTTATCAAGTCCTTTTTTTGAACTTTTTTTACCTGTTTTGCTTTTTTTATCACCATAAACTATCTGAGTAATAGCTTTAATATATTTTTTAACATCTTCGTCACTGTCTATACTTAAAGGTACTATTCTAATATTATTATCTTTAAGTATCTTCGCAACTTTAGGAACTTTTACTACAATAGTTTTACCCTCTTTATCCTTTGTTTTTAAAAACTCTGTTTTTGTAAAAAAATCTTCAGTTAATACATTAGTTTCAATTCCCCAATCTTCATTTTTAAATATATCCTTTATTGTATTTTGAAGTTTCTCGTTTTTCTTTTGTTGATTCTTCTTAGCATCATCTATTTTTTTCTCTTCCTGAGCAATATAATTTCTTTTTATCTCTTTTAATTTCTTTACTGCTTTCTTTGCTTCTTCTTCATCTTTATCATTATCAACAATATATTCCAACCTACTCTCAATATCATCTTCATTCTCTCCTTTAACTCTCAAATAAGTCCTGATAACATTTTTCCTATTTTCGACTAATTTATCGTAATCCTCAACATCGTCTTCATTAATTGGCAAAGATAAACTATTATTTAAAACCTGCATAGCATCAAAAACATTGGGGTCTCCACCATTAATATATATCTTAGCAACTTTTAATGCTTCCTCACTTATCCCTTCATCTTTAAATAATTGCTCTTTTAAAATAGAAACTTCTGTTTCGGCAGCCTTTTTCTCTTCTTCATAAATATAACTATAGACTCCACTTTTTAGCTCGTCTATATCTTTAGCTTGAAAATCATCAGGCAATAAACCTTTTTCTTTCCATTCAATAGCTAATGCCTCAACAACTTCATCATCTATTCCACTGTCCTCATTACCAACATCTGTTCCTAATTTAACATCATCATTTTCCTTATTGTCATTAGCATCAACGTCAATATCATTTGTATTTTCTTCACTTATATTTTCTTGAGGGTCTTTCTCCTCTTTATCATCAAAAATATCTATATCGCCCTCGTGTTCCATTTCAATATCACTAAAAATATCAATATTATTTCCCATAATTATTTTGTTTTTAAGATTTTGTTTTGTAGGACTTTTTGCAAAATTTTGCAAAAGCATTATTTTCATATACCACGACAAAATTAGTGTATATATTCTTTTTTATCCAAATATCATTGTATTTTTTATTATATTTATTCGGTTTTGTATGCGAGTCTCTTGTTTTTAGACTTTTTTAATTGCTTATTTAGTGCCATTTCTTTTAAATCAATTTCTCTCTGTTTATTTTTTATATTTGCTAAAACTTCCATTTTCTTAACTTCTAACTCCTTTAATTTAATTGCGTTTTTTGTACGTTGTAATTCATTCATATCATTAACTCCGTCTTTATTTATATCAAGTGTTTTAGCAAATTTCTCTACTTCTACTAATGCTATTTGGTAATTAACTTCATTTTTCATTTGTTGAAGTTTTATTTTCAATTCAGCTTCTTTGTCTATTTTTTGCTGCTCTATAGCTCCTTTTTGCTGTTCTATTGCCATTGCTTGCTGCATACTTTTTTCTTTTTCAATAGCAGCTCTTTCGCTAATACCTCTTGCCAATCTCCTAAACTCATTCATTGAAGAAGCATCTACTGCATCAATAAAGCCTTCATAATCCAAGAATGAATTTTGTAAAGTTGTAAGCATATTATTACGAACAAGCTCTATTTTACCCAATTCTTCAGGATTTGTTGTTATTTTAATTCCAATATCACTTGTAATCAACCCCCTCCAGTCAAGATTCTTAAACACTCTATCTACTGATTTAAAAACATAAGATATTTTTTCTTGATGGTCAGCATAATATTGTATTGCCATATTAAACATATATTGCAATGACTCTTCAATTATTTCTTGTTGTTTTTGAAACATATTACTCAACCGAGATTGAGTTGCATTCAATGCTGCATTAACATTAGCGGCTTTAGCGTATTGTCCAATACTTCCTGAAGCCATTTCATTAAAAAGCATTACTTTTGAAATTCTTTGCTCTAAATATATTAAATGCTCTATTATACTCCTTAATTTAGAATCCTTACTTAAATTTAATGTTTTGTAAGTATTCATTGCCTCAATAAATCTACCATCTAAGAGTTCTTCTTTATATGGGTCTATGTGTATTTGTGATAAATCGTGCATCATTGTAAAAAATTCTTGCCATTGCATATTGTCTGGCTTAAATTGCTGCACAAAGGATAATACTTGCCCAAAATTAGTTGCACTATCTTTTTTATAAATTTCACTATAAAGGTCATATTCATAATTATATTCAATAGCCCCATCTATTAAAGACCTGTTTTTAGCTTTTCCATTTTTAGTATTTAGCTCTCCTCCAAAAAAAGGAAGTTTTTGTTCCCACGGTCTCAATGGATTGATTTTAGGATAAGCTAATTCCTCTACTTTAATAAAAACAGCGTCGTCTCCATTCCCATACATAATCCCGTGCCACACTTCTGGTAATTCTATTTCTTCAATATCAATATCAATATCAGGATTGAAAGTATAATTTTCTGATTCATAATGAATTTGTTCAACACCGTCAATGTTTCTTGTTACTTTTTTCCATTTACGAAAATCTTTCCAAGCAATATAACGCCTTTCCAAAATTTTGGAAAAAACATCTATTCCCATAGACGCATATTGTACCATTCTGCTATCATAATCATTAAAAACAATATTGTCATCATTGCTCCCAATTACTATATTTTCAGATTCAATAACATCAATAGATTTTCCCATAAAAGTACTGATTTCAAGTTCTCCTCCAATTCCTGATAATGCCATATTTTCCAACTTTTTTATATCAGACTTACTAAAATATTCTCCGTCCATAGAAAAGGCTTGCTGTAAAGATACATACTGAAAATGCACTCCTGCAACTCCGTCTTGAACATAAGGACTATGAGGAGAAGGAATATATGAAAAATCACTTGGAGACATTCTTTCGTAAACAACTTCATCTCTATTCATTCCTACTTTAATAAACATAGAATACGTAGGAATAATATCTTCAATTGTTTCGCTTTTAACCTTTCTTACATTAAGTTTTTTTATCAAATAATCCATTACCATTTGCCCATCAATCTCAATTGGAGTGAGTTCTTCCTTTTCTACTCTATCAGTTATCCCTTTAACATCAATGTCTATTGGGTCTGTATCAATATTTTCAATTTGCATTTCAGCGTCATCGGGGTCTAATAACCCTAACTCTACATTTAATTGAATATTTTTTAATATACTCTTTTTAATCAAAGCATTATTAGTTGCTTTATTAAAATTTATTGATATTTGTTCTTGTAGTTTTTGTAATTTTTCATTATTAATATCCGGCGAAATTGATTTTACGGCAACAGTTAGCGGTATTTTTTTTTCTACCCCCATAATATCTTCTGTTACTGTCATAATTAAAGGATGGTGTCTTATTTTCTTGTACCCGATATTAACATCTTCTGCTTTTATTTTTTTCTTTTTATTACCGCCTATTTTAAATTTTAAAGTATATTCATAATCTTTGGGGTCAATGTAACCATTCATTACATTATAATTACGTTCAAATCTTTCTAATTCATCCTTTGTGCGATAAAGTGTATTTGCAAAATTTTGCATAATAGCTTTACCCCTTTCATTATTTTTATAATGTTTTTTTTTATAGGTAGTACTTCTATCAATATCAGTCATAATGTATATTATTTTAAGCAAATGTATAGTGTGTTTATTCTTTGTTACGACATTGAGCGAGAAAGCCTCCCTGTTTTAACTGGAGGATGAAAGCGAATGCCTCACATTAAATCATAATTGCAAATATACAGAATGAAAATTACAATAACAAATATTTTGCAAAAAAAATAAAAATAATTTAAAAAAAGTTGTAAA
>CAYQWX010000013.1:0-12539 GCA_964421355.1 uncultured Bacteroidales bacterium
GGAGGTAAATATATCTTTCAGTTTTTGAACATTACCAATAGTGCCAGAGTCGCTTCATTAGGAGGAGAAAATGTAAGTCTAAATGCTAATGATTTAAGCTTAATATTTCATAACCCCGCTTTGTTAGATAGCAACATAAACAACTATGTTGTAATGAATTACATCAACTATATAGGAGATATAAACTTTTACTATGCTGGATATTCCAAGCATTTGAAAAACATAGGCAATTTTTCATTAGGAATATACTATTTCAATTACGGCAGTTTTCAAATAGCAGATGATAGAGGCTATCGCTATGGTACATTCAAGCCTAATGACTGGTCTATAAATTTATCATATTCCCGCCCTTTAGATACAAATTTTTATGCTGGCATAACTACCAAATTTATTTATTCCGATTATTTTTATGCCAAAGCATCGGGAATTGCATTTGATTTAGGAGGACTATATATAAACCGCAAACGACAACTCTCAATAGGAGCTGTTATACGTAATGCAGGTATAGAACTTATGCGATATAATAAAAATAAAAGCAGAGAACCACTACCAATAGATTTGCAAATAGGACTAACTAAAAAAGTAAAACATGCACCTTTTAGAATAAGTTTAACCTATACCCATATAGAACAATTTGACCTCACATATAATGTTCCTTTACGCTATGATGAAGATACTGTTTCATATTTAGGAGATGAAACAGTTCCTCAAAAACCTTCTCAAATTCTAACATTTGCAGATAAGTTAATGAGGCATATTGTAATCGGAATAGAATTTTTACCTATTGATAATTTTTATATCTCATTGGGTTATAATTATCGTAGAAGGGAAGAATTAAAAGTAGAATCACACCCCGGGCTCACAGGTTTTTCCATAGGAGCAGGAATAAAAATAAAGAACTTCTATTTGGGATATGGCAGATTATTATATCACATGGCAGGAGCATCTAATGTATTTACAATAAGCACTACTCCACCATTTGAAAAAATACGGAAAATATTCTGATTTTATATATATCCTACTAACCAATACATTATCATACCTACCCATTCTTTTATAAAAATATTCCAATAACCCAATACTTCGGCTCTCGGAGTAACAAGCATATAATAATCTACCACCAATTTCCCTGCATATTGATCAACGGGAAAAGTATCAAAATGCTTAAATCCTGCTTTATGAAAACAAGCCACTGCCCTACGCATATGAAACCCAGAAGTAATAAGCAATATCCTTTTATTTAACCAACCTTTTTCTTTAAATATTTTATAAGAATATATTGCATTTTCATGTGTGTTACGTGATTTGTTTTCTATTATTATATCTTTTGCGGGAACACCAACATCTATTAAATAGTCTCTCAAAAATTCCGCTTCCGGTTTTAAATCTTTTATAAACACTCCAGGTGCACCACTTGTAATAAATACTTTTTTTATTATGCCAAGTTTATACAACTTCACTGTTTGTATTAACCTATCTGCCGCAGAACGTGGTACAATCTTTTTTGCAGAAGCATCATAATAACCAATACCACCCAACAATATTCCCACATCATAAGGAGCATTAGTTAATTGGTCTATCCGTTTAGAATCAACTTCCCACCAATTTGTTGATTTATTAAATATGACAATATTCGAAAAGATGATAGCAATAAATAATGCTAAAATCAAGCTTCTTTTTTTCCATCTATTATTTTTCAATAACAAGCTGAGTATTAAAAAAATAATTATCCACGTAAAAGGATATAAAAGAAACACCAATAATTTTGATAAAACAAAAAACATAAACTGTTTTTTGCTTACAAATATAAAGGTTAATACAACAATAAAATAAAGAAAAGAACGATATTTTATAATCATACTCAATGAAAAAAAAATATTACTATATTTGAAACACTATACTTTATAAATTTATTATTTATGGCAAAAAATTTATTAGAAGAAGTTTTATCAAAAGAAGCTAAATATTTCACCAAAGAAGATTTTAAAAATCTATATATGGAAGAAGAGTTCCAAATGGTTAATTTTCATTACATTGGTGGAGATTTAAGAATCAAAACATTATCTTTTTATATCCATAGTGTAGAATATTTAGATAGTATTCTTACCTATGGAGAACGAATAGACGGTTCAAGTGTATTTGAAGTAATTGACACTGGATCAAGCGATTTGTATATATTGCCAATTTATAAAACAGCATATATAGAACCTTTTGAAGAAATACCTACGATAGGATTTTTCTGTCGTATATTTGAAGCAGACGGTCAACCATTTAGAAACTCTTTTATAAACATATTAATAAAAGCAAAAGAACAACTAAAAGAAAAAACAGGATATGACTTTAAAGCTCTCGGCGAATTGGAATATTATATAATTACAGAAGAATCTCATAAATATACACCTCAAGAACAAAAAGGATACCATGCCTCAGAACCTTTTGCCTTAGGAGGAGAATTTAGAAAAGATGCCATGGAAATAATTACCTCCATTGGAGGTACTATAAAATATGGACATACTGAAGTAGGCAGCTTTTATCACGAAAATAAATATTACGAACAACACGAAATAGAATTTCTTCCTACCGAACCCGAAGATACAGCATATAGCCTTATAAAATCAAAATGGATACTCAGAAATCTTACCGAAAAAGTAGATAAATATAAACATCTTACCGTAACTTTTGCACCCAAAATAGCTGTCGGGAAAGCAGGTAGCGGATTACATTTTCATTTTCTTTTAGAAAAAGACGGACACAACGCCATGTTGGAAAACGGAGAATTAACTGATGTTGCAAAAAAAATGATAGGAGGAGTCCTGGAAATAGCAAAACCTTTATCCGCATTCGGTAATATGATACCAATATCCTATTTGCGTTTGGTGCCACATCAAGAAGCTCCAACAAGCATTTGCTGGGGAGACAGAAACAGATCCGTACTCATAAGGGTTCCTTTAGGGTGGAATGTAGATATAGAATCTATGCAAAATATTACAGGAAACAATTTGGAAAGCAATATCCCTCCAGCTACAAATAAACAAACTGTTGAAATAAGATCTGCCGATAATTCTGCAAACATTTTTCTATTTTTAGCGGGACTAATGGTAGGTGCATATAGAGGTCTCAACTCGGATAACAGTCTGCAACTTGCAGAAGAGTTATATGCTCCCGTAAATATATTTAAGCATGACGAATATAATTTTGATCACCTTCCTGCATCATGTTATGAAGCTGCAGAAGCTCTGGAAAAAGAAAGAAATATTTTTGAAGAAAATAATATTTTCCCCGCATCTATGATTGATGCAACCATAAAAAAACTAAAATCTTATGGAGATAAAGGACTAAGTGAAATGTTATACAATAACAAAGAAGCATTAAAAGAACTAATTGATTCATATTTTCACTGCGGATAAATATTTTACAAGCATTTAGTAATAATAAGTAAGAGGCTATTAAATAATTTTTAGTAGCCTCTTTTTATTTTTGACAAAATATTAATCCTACAAAAATTTTTGTAAAAAATATATATTCACAATTTATAGTGTAAATTTGTCTTCCGTAATATTTGATTTATTTCAATAAATGGAAAAGATACAATCAGCATTAATATCAGTTTACAACAAACGGAATATTGATAAAATAGCTACTTCATTAATTAAATACGGAATAAAAATTTATTCCACAGGTGGCACAGCAAAATATCTCAAAGAATTATCTATACCAATTACAGAAGTAGAAGAACTCACAGGTTATCCATCCATTTTGGGAGGCAGGGTAAAAACACTACACCCCAAAGTATTCGGAGGCATACTGGCACGAAGAAAGATGGATGAAGACAAAAAAGATATGGAAAAACATAATATCCCTCTTATAGACTTGGTTATTGTTGATTTATATCCTTTTGAAGAAACTGTAGAATCGGGAGCTGACGAAAAAGAAATCATAGAAAAAATAGATATCGGAGGAATTGCACTAATTAGGGCAGCTGCTAAAAATTATGAACACACATGGATAGTAAGCCACAAAAATCAATATGAAAAAGTGATAGAATTCTTGGAAAAACATGAAGGATATACATCAAAAGAAATACGAAAAGAGTTTGCAATAGAAGCTTTTAACATTACCTCACACTATGACACTCAAATATATAATTATTTTAACAACGATCCATTTAAATCATTCAAACAAAGTATTACAAGCAAAAAACCTCTTCGCTATGGAGAAAATCCTCATCAAAAAGGAGTATTTTGGGGAGATTTTTCCAAAATGTTTAAGCAACTCCACGGCAAAGAAATATCATACAACAATATTTTAGATATAGACGCAGGCATAAACTTAATTGCTGATTTTTTGGAAGAACCAACCATAGCTATATTAAAACACAATAACGCATGCGGATTGGCATCAAGAAATAATTTACTTCAAGCATGGAAAGATGCACTTGCAGGAGATCCTGTATCATCATTTGGAGGTATAATAGTATCAAATAGAGAGATAACGGAAGAAGTTGCTTCCGAAATGCACAAATTATTCTTTGAAATAATTATAGCACCTTCATATACCGATAAAGCTCTATCCATCTTGAAACAAAAAAAGAACAGAATAATATTAAAATTAGAAAACTTAACATTACCCGACTATCGCTTCCGCACCGCCATAGGAGGAGTATTGTTTCAAGAACGTGATAAAAAAACAGAAACACCAACTGACATAGAACCAAAAACCAATAGAAAACCCACTCAAAGAGAAATAGAAGACCTTATTTTTGCAAACAAAATTGTAAAACATACAAAATCAAATGCAATTGTACTTGCAAAGAACAAACAACTCATAGGAAGTGGCACAGGACAAACTTCCCGTATTGACGCTCTTAAACAAGCTATCGTCAAAGCAAAATCTTTTAATTTTGACTTGCAAGAAGCTGTAATGGCATCAGATGCATTTTTCCCATTTAAAGACAGTGTGGAGATAGCCTACAAAGAAGGCATTACAGCAGTAATACAACCTGGAGGTTCTATCAGAGACAAAGAATCTATTGATTTTTGTAACGAACATAACATGGCAATGGTATTTACAGGAATCAGACATTTTAAACACTAAAAAAACAATATTTTATATGGGACTTTTTTCATTTTTCACATCAGACATTGCAATAGACTTAGGAACAGCAAATACCATAATCATACAAAATGATAAAATTGTATTGGACGAACCTTCTATAATAGCAATAGACAGAACCACAAACAAACCTATTGCAATAGGAGCAAAGGCTCAGCAAATGCATGGAAAAACACATAAAAACATAGAAATAATAAGACCTTTGCGTAATGGCGTAATTGCAGACTTTAATGCCGCTGAACTAATGATCAGAGGTTTTTTACAACAAATAAACTCCCGTAAAGGTTGGATAAATCCCTCTTTCCGTATAGTCGTATGTATCCCTTCCGGAAGTACAGAAGTAGAAATAAGAGCAGTACGAGACTCCTCGGAACAAGCAGGAGCAAGAGAAGTGTATATGATATATGAACCAATGGCAGCTGCAATAGGGGTAGGAATAGATGTAGAAGCTCCTGAAGGAAATATGGTTGTAGATATAGGAGGCGGAACAACAGAAATTGCTGTTATATCATTAGGTGGAATAGTATGTAGCAGATCGGTACGCATTGCCGGAGATGAATTTAATAACGACATACTGGAACACATGAGATATAACTACGACATAAAAGTAGGAGAAAAAACTGCTGAAACTATAAAGATTGAAGTAGGAAGTGCTTTAACTGAACTTGAAAATCCCCCTAATGATTTTATAGTAAAAGGACCTCATCAAACCTCTGCATATCCTTTGGAAATACAAGTAAGCTACAAAGATATAGCAAATGCCATAGACAAATCAATAAAAAAAATGGAAATTGCTATATTGCAAGTTCTTGAAGAAACCCCACCAGAACTATATTCAGACATTTATAAAAACGGTATATACCTTACTGGAGGAGGAGCATTACTGAGAGGACTTGACCAACGCCTCACAAAAAAATTTAATATACAATTCAAAGTTAGTGAAGACCCATTACACGCAGTAGCAAGAGGAACTGGATTAGCACTAAAAAATCTTCATAATTTCAAATTTTTAATGAGATAAAATATGCCAACAAAATTAAGTGAATTTGGAGAATTCGGACTTATAAAAAAATTAACAGAAGATATCACTCCCATTCATTCCGAAACAATAAAAGGAATAGGAGACGATGCTGCAATAATAAAAAAAGAAAAAAATAGACTATTGGCAATTACAAGTGATTTACTCGTAGAAGGAATCCACTTTGACTTAACCTATACTCCACTTAAACATCTGGGATACAAAGCCGTAATCGTAAATTTATCTGATATTTATGCAATGAATGCCACTCCTAAACAAATAACGGTAAATATTGCATTATCTTCAAAATTTTCGTACGAAGCAGTATCTCAAATATACGAAGGAATAAAACTTGCTTGCAAACTTTATTCCGTAGATTTAATTGGAGGCGATACATCATCTTCTCTTACAGGCTTATTTATAAGCATAACGGCTATCGGTGAAACTACAGAAGACAATGTCTCATACAGAAATGGAGCTAAAGAAAACGATTTGATTTGCGTATCAGGTGATTTGGGCGGAGCGTATTTAGGAGTACAAATATTGGAAAGAGAAAAAAGAATATATAAAGAAGCTCCTGAGATACAACCACAATTGGAACAATATAAATATGTGGTAGGACGCCAACTAAAACCAGAAGCAAGACGGGATATTATTAAACAACTAAACAAAATTGGAATTAAACCTACTGCAATGATAGACATATCAGACGGCTTATCCTCAGAACTCATGCATATATGTTCCCAATCAAATGTAGGCTGCAGAATATACGAAGATAAAATCCCTATACATCCTGAAACGGAAAAAGTAGCAAAAGAACTTTCTATACATTCCTTAACTGCCGCATTAAATGGAGGAGAAGATTACGAACTACTCTTCACTATTCCAATGAACGATTATGAAAAAATAAAAGAAATAACCGACATATCGGTAATAGGACATATAACTCATAGCTCGGAAGGAATAAATCTTGTAAACAAACAAGGACATTTCATAAAATTAAAAGCTATGGGATGGTCTAATTTTAACGAATAATATTTATCTTTGTAACATACAAATTAAAATAGTTTCAAAAATGAAAAAATTACATGCCAAAATTTTATTTTTATTTTTCTATATCGGTGTTATTTTCAATAGTTTTTCCCAACAATTAGTAAATACAGGTTCTCTTTTTCAAGGAGGAGTGGCTGATGGAGTAAAACTTGTAGAATATTATATAAAACCTGTAAACAAAGCCATAATATCAGGCATAAATAACACGGAATACAATAGTTTAAAAATATATGAAGATACCCCCAAAAGACTCTCTATATCTATAAGAATATCTACAATAATAATTCCTGAAAAAGACAGACAATTTAGAGTAGACACAATGCAATTCCAAAAAATAAAAGTAGATAGTGGGATATATGCACAAACAGTATTTGGAGATACGATAAGAAGCGTTGTATTCGTATCAAAAGACAGCACATTAGGATACACAAATGATATTCCTCCTCAACCATATTGGAAACCAGTATTTAGCTTTCATTCTGCCCCGGGCAGTGGTTATCACATAATGCCTATACCTTATTTGCAAGCCGCATATAATTTTGGATTTGGCAATTTATCAGTAAACTTGGTACCAGCCACTCCCCTTTTAGGTTCAGACATGAATCTTCTGCTTTTTGGAGCAGCTTGGCAACAAAATCTTCTGCCATTCTTAAAGGATAAACCTTTTGTGTTAAGTGGAATCGCAGGATTTAATACTATAAGAGCTTCGGCACACCTGCACATAGAACCTGACCCATCTATAATAAGTTTTGATAAAAACACTTACGACAATCAATTCATAAAAATAAATTATCTTAATCTATTTGCCACATTATATGGTTCCTACCATTTTTCACAAAAACTATTAATATATGGAGGAGCTGGATATACTTGGGGAGAATCATTAGTAAATGTATTGGGAACTTATCCCGTATATCAAAAAGACCCTACAGGAGCAACATCCGTAACAGTAGATAATATAGAAGATCCTATGAAAAATTCTCAAACTGTTTACAATAGAATAAAGGCTGTAGTAGGTACCCAAATAAATTTGGGGAATTGGTATATACAAGCAAATTATACCATTGCTGAATACTCAGGATTAGGAATAGTACTTGGTATAAAAATATAATAACCAATGAACATATATCAAAAAACCATTAATTTACCTGCTTTTGACAGAGGAATGCACCTAATCACAAACAAAATATATAATGAAATAAAAGACATATTACCTGATACTGGATTGCTACATCTTTTTATAAAACACACCTCAGCCTCTCTTACGTTAAATGAAAATGCAGACCCCTCTGTGCAATATGATATGAATAATTTTATAAACAATTTAATACCTGACAACACACCATACTTTACTCATACAGCAGAAGGTCCAGATGATATGCCTTCTCATATAAAATCATCATTATTTGGTAATTCTTTAATCATTCCTATTACCAATGGAAGACTAAACCTTGGTACTTGGCAAGGCATATATTTATACGAATTTAGAGACTATCGCAAGCCTCGGACAATAGTAGCAACAATTATAGGATAGACACTTTGCAATATAATTAAGTCATTCATATAAATAAATTCTAAACACAAAATCCTGCAAAAAATACCTTACCTTTGTAAATGCATACATAAGAATATTTACAATGAAAGTATTCATAATAGGATACATGGGAAGTGGTAAAACACAAATGGGACACTTTTTAGCAAAAAAATTAGGATATTCTTACGCTGATTTAGATATAGAAATAGAAAAACAAGAAAATTTACTGGTATCTGAGATTTTTTCTAAATATGGAGAAGAATATTTTAGAAAAATAGAAAAAGACAAATTACATAGTTTGGTAGATACTAACAACAATATAGTAATATCAACGGGAGGAGGCACACCTTGTTTTTTTGACAACATGAATTATATGAACGAAAAAGGTCTCACTATCTATTTAAAAGTGCCTGTAAACAAATTAATAAAACGGTTAGCACGTCCTATCAGTCAAAAAAAACGCCCAATACTTAACAACTTAAATAATGAAGAAGAAATAAAAGAATTTATAACAAAACATTTGGCAGAAAGAGAAAATAAATATTACAGCAAAAGCAATTTAATAATAGACATTACAAACATATCATTCAAACAACTTTATGACATCGTAAACTATACTATATGGATAAAAGAAAAGAAATAATATGGGGCATACACTCTTTGGAAGAAGCATTAAATAAAAACATAAATTTATTTAAAATACTCATAAACAAAACATTAAACACTCCTTCAATAAGAGCAATTGTATCAGAAGCAAGGAAAAAAGGTATTCCAATCCAATATCTACCTATAGAAAAGCTCAATAGAATTGTAAGAAAAAATCACCAAGGAATTATTGGTTATGTATCTCCAGTTGCATTTTATAATATAGAAGATTTAGTGCCAACATTCTTTGAAAAAGGGATAATACCAACAGTATTATTATTAGACGGAGTAAGTGATGTTCGTAATCTTGGTGCTATAATAAGGTCTGCTGTATGTATGAATGTACAAGCAATAGTAGTACCCGATAAAGGAAGTGCCCAAATAGGAAACGATGCCGTAAAAACTTCGGCAGGTGCAATATTCAAAATTCCCATTTGTAGAACTCCTAACCTAAGTAACACTATAAAATATTTGAAAAATAGTGGTTTTACCACATTTGCCGCTACAGAAAAAGGCACTACACTATTACCACAAGCAGATTTTTCCAGCCCTACAACAATTATAATGGGGGACGAAGGAAAAGGAATAAGCAACAATCTATTAAAACATACTGATTTCTGGATAAAAATACCAATGACTCCCGATTTTGATTCTCTAAATGTATCGGTAGCAACAGGAATTATATTATATGAAAATTATAAACAAAAAAGTAACCCTATCCCTTAATACCAAATATTAAGGAACTCTATACAACATAGCATTTACATTAAGACCGGCACCAACCGATGCAAATACTAAATAGTCTCCACTATTAAATTTATGGTTTTTAAGTTCTCCTCTCACTATCATATCATACATAATAGGAAGGGTCGCCACAGAATTATTCCCCATCTTATTGATTATCATAGGCATAATATTATCAGGAACTTTCCTTATGCCATACGCCTTAAACAAACGCTGCACCATTGCAATATCCATTTTTTCATTGGCTTGATGCAACAATACCTTGTTTATCATGCTTATATCCACATCATTGCGTTCCAACATATTTTTTATTTCCAAAGGCACATTATTCACAGCATACTCATATATACGCCTACCATTCATCTTTAAGAATAATTTGTTTTCATGAGCTCCCGGTTTATAAGACTTATCCATTTTAAGCATCCAAGCATATTCTTTTGTATCGCTTCGTGACGCATGTGCTAGGATCCCTACTTTTTCATCGGTCTCTACAGCTTCTAATATAGTAGCACCTGCACCATCAGAATATATCATACTATCTACATCATGCGGATCAGACACTCTTGACAAATTTTCAACACCAATTACCATTACTCTTTTTGCATCTCCCGATTTTATATAATAATTTGCTTGTATCATTCCTTGCAACCACCCCGGACAACCAAATAAAATATCGTAAGATACACAGTAAGGATTTTCTATTCCCAAATGATATTTTACCCGAGAAGCCAAAGCAGGCACCAAATCAGGTATCGGCAAATCAGGATTCAAATCACCAAAATTATGTGCAACAATTATATAATCTATACTTTCTTTATCTATTCCTGCGTTTTCTATTGCTCTTTGAGCCGCAATAGTTGCCATATCTGAAGATCGCTTTTTATCTTTTAAATGTCTCCTTTCTTCAATACCAGTTATTTCTTGAAATTTTCTAACTACTTCATCCGTTGGCTTTTCATTTTTTGTTCCAGAAGCATTATAAAATTCATTATTCAAAAAATCAGAATTCTTTACTATGTCTTCAGGCAAATATGCTCCACTTCCTATTATTACAGGCTTAATTGTTTTCATAATATAATTATCATTACTGATGTTGTTCCTTGCAAAAATACAATTTTATTTATTTAAATTAAGATTTGAAGATATTTATGTATGCTTTTTTCTTTACTTTTGTAGTCAAAATGAACATGTATGTATAATAGAATTTTGTTGAAATTAAGTGGAGAATCACTTGGTAACAAACAAGGCAATGGCATAGATGAAGACAATTTACTTAACTATGTAAAACAAATAAAATACGCTGTAGAAAAAGGAATAGAAATAGGAATAGTATTGGGGGGTGGAAATATTTTTAGAGGGATAAAAGGTGAAAAAATAGGAATGGACAGAGTATCGGGAGATTATATGGGAATGCTTGCCACCGTAATAAACTCTATGGCACTAAAAGAAGGATTATTAAATACAGGAATAAGCACAAAACTATTTACCTCATTTCAAATACAATTTATAGGTGAACCATTTACAAAAGAAAAAGCCATACAAGCACTCAACTATGGAGAAGTAGTAATAATTTCCGGAGGAACAGGTAATCCTTATTTTACTACAGACAGTGCTGCCGCACTAAGAGCTATTCAAATAGAAGCAGATATACTGCTTAAAGGTACCCGTGTAGATGGAGTATATAGCGATGATCCCGAAAAAAATCCACAAGCAATAAAATATGATGCTCTCACTTTTGACGAAGTAATAAAAAAAGGGTTAAAAATAATGGATCAAACTGCTTTTACCCTATGTAAAGAAAACGATATACCAATATTAGTATATGACTCAACAGATTCGGAAAACTTCAAAAAAATAATAAACGGAGAAAAAATAGGTACAATTATTAAATAAATCTCTTCTTATGCTAAATAATAAAAAGGTAGTAGTAGTAATGCCTGCCTATAATGCAGAGCAAACATTGGAACAAACTTACAACGAAATACCATTTGATATAGTAGATGAAGTCATTTTGGTAGATGATAAAAGCAAGGACAACACAGTAGAAAAAGCTAAAAAACTTGGCATAAAACATATTGTAGTCCACGAAGAAAACAAGGGTTATGGCGGCAATCAAAAAAGTTGTTATGACAAAGCATTGGAAATAGGTGCAGACATAGTAGTAATGCTACATCCCGACTACCAATACACACCAAAACTTATTCCATCTATGGTTTATATAATTGCTAATGATTTGTATCATGTGGTATTCGGCTCCCGTATTCTTGGCAAAGGAGCACTTAAAGGAGGGATGCCTATATACAAATACATTGCAAATAGAATGCTTACCCTTATTCAAAATATTTTAATAAATCAAAAACTATCCGAATACCACACAGGATACAGGGCTTTCTCAAAAGAAGTATTAACAAAAATAAATTATCATGCTAATTC
>CAYQWX010000013.1:12549-38971 GCA_964421355.1 uncultured Bacteroidales bacterium
CATATTTGACAATCAAATGATTGCACAAATATTTTATGAAGGATTTGAAATAGCCGAAATAACATGTCCTACTAAATACTTTGACGAAGCTTCATCTATAAACTTAACAAGAAGCACAAAATACGGATTAGGTGTAATATGGGTATCTTTTCAATACCTTTTTGCAAAACTAAAAATTTCAACGCCTAAATATCTAAAAAAGTAATGACAAAGAAAACATTATTACTATTTTTAATTGCATTTACAAACATTAGTGTTTATTCACAAGATTTCAAAAAATATTTTTCACGCAAAACTTTAAGATTGGACATCGTCCATACAGGTAACACCAATACAGATAACATGACCATTTTAGATATGAAAGAACTTCCATATTGGAGCGGTTCGCTTTCCCAACTAAAAGATTTACCTGATTATGGTGATAATTATGTGGAGGTATATGACTCATCTACAGAAAAATTGATTTTCTCCAAAGGCTATAATTCCTTATTCAAAGAATGGCAACGCTTACCTGAAGCACAAAACACAACTTTATCATTTTACGAAATTATAGAAATACCCTACCCCAAAAACACAATAAAAATAATATTGAAATCAAGAAATAAACAACATCAATTAGACAGCATAAATACCTATTTTATCAATCCTTCAAATTACATGATAAAACATGATAAAAAGTATTGTTCCTATAAATATAAATTACTTGTGGGAGACTCGCTAAATTATAACAATAGATTAGATTTAGTTTTTTTATCTGAAGGTTATACCCAACAGCAATTAAATAAATTTAGCAATGATGCCCAAAAGATGTATGATTATTTGATATCTTATAGCCCTTTTGATAAATACAAAAACAAAATAAATGTCTGGCTTATTTATGTCCCTTCTGCTGACAGCGGGACAGATGATCCAAGGCATAATATATTTAGACAAACTGCATTTAATTCAAGTTTCAACACATTTGGAAGTGATAGATACCTAACTACCACAGACCTTCGTAAGGTATATGATGCAGCATCAATAGTGCCGCACGACCAAATTTATATCTTAGTAAACACAAATAAATATGGAGGTGGAGGCATTTACAATTTCTTTTCCCTTACATCTACCGACCACCCGCTCTCAAAACTTGTATTTGTGCATGAATTCGGACATGCACTTGCAGGTTTAGCAGATGAATACTACTATGACGAACCTGAATATCAGGATTATTACCCTTCAAATATAGAACCATGGGAACCAAATATTACTACACTTGTCAATTTTAAAAGTAAATGGAAAAACATGGTTGCGGACACTATTCCAATTCCAACTCCTGACATTTCTTCATATTACAATGTAATTGGAGTATTTGAGGGGGGAGGTTACAGAAGCAAAGGAGTATATAGACCTATGCACACTTGTATAATGAAAACATTATCTACTCACTATTTTTGTCCGGTATGTCAAAAAGCAATAAAACAAAGGTTAGATTATTACACAAAATAATTTATACAATCATACCGTCTTTAATAGTATAAATCCTATCTGTACTCCGTGCAAGTTCAAAATTATGTGTAACAATAATAATTGTTTGCCCCATATCTTTTTGTAAATGCTTAAAAAGCTTTAACATCTCATTGGTATTATGAGAATCAAGGTTGCCTGTTGGCTCATCTGCAAGCAATATTGAAGGATTAGCTATTATTGCACGAGCTATTGCCACCCTTTGTTTTTCACCCCCACTAAGTTGTGAAGGTTTATTATTTGTTTTATTACCAATACCAAAATAGTCCAACACTTCTTTTGCTTTACTTTCGACTTCTTTTTTAGGTCTGTTTTGTATAAGCAATGGTAACATAACATTTTCCAATGCAGTAAATTCAGGCAAAAGGTGGTGAAACTGAAAAACAAAACCTATTTCTTTATTTCTAAACTTAGATAACTGCCTGTCTTTAAGTGAAGTAATGTCTTTTTTATTTATAATTACTTTTCCGCTATCAAAATTTATAAGAGTACCGATTATTTGAAGTAATGTAGTTTTTCCAGCCCCACTTGCACCCACAATAGATACAAATTCACCTTTGTTTACTTTTAGAGATACGCCTTTGAGGACTTGTAAATCACCATAAGATTTTCTGATATCTATTACTTCAACCATAAAATAAAACTATTATTCCACATAGCTACCGTCATCTATACTTCCACGAATAATACCTCGCTTAGAGTTGCGTATAAAATTTATAACCTCGTCTCTTTCCTCTGTTGCTTCAAGATTTTTTTCTATATAATCCAATGCTTGAGATATATTCATTCCATTGTTGTAGACATATCGGTATATATCCAATATTTGATTTATTTGGTCAATAGTAAAATTACGACGACGCAATCCCACAGAATTCACCCCTTCGTATCTCATAGGTTCCCTACCTGCTTTTATATAAGGTGGCACATCTTTCCTTACAAGAGAACCACCCGAAATAAAGCTATGTTTTCCTATTCTTACAAATTGATGAATAGCAGAACTACCACCAACTATTGCCCATTCGTCTATTTCCACCTCTCCTGCTATTTGCACATTATTTACGATAATTGCATTATCTTTTACCACACAATCATGAGCCACATGCACATAAGCCATAAGAAGCACATTAGACCCAACACGGGTCACTCCTTTTGACAGGGTACCCTTATTTACAGTAACGTATTCCCTAATTGTTGTATTGTCTCCTATTTCCACAAAAGTTTCTTCTCCTCTATATTTCAAATCTTGCGGAATAGCAGATATTACGGCACCATGAAAAATTTTACAATTCTTTCCTATTCTGGCACCTGATTTTATAACAGCATTGCTTCCAATCCAAGTACCATCACCTATCACAACATCCTTATCTATAAAAGCAAAAGGTTCTACAATAACATTCTTACCAATTTTTGCCTCGGGATGTATATATGCTAAAGATTGCTCCATATAATATTATCTTATTTTTTCTTAATAGTTTCTATTTTGGGCTTTCTACTAATCATTGCAGTAAGCTCACCTTCTATCACCAACTGTCCATTCACAAATCCTTCACCTTTCATAGTAGCTATACCCCGTTTTACAGGTGATAATAGTTCAAGTCTAAACACTATTGTATCACCAGGAACTACCTTCTTTTTAAATTTTACTTTATCTATTTTCAAAAAATATGTCAAATAATCTTGCGGATTATCAACTACTTTTAACAACAATATCCCTCCTGTTTGTGCCATTGCCTCTATTTGAAGTACCCCGGGCATTACAGGTTCGTCAGGGAAATGACCAACAAAGAAAGCCTCATTCATTGTAACATTTTTGATCCCCACAATAGAATTTTCGGAAATATGCATAATTTTATCCACCAACAAAAACGGAGGTCTGTGTGGTAATATCTTTTTTATATCGTTTACATCAAATATAGGTTCTTGGTTCAAATCTATTTCAAAAGGTAATTTCCTTGCTTGTTCTTTTTCATAAACTCCCAACATTTTTCTTCCAAACTCAATATTTGCAGTATGTCCTGGCTTCATTGCAATTACTCTGGCATTAAGTCTTTTACCAAGCAAAGCAATATCACCCATTACATCAAGTAACTTATGACGGGCAGGTTCATTAGGATAATTTAATTCAACATTATTTAAGATACCTTTATGTGGAATTAGATTTAAATGAGGTTTATTAAATAAATCTGCAATACGGTCTATCTCTTCCTTTGACACATCGCTATCAAGTATAACAATAGCATTATCTATATCTCCCCCTTTTATCAAATTCTTTTTATACAAATATTCAACTTCTCTAAAAAACACAAATGTTCTGGCTTTAGCTATTTCTTTAGGATAATCTTTTATATCATTAAGTACTGCATATTGATTAGCCAATACCGTAGAATTGTAATCAATCAACACATTTACAGAAAATTTGCTATCAGGAATAGCAATAAGCTCAATGTTCTGTTGCTTATTAACATACCTTACGATCCTGTTTAATTCAATAATTTTTGCTACTTCAGGCTGTTCCTGTATTCCAACTTCCATTATCTTATCAACAAAAGGACCTGCACTTCCGTCAAGTATAGGTATTTCAGGACCACTTACTTCAATAAGGGCATTATCTATTTGCATGCCATACAAAGCAGACATTAAATGCTCTACGGTAGCTACCGTATGGCTACCTTTTTTCAAGAAAGTTCCGCGTTCGGTATGCTCTACATATTTTATATTACCGGGAATAAGCACTTCTTCATCCAAATCTACCCGTTTAAACACTATACCATGATTAGGGGAAGCAGGTAATACCTTTATTTTAGTCTTCACTCCCGAATGCAACCCAACTCCTTCAAGTTCAAATGCAGATTTAATAGTATTTTGATACTCCATAAATAAGATTTTTTATAAGGGCAAAAATACAACTAATTATTAAATATAAAAATGAGTTCATTTGTTTTTTTGGATTTATACCAAATAATTAGAGTTTCTATTCGTTTGTTATAAAAGATTACCTTTAAAATATTATTGTAATTTTGTAGTTATAATTTATAAATAAAAATTTCTCTGTAATTGGAAAAAACAAATACTTATTTTGTATCGGATGCCCATCTTGGGCTACCTGCAGAAATAGACTCTATTTCAAGAGAAAAAATGTTAGTTGATTGGTTATATTCAATAAAGGACAAAGCAAAAAAAATAATATTACTGGGAGATATTTTTGATTTCTGGTTTGAATATAAGAAAGTTGTCCCCAAAGGATTTACAAGACTTTTAGGCACTATTGGCTTACTAATAGATGAAGGTGTGGATATTCATTTTTTTATAGGTAATCATGACATGTGGACATTTGGATACCTACAAGAAGAAACGGGAATGACAGTTCATTATAAACCTCAAATCATGAATATTGACGGAAAAAAATTTTATATCGCTCATGGAGATGGGCTTGGTCCTTATGACAAAGGCTATAAACGACTCAAAGCAATATTTACAAATAAAATAGCCCGTTTTTCATTTAGATGGTTGCACCCTGATATTGGTGTTACTCTTGCTCATGCATGGTCACACAAAAGTAGATATGAATACGGAGAAGACCACATAGACTTTTTAGGAGAAGAAAAAGAAAACCTTGTTATCTATGCAAAAGAAATACTAAAATCAGAACATTATGATTATTTCATATTTGGACATAGACACATAACCAATACTATTAAACTTAAAAATAACTCCTTTTTATTTTACACGGGTGACTGGTTGAAAACTTTTTCTTATTTAGAATTTGACGGTAAAAATATGAACTTAAAATACTGGAATAAATGAAACATAAAATACTTTTTTTAGTACTTCTAATTGTATCAATAAACAACATATATCCCCAACAAAAAAAATTAAACATTATATTAAGTGACAAGACAATAGAATCTAAAGGGGATACAGTTATTTACAAATACAAAAATGGCAAAATAGCTGCCAAAGGACTTATGAGATGGGGAAGCGAATTAGGAAGATGGAAATATTATGACATGCGTGGAAGACTCATACAAGAAGCAGACTTTGTAAGTGGAGTACTCCACGGCAAACTTATATATTACTATCCTAACGGACAAAAGCAAAACGAAGGCGAATTCAAATCAGGAAAAGCTCATGGTCCATATAAAGAATGGTATAAAAACGGAAATCTGAAAATAGAAGGCTTTTTTAAGTGGGGACAAAAAGATAGTATGTGGACAGAATATTACGAAAATGGACAAAAAAAATCACAAATATTATATAGCGACACCACTTCACCAAAATTAGTAAACTATTGGGACAGCCTTGGTACACAATTAGTAATAGAAGGAAATGGAGAATTTTATACCTATTATCCAAACACAAACCAATTACGATTCAAAGGACAATATGAAAATTATCAAAAAAACGGAGAATGGAAATATTGGTACCCAAACGGAACACTAAAAGCAATAGAATATTATGCTAATGGTCAACCTACAGGAATATGGAAAGAATGGTATGAAAACGGCAATAAAAAATCAATATTAAACTATACCAACGGACTGAACACAATATGGTACAGAAATGGACAAAAACAAATGGAAGGAAAAATAGTGGACGGCAAAAGACAAGGAATATGGACATACTGGTATTCAAATGGGAAAATCAAACACAAAGGTAATTATATAGATGACCTTATGGATGGATTACATACATTTTACTATCCAAGTGGCAAAAAGAAATCAGAAATAAACTTTGTAAAAGGTAAAAAAAATGGAAAAGCTACATGGTGGCTCGAAAATGGAAAACTTGACATGAAAGGAAACTTCATAAACGATATACAAGAAGGCTTGTGGAGCTACTATCAAAACGGCAAAAAAGGAAACGAAGGATATTACAAACATGGCAAGATGGACGGTAAGTGGACTTTTTGGTATCCCAATGACAGTATATGGAAAATAGCACACTACAAAGACGGAGAAAAAAACGGAAAATGGATTATATATTATGAAGACGGACAAATATTTCACGACGGACAATTCAAAAACGGTTTACAAGAAGGACTTTGGAAAGAATATTACGACAATGGACAATTAAAAACAAAAGGCTATTTCAAACACAACAAAATGGATAGTCTTTGGATAAAATGGTATGAAAACGGAAATTTAGCTTATAAAGTAATGTATAAAAATGATGTACAAGTAGGAAAAGCCGAATATTACTATTCTAACGGTAAACCAAGACTTTTTCAAACAATGATTGACAGTTTACTGGAGGGAGAATACAAGGAATGGTATCCCAATGGTAATCCTAAAGTAGAAGGCACATATAAACACGGTAAAAAAAATGGAAAATGGAAATATTGGGACGAACGTGGCAGACTAATTACAGAAGAAAACTACAAAGAAGGCAGACTACATGGCAAACATATAGAATACTACCGCAATGGAAAACCTAAAATAGAAATAAATTTCAAAGATGGACTAAAAGAAGGCAAATATACCATATATGATAACAACGGAAAGATAAAATATCAGGCACTAATGGAAGCAAACCAAATAAAAAAAATACTCGTAAAACCACAAAAACAAAAAGATAAAGTAGGATATCTTGATATTCATTAAATTTTTTCATACAAAAAATCATGACAAATCTTACGCTTTCTAAAAATACTTATATTTGCTACACAATCAAAAAACAAAAAATAGATATGAGAAACAAAAAATTAGTATTTTTATTTGCTGCGTTTATATTTTTATGGGCAGGAGAAACAAGTTTTAGTTGCACAAATTACCTTATTACCAAAGGAGCAACTGTTGATGGAAGTTCTATGATTAGCTACGCTGCAGACTCACATGTATTATATGGTGAATTGTATTATTATCCTGCAAGCGACCACCCAGAAGGAAGCATGTTAGACATTTATGACTGGGACACGGGTAAATATATGGGACAAATAAAACAAGTACCACATACATTTACCGTTGTGGGAAACATGAATGAATATCAAGTAGCAATAGGAGAAACAACTTACGGAGGCAAAAAAGAGCTACAACATCAATCAGGAGCAATCATGGACTATGGTAGTCTCATATATATAGCCTTACAAAGAGCAAAAACAGCCAGAGAAGCAATTAAAATAATGACCGACCTTGTTGCAGAATACGGTTATGCAAGCGAAGGAGAAAGTTTCTCCATAGCAGATCCCAACGAAGTATGGTACATGGAAATGATAGGAAAAGGAGAAGGAGAAAAAGGTGCTGTATGGGTAGCATTAAAAATACCTGACGGATATGTAAGTGCTCATGCAAATCAAGCTCGTATAACCACTTTTCCATATCAAAAGAAAAACAAATGGGATGACCCAAAAGCAACTTGTTTTAACTCCCCAGACATTATAGACTTTGCAAGAAAAAAAGGTTGGTTCAGTGGCAAAGACAAAGATTTTAGTTTTTCTGATGTTTATGCACCTGTTGATTTTGGCGGAGCACGATTCTGTGAAGCTAGAGTTTGGTCTATGTTTAGAAGAGTCGCCTCCGGCATGGACAAATACAAAGACTATGCAATGGGATTCAACCTAAAAAATAGAATGCCATTGTGGGTAAAACCTGATAAAAAATTATCGGTAAGAGACGTAATGGAACTAATGAGAGACCACTTTGAAGGGACAGATATGGACATGACAAAAGATATAGGAGCAGGACCTTTTCATTGTCCTTACAGATGGAGACCTTTGGTATGGAAAGTTAACGGAAAAGAATATTTTAACGAAAGAGCAGTATCCACCCAACAAACAGGTTTTTCTTTTGTAGCACAAATGCGAAGTTATTTACCAAGAGAAATAGGCGGAATTATATGGTTTGGAGTAGATGATACATATAGCACAGTATATACTCCAATCTATACAAGTATTACCAAAGTGCCACATACTTATGCCGTAGGAAACGGTAGTATGATGGAATGGTCAGACGATGCTGCATTTTGGGTATTCAACCAAGTATCCAACTTTGCATACACAAGATATGATTCCATTATTCCCGAAATAAGAGCAAAACAAAAAATGTTGGAAGAAAAATACATAACGTATGTATCTGCAATAGACAAAGGAGCTCTTGACCTTTACAAAAAAGATAAAAAAGAAGCAGTAGCATTTTTAACCGATTTTTCTGTACAAAATGCAAACAACCTTGTTTATTATTGGAGAGATTTTTATCACTATTTGTTTATGAAATACATGGACGGCAACATAAAAGAACCTCAACCACTCAAAAAAGGATATAAATACATAGCACCCAAACTTCGTCAACCCGGATATGGAGAAGAATGGTACCAAAGAATAGTAAAAGAAACAGGAGATAAATTCTTATACAGAGAAAATAAAAAATAACTGTTAATAAAAAAGGAGGTGTTCAACCTCCTTTTTTATTTTTAATTATAAAATCATTCACTCCTCATTTCTTTTCAAATGCGAAGTATTTGCCTGAGCAGTAGGCATTACTAGAATATCATTTACATTTACATTTTCAGGACGTGTTACCAAATAAGCAATTACATCTGCAATATCTTCCGCATGCAAAGGCTCAAAACCTCTGTAAGTCTTATCGGCTTTCTCTTGGTCTCCCTTATAACGCACCAATGAAAATTCAGTATCTACCATACCCGGTGCAACATTAGATACTTTTATGTTATAAGGTAATAAATCAATTCTCATTGCTTTACTTAAAGCATCTACCGCATGTTTTGTAGCACAATATACATTGCCATGATAATACACTTCCTTACCCGCTACCGAAGCAATATTTATTATGTGTCCATGCTTTCTATCTATCATATACTGCATTACCACTTTAGACACATACAACAACCCCTTTATATTAGTATCTATCATCACATCCCAATCTTTTGGTTCACCTTCATATATTCCTCCAAAACCAAGAGCCAACCCCGCATTATTTACCAAAACATCCACTTTACTCCATTTTTCTGAAAGTTGTCCCAAATTCTTTTCTACCTCGTTATATTTAGACACATCAAAATTTAATGCCAGCACATCTCGTCCTGTATTTCCTTGTATTTTTTTCTTTAATTGTTCCAGTCTATCTTTCCTACGACCAGTTATCACCACATCATATCCTATTGATGCTAACTTCATTGCTGTTGCTTGTCCAATACCAGATGTTGCACCTGTAATAATTGCTATTCCCATTTTCATTATTTTTTATTTTTAATCACAAATATAAATAATTAAATTTTTTATTGTTATTTTTGAAGCTATCTAAATCATTTTATCTATTAGCATGAAAAAAAAGGAAAATAAACACTGCAAAGAATGTAAAATACAATTAACAAATATTTTTTCCAATCTAACCTTACCTGAACTTGACCAAATAATTATAAATAAATCCTGTGCTTTTTACAAAAAGGGAGAAATTATATATAATCAAGGAAACTTTTTACATGGGTTTTATTGTATTGAACAAGGTATTGTAAAAATCTACAAAATTGGTCCAAAAGGCAAAAAACAAATTATAAAATTGGCAAAAAAGGGAGATATTTTCGGATACCGTTCGGTTTTGAGTAAAGAACAAGCATGCACCACCGCAGAAGTTTTAGAAGATACAATTGTTTGCCAAATATCATCCGACACACTATTTGAAATGATACACCAAAATCCGCAATTCTCAATAAGTGTAATGAGACTTGCTTGTGAAGAATTAGGAGACGCAAACTCATATATAGCAGATTTAGCACAAAAATCAGTAAAAGAAAGAACTGCAGAATTAATCTTAAAATTAGAAAATGATTTTGGAACTGATGAAAACGGATATATAAAAATACTACTAACCAGAGAAGACCTATCGGAAATAGTAGGTACAGCCACAGAATCATTCATAAGAACCCTTACAGAACTTAAAAACAAAAATTTGATAGAAACAAAAGGTAAAAGAATAAAAATACTCAACAGAAATAAGCTCAATCACATTGCCAAAGGACTGGAGCAATAATAATATTATTATCAAAAAAGGAGGTCTAAAAACCTCCTTTTTAACTTCTTTTTTATCTATATTACTTTTTAATTGGAAATAATCTTTGTTCAAATTTTTTCAATTTCTTTTCTAAACCTTTGAATGCTGTTTGACTATCTGCTTTTTTATTTACAGATTTTTTCAATACTTTTATAGCATCATACAATTCCTTAAATTCTGCATCACGTTTACCATAACCTAATGCTTCAGCCAACCGTATTTGATAATCTGCATTATCCAATAAGTTTTCAACTTGTTCTATATGTTCATGACCTTTTGCATCAATATTAGCCGCTTCCGAAATCATTACTTCAGCCCTTAATATTGGCAAAGGAATTACAACACTTGTTACCAATATTTTACTTAAAGAAGTTTGCATAACTACCATTGCTTTATTTATTTTATTATCATCAAGTAAAGCAGCAGCCACTTTCAATCCATCCAAATAATCTGTAATAGGCATATAAGCCGTATTTATCACCATCTCACTGGTTAACCCACCTAATACATCTTTTGCTATTTGATAATAACCGTCTTTTACTGCTTTTTCAGCAATCTTAGCAATAGCATTAGCCGTATCAATATTATCTACGGTTTCCACCTTATGATAAGACACATCAACAGGAACTAAAGCAGCCTTTGGATTTTTAGTCAAATAAACTTCCAATGTACCTATCAGAGTTTTTAACTCTGATTTAGCTTTATCTACCTTTTTTTGTTCTATAGATTGAACTATCATCTGTGTCTGACCTATAGTATTCAACACAGTAGTATCTCCCAACAAATCATTTCTCAAAGACATAACATAGTCAGACATAATCTTCGCAATACGAGCATCCACCGTATCTTTAGACATCATTAAAGTATCAACTTTTTTCGGTGCTTTCGTTAAATTACTTTCATTGGTTTTTGAACTACATGCACTAAAAACCACACCCGCACCCAACACTAATAATAAAAATTTTAACTTTTTCATAATTTTTTAATTTTTAATTTTACAACCGGACAACACTTTTCCCAACAACTATTCCCAAAACAAAAAATCAGACAATTTGACACAACAAAGTTTAACATTTGGATTAAATAATTGAAATTAAACACTACAACTCATTAAGACATTTTGACACCAACACTAAAACAACAAACTATAAAAAAATAAATATAAATTTGATTTATGACAATCCTACTATTAAACAATATACCTAAATATAAAAAACTTGAAACACACAAAACATTACTCAAAAAAGCATTAACTTTGCAGCTTTCTTAATACATATAAAAAACACAAAAAAATATGGAACTATTACAAGCAAAACCTTTATCTGACCAAGAAATAGAAAGACGTAAATCATTAGAATTTTTAATCCAAAATAACATAAATCCATATCCGCCTGAAGCATATCCTATAAATGTAACAGCAAAAGAGATAAAAGAAAACTACGACGATAACAAAAAAAATTTTCAAGATGTAAGCATTGCTGGCAGAATGATGTCTCGCCGCATAATGGGAAAAGCCTCATTTATAGAAATTCAAGACCATACAGGTAAGATACAAATATACATAAAACGAGATGACTTATGCCCAGGCGAAGACAAAAGTTTCTACAACATAATTTTCAAAAAACATTTTGATATTGGAGACATAATAGGGATAAAAGGTTATGTTTTTATCACACAAACAGGAGAAATAACAGTTCACGCTACAGAACTTAAAATGCTAGCAAAAGCAATTACTCCACTTCCAATAGTAAAAGAAAAAGACGGAAAAATATTTGACGCCTTTACTGACCCCGAACAAAGATATAGACAACGGTATTTAGACTTAATATTAAATCCTAAAAGCCGTGATGTATTCATCAAACGTACCCAAATAACAAATTACATGCGAGAATTCCTTAACCAAAAAGGATACCTGGAAGTAGAAACCCCCATATTACAACCTATATATGGAGGTGCTGCCGCTCGTCCATTTGTCACACACCATAATACTCTTGATATGACTTTATATCTAAGAATAGCCAACGAACTATATCTCAAAAGATTAATAGTAGGTGGACTTCCAGCCGTATATGAATTTTCTAAAGACTTTCGCAACGAAGGTATGGACAGATTTCACAATCCGGAATTTACACAAATGGAACTTTATGTGGCATACAAAGATTATCTTTGGATGATGGAACTTACCGAACACATGGTAGAATATATAACAAAGAAATTATACGGCACCACAAAAGTAAAAGTAGGAGAAAACACAATAGATTTTAAAACCCCATGGACACGACTTACAATGTATGAAGCAATACAAAAATATACAGGAATAGACATATCCAATATGAATGAAAACGAATTACAAAAAACAGCAAAATCATTAGGAATAGAAGTGGACGACAGTATGGGAAAAGGGAAATTGATAGATGAAATATTTGGCGAAACTGTAGAACCCAACCTTATCCAACCAACATTTATAATGGATTACCCTATTGAAATGTCACCACTTGCAAAAAAACACAGAAGCAAACCCGGACTTGTAGAACGATTCGAAGCAATAGTAAACGGAAAAGAACTCGCAAACGCATATAGCGAACTTAATGACCCGATAGATCAACGAAAACGCTTCGAAGAACAATTACTACTTGCAAAACGCGGAGACAAAGAAGCAATGACATTAGACGAAGACTTTTTACAAGCAATAGAATACGGAATGCCTCCTACCGCAGGACTTGGTATTGGTATAGACCGCCTAACAATGATACTTACCAACTCTCACTCTATACAAGATGTAATACTTTTCCCCCAAATGAAACCCGATCAAACAATGAAACTACTACACGAAATGGTGGAGAAACTAAATGAAATAAACATTCCTTCTGAATGGATAAAAATTTTTCCCCAAATAGGAATAAAAAATATCAATGCTCTAAAAAATATAAAACCCGCTAAACTACATCAAGATTTATGCGGATTTAACAAAAAAAATAAACTTAACCTTAAAAACCCAACATTAGAAGAAGTAGAAAAATGGTTAGAAAATTTAAAATAGGAGTAATAGGTTCTGGTAGCTGGGCAACAGCTCTAGTATATATTCTTACTACCAAAAGATACAATGTAAACTGGTTAGTAAGAAAACCCGAAAACATAGAATATTTCATAACACATAAGCGTAATCCTAATTATTTACGGGATTTGGAACTAAAAATAAAACGAATAGCTTTCTATACTTCACCCGAAGAAATGATAAACGACTCTGAAGTGGTATTACTTGCTATTCCTTCTGCTTTTCTTTTAGATATAATTAAAAATATTCCTGCATCTGTATGGAAAGAAAAATTCATAATATCTGCTATCAAAGGATTACTCACAAATAAAAACTTATCCATTTTTCAATATTTTACAGAAGAACTAAATGTCCCTAAAGAAAATCTTCTCGTGGTAGCAGGTCCTTCACACGCCGAAGAAGTCGCTCTAAATAGAAAAACATACCTTACTCTCGGCACAATAAATAAACGATTAGGCAACAGACTTTGTAAAATGTTCTCTATCAAAAACTTCTTACACACACGATACACAAATGATATACTTGGAATAGAATATGCCGCAGTATTAAAAAACATTTATGCCATAGGCATAGGAATAGCACATGGATTAGGATATGGCGACAACTTCATAGCAATATTATTTTCAAGAGCTGCCCAAGAAACACAAGAATTTTTAAACGCATTACATATAACAAATAGAAACCTACTTACCTCACCATACATAGGAGACTTAGTAGTTACTGCATATTCTCCATTTAGCCGCAATAGAACATTTGGCACAATGATAGGGAAAGGATATTCCGTAAAAACAGCACAACTTGAAATGAATATGATAGCAGAAGGATATTACAATGCAAAAAGTATATACGAAATAAACAAAAGATTAGGAGCAGATATAAATTTTGCAGAACTCGTATATAAAATACTTTATGAAAACGCTTCTCCTCACAAAGAATTTACCCAACTTGAAAAAATATTAATGTAAACAATTAGAAGAACAATGAAAAATCAAAATAAAAAACCAAACAGAAATTACACCAATTCTAATAATAAATATAAAAAATCAGATAAAAAATACTCTGGAGCATCAAAAAGAGATTACACTCCATACAATAAAAAGAAAAAACATGCGGAAGAACCAACTTTAATACGTCTAAATAAATACATAGCCAATGCAGGAATATGCTCTCGCAGAGAAGCAGACAAATATATACAAGCAGGTGTAGTTACTGTAAATGGCAAAGTTATAACTGAACTTGGATATAAGGTAAAACCAACCGATGAAGTAAAATTTGGTGGAGAACGTATAAAACCTGAAAAAAAAGTATATTTACTTCTAAACAAGCCCAAAGGTTATACGACAACAGTAGAAGACCCACACGCAGACAAAACAGTAATGCAATTAATAAAAGATTGTTGCAAAGAACGAGTTTATCCTGTAGGAAGATTAGACAAAAACACCACAGGAGTATTATTATTCACAAATGATGGAGAACTTGCAAAAAAACTAACACACCCATCACACAAAATAGAAAAAGTATATGTAGTAACCTTGGATAAAAACTTCAAAACTCCTGATTTTGACCAACTTGCAAAAGGCTTTGACCTCGAAGACGGTTTCGTTTCCGTAGATGCAGTAAGCTACTTCAATCCAGAAGAAAAAAACAGAATAATACTACAAATACACTCAGGACGTAATCGTATAGTAAGACGAATGATGGAACATTTAGGATACAAAGTAATAGCACTTGACCGTGTAAAATTCGCAGGACTTACAAAAAAAGGACTCAAACGCGGATATTGGCGAATACTAACACCAAAAGAAATTTCATTTTTAAAAATGTTATAAATAATTTTATAAAACTATGTATAGAACACACACTTGCGGAGAATTAAGATTAAAAGACAATGGCAAACACGTAACCTTAGCAGGTTGGGTACAACGAATAAGAGACAAAGGCAAAATGATATGGATAGACCTGCGTGACCGCTATGGAATAACACAATTGGTTTTTGAAGAAGGAAAAACAAATACAGATATTATCCAAACCGTAAAATCAATAGGACGAGAATATGTATTGCAAATAGAAGGAATAGTAATAGAACGCTATTCTAAAAATCCTGATTTACCAACAGGAGAAATAGAAGTTTTTGTAACAAAAATTAACATACTAAATCAATCAAACACACCACCATTTACCATAGAAAATCAAACAGACGGCGGCGAAGAATTAAGATACAAATACAGATACTTAGACCTAAGACGACAACCACTACAACATAACTTAATGCTACGTTACCAAATAACAAAAGAAGTAAGAAACTACTTTGACAAACAAAACTTTATAGAAGTAGAAACCCCTTATTTAATTAAATCAACTCCCGAAGGAGCAAGAGACTTTATAGTCCCATCAAGATTGCACCCGGGCAATTTTTATGCACTACCTCAATCACCGCAAACATTTAAACAATTGCTAATGATTGCAGGTTACGACCGCTACTACCAAATAGTAAAATGCTTTAGAGATGAAGACTTCCGTGCAGACAGACAACCCGAATTTACACAAATAGACTGCGAAATGGCATTTGTAGAGCAAGAAGACATACTTAACACTTTTGAAGGTATGATGAAACACTTGCTCAAAGAAGTAAAGGGAATAAACATTGATAAATTCCCTCGTTTACCATACACCGAAGCAATGGAAAAATATGGTAGCGACAAACCGGACATACGCTTCGAAATGATAATACAAGACCTTACACCACACATAAAAGGACACGGATTCAATGTATTTGACAACAGCGAATACATCGGTGGAATAGTAATAGAAAATCAAGCAGGAATATCACGAAAAATAATTGACAAATTCACCAACTTTGTGAAACAACCTCAAATAGGAGCAAAAGGATTGGTATATGTAAAACTCAACTCCGACGGCTCTATAAAAAGTAGCATAGATAAATTCTACAATGCAGATACTTGGAAAAATATTTTTTCCAAAATAGATAAGCAGCCCAAAAAAGGAGACATAATATTCATATTATCAGGTAACAAACAAGAAACACTTACTCAATTAGGTAAATTACGATTACACACTGCCGACTATTTCAATTTAATACCCAAAGACAAATTTGCTCCACTCTGGGTAATCAACTTCCCATTATTTGAGTGGGACGAAGAAGAAAAACGATATACCGCTATGCATCATCCATTTACATCTCCGGTAAAGGAAGACCTACATTTATTTGACACCGACCCGGGAAAAATGAGAGCAAACGCATACGACATGGTACTAAATGGTGTAGAAATTGGAGGAGGGTCCATAAGAATACACGACGCAGAAACTCAAAAAAAGATGTTTCGCACACTCAACCTATCGGAAGAAGAAATAGAAGAAAAATTTGGATTTATAATTAATGCATTCAAATATGGAGCACCGCCACACGGAGGTATAGCCTTTGGATTAGACAGAATAGTAGCACTATTCGCAGGCACTAATAGTATTCGCGATGTAATAGCATTCCCCAAAAACAATGCGGGCCGTGATATAATGTTAGACTCACCATCTCCCGTAAGTGAAGAACAACTAAAAGAATTACACTTGCAAATAAAAAAAGAAGAAATAATTAAATAAAAAAATATTAAATTTGCAACCACAATATTATTGTGATTAAGGCCCCATAGTTCAATGGATAGAATAGCGGTTTCCTAAACCGTAGATCCAGGTTCGATTCCTGGTGGGGCTACAAATTTATTTAGTTCACACAAAACATTAAAATTATGAAACAGACATTAATCGTTCTTTTTATACTATTATTATCACACATCTTACCCGCACAAGGATTTGAAGCTAATGTGCAAAAAGATACTTCCACTAATTATAAAAAATCATTCTTGGAAATGTATTTCACCTTAAACAATTTCTACATAACCGACAAAGACCACTTTTCAAATAAAAAAGGTTCAGGATTTGAATTTGGAATGCTTTACAAATGGAAACTTGCCAAAATGTTTGGTGTTTATGTAGGATTATCCCTCGCTGATAACAATTTTGCTCTTAAACAAGATAGCACAATAAACTTCCCAACCAATACACTATATGATGAAGCAAAAATAGAACTTAACGGAATCAGGCTTACTCCAGGAATTACATTCTCTCCTGCAAAAAAATGCAATCCTCACAAGATAGGAATAAACCTCCACCCTTTTATAGAATATTACTGGACACGTAATTTAATAGTAAAAAACAAAATAAACTCAACACAACCTCCTTATGCAAAGGAATTTACAACCACTTTCTCCAAACTCTCATACATCAATAATTTTTCTTACGGAATAAGCGGGGAATTTACTGCATACGGAGTATCAATAGGAGTTGCCTATTACCTGTCGGATATAGTAAAACCCGATTTCACCAAATCTCATAATTGGCCACAATTCCCAAACATAAAAATTTATGCAAAATACACTATAAGTTTAGAATAAAATACCATATCTTTGGCACCGAAAAATTAAAAGTATTATACTATGAAAAAAATAACACTAATAGTTATTGCAATAACATCATTATTCATCACCCAACAAGCTAAATCTCAAACATTTGACAAAGGAACACTCAACATTGATTTAGGAATGGGAGTTCCTTATTATGCCTATGTGGCAGTACCACCAGTTTATGGCAATGTGGAATTAGGGATACATGAATACATAGGACTTGGTGCTACCGCCGGTTTTTATTCTTTGTCTTCATATTGGTATGCCACTACACATGATTATTATGAAAGAGACTTTGTAATGGCTGGTTTTGCATCATTTCACTACACAAAAATATTAAAAGAACTTGATTTGGATATGGGAGATATTCTTGACAAAATGGATTTATATGTAAAACTTGGTATGGGTCCTAGATTCCACTCATGGAACGAATGGGATTATGTTTATAACGACAACACCAACAACTACGAATGGATAGAAACTCCTCGTTCAAGAATGTATATTGCTGGTAATCTAAATTTCGGTTTTAGGTATTTCTTTACAGATAATATTGCTGTAAATCTTGAACTTGGAGGAGGATTTTATTCATATACACAATTCGGAATAACATTCAAACTAAAATAAAACCATGTTTTCGGGTATAGTAGAAGAAACGGCAAAAGTAGTAGCACTTGAACAAGAAGGCACAAACCTTCACTTAACTTTTACTTGCACTTTTGCCAACAAACTTGATGTAGACCAAAGTGTGGCACATAATGGCGTGTGCCTCACTGTTGTAAAAGTAGATAAGCCAAACAAAACATACACCGTTACAGCAATAGAAGAAACCTTAAAAAAAACAAATCTTGGACTACTAAAAATTGGAGATGAAGTAAATGTAGAACGAAGCATGCGTACAGAAAGTTTTTTAGACGGCCACATAGTGCAAGGACATGTGGATCAAACTGCCGTATGCACCAAAGTAGAAGAAAGAGACGGAAGCTGGTATTATACATTTGAATATGATCTGACAACAGGAAACATCACAGTAGAAAAAGGGTCTATTGCAGTAAACGGAGTAAGTCTAACAGTAGTAAACTCACAAAAAGGAAGCTTCCAAGTGGCAATAATACCCTATACACATCAAATAACAAACTTCCACAACATCAAAAAAGGAACAGTAGTTAATCTTGAATTTGATATATTGGGCAAATACATACAAAAAATATTAGAACAACAAATAGACGGTATAAAAGAATTATTATCAAAAAAATAATATAAAAGGATACGCCAAAAATGATAAATAGAAGACTTATCAGAATAAAAGTAATGCAAACTTTTTATGCTCACCTAATCACAAATGATAGATATGACATTACCAAACCAACTAAAGAATTTCACAGACATGTAATACAATTTCATTATCTATACCTTTTTTTACTTGACCTAATGAACGAAATACAAAGGTATGCCGAACAAAAATATGAAATAGAAACAAATAAATTTATACAAAACAGAAATCTTGCAACACCATATTTAAGACTGCTAAAAAATAAGTTTATAAACAAATTTGCACAATCAGAGGCATTTCAAAACTATAAAAAAAACATAGGATTCTCATGGGTAAACAATCAAGATATAATAAAAACAATAGCAACACAATTTACAAACTCTGAAATATTTCAACTCTACTTAACAAAAGAACAAAACTTTGAAAACGATAAAAAACTAATATTTAATTTTTATAACACATTTCTAAAAGAACAATGCCCGGACATATACATAGAAGCCGAAGAAATGAATATCTACTGGGCAGACACTGTTGATCATGCCCTTAACAATTGTGCAAAAACAATAGTCCTCATACATGAAAATACAGCCCCCGAACAAATAGAAATTTTACCGCCATATAAAAAAACAGAAGACTTGGACTTTGGAGACAAACTACTGAAACTAACTATTGAAAACGAAGAGAAACTATTTGAATATATAAAACCTTTTATATCTCAATGGGAATTTGAACGCCTTTTCAAATTAGACATGATTATACTCCAATTGGCTACTACCGAATTTCTTGAATTTCCAACAATACCAATACTTGCAACAGTAGATGAATATGTAGAAATTGCTAAAGAATACTGCACAGAAAAAAGTTGGGCTTTCGTAAACGGAATATTAGACCGCATAATACACAACCTCTGCAAACAAGGTAAAATAAAAAAATTAAAAGACGGTTGCGAAAAATTTGGATATTGAAAAAACAATGATATGCAATTCATTCCACGGCTTATTTCACAATAAAACATTATGTTCTATTATAGACTTTACACAAAAAACCACCATCGCATTACTTATTCTTTCTTTATCTCGACTATATTTTTATCTATGGAATACTGTAAGCTTTGCCGAAGCAAGCACATCTGAAATAATTTGGGCATTTATACGAGGAATACAATTTGACTTATATTCATTTATCATATTATCACTACCTTTTGTAATCATTACCCTTTTCCCGGTAAAAATCTTTACAAAAAAGACTTCCTATTACATAGCAAAAACCTTTTACCTACTTTCAATATTTACAATCCTATTATTCAATGGAATAGATACTGAATTTTTCAAAGTATCTGGCAAACGAAGCACAATAGACTTTTTTACAGTAGCCACCACTGGAAACGAAACTATAAACATGATACCTCAATTTATCCTTTCTTACTGGTACCATATTTTATTTATAATTATCCTCATCTACATAGCATATAAACTGTATAAACCAAGCAAATGCACACAACACAAACTAAAACTCTCAAACTATATAACAAACCTATTGGCACTCACAATCATATTCTTCCTTGTTAGAGGCTTTAATCTCCGTCCTCTATCAATAATAGACGCCGCTAAAGGTAATCCACACACCGAAAACCTTGTATTAAACACAACTTTTACCATACTGCAAACAATATCCCAAGACAATATAAAACCAACAAATTACTTCCCTGATGCTATCGCACGACAGTTGTATCCAATGATAAAACATTACAAAGCAGACACATTAAACCACAAAAAAAATGTAGTAATCATAATATTTGAAAGCTTTGGCAAAGAATACATCGGCTATTACAACCATATACCAAGAATCCAATCTCACACCCCATTCCTAGACTCTTTACTATTACAAAGCCTCACATTCAAATACTCATTTGCCAATGCAAAAAGATCAATGGAAGCAATTCCCGCAGTATTAGCATCCATTCCAAATATGTCCGACAATCCTTTTATTCTCTCACCTTTTACATCCAACCGAATAAACTCTATTGCATCAGTACTGAAAAAACACGGCTACCATACGGCATTCTTCCATGGTGGAGAAAACGGCACAATGAACTTCGACAAATTTACAGCACTCGCATCATTTGACAAGTATTACGGAATGAACGAATATCCAGATAGCCTAAAAAAGAAAAATTACGATGGAGCATGGGGAATATACGATGAACCATATTTACAATATTTTGCCAATACTCTTTCATCTTTTCATCAACCGTTTATGGCATCATTATTTACACTATCATCACATCATCCTTACACTATTCCCAAACAATATCAAAAGCGTTTTTTTGATAAAAAAGGAGAACTACCTATCATCAAAACAGTAGAATATACCGACATGGCACTAAAACATTTTTTTGAAAAAGCCAAAAAAACCAAATGGTATCACAACACAATATTTGTATTGGTAGCTGACCACACTTCTTTAAGTTCTCATCCATATTATCAAACACGCATAGGTCTGTTTTCCATACTTTTAGCATATTACGACCCAAGCAATCCTAATCTCAAAGGATATTCCAACACTATTACACAACAAATAGACATATTCCCTTCCATAATAAACTATTTAGGATATGAAGATACAATTTATTCGCCGGGTAACAGCATTTTCTCAAAACAGGACAAACATGTAGCATTTGGATATTTATCAGGACTTTACCATTATATCAATCAAGATTACATTTGTTTATTCGACGGTAGAAATACACAAGGCATATTCAAATATAAAACAGATTCTTTATTGAAAAATGACTTGAAAAATAGCCTTAAATTATCTCACTCTTGCGACACACTTAAAGCAGTTATCCAAAATATAAGTAATGACTTGTATCTAAATAAAATGACACCTAAACAATAACCAACTATTTCTTAATTATTTTTTTAACAAGTATATTTCCTTCCACATCTTTTAATTTTAACAAATAAATACCTGTTGGAAAATCATTTATATATATTTTTTGAGATTTACTTCCCACTATTTCATCCTTTAACAAATGTCCCCACATATCATAAATTTCATATTCCGCAATGCTAACATTTGCTCTAAACACAATCCAATCCATTGCAGGTTCGGGAAAAACTTCTACAAATCTACTATTTTCAACATCTTGATTATTCAGCATAACATCCGCTACCTTACCCCCCACCAAAAAACGGTCATACACAGAATTTGCTCCCGTAAATTCCACAACAGCATAAACTTTCAAATGCGACTCATTCCATTCATTAGGCACTATTACCAAAAAATCGGCAGATTGTTCCTCCCCTTTAATCAATGTATCCGGTAATAAACCATCATATCCCCATATTCCACCCGACATATATCTTAACACATATCTATGCATATAATCCGTTATAGTATCTCCTCTTCCGTAAAAATGAGAAGAAGAAACTTCATTATAAGCATTCGCTTGATAATAACTATCATTATCACACTCTAAGCTATCTTCCACCACAATTAAATTTACAGAAAAATCTCCGATTAAATTCCCCATTGGTACAAAACTTACATGAGCAGAATAATACCTATTCTCATTATCAAAATCTCCATCTATATGAATATAAAACGGCGAAGGACAAGCAAGCAAATCACTTACTGCATCACCCCATTGCCAATAATTTACCAACGGAACAAAATCCGAAGAAGCAAACTTCCACCTATTAAACATAGCAGAAGGATATGCAGAAAAAAAATGTTTTATAAGTCCTCCTCCATCATTTATTTGCATAATATCAGAATAATGCACCGACACTGGCATAAATCTATCACCATATTCATTTTTAAGAGAACTCAGCATGTAATCACCTTCCGGACAGTATCCACACCAAGTTGCAGTATTTTCTTCTGCCAATACAGCCACAGAACCACCTGATTCTATCCCCGCCAGACTAAAATATGCAGTATCCCTTATTGCTACACCATTTGCTGCAACAACTTCCCAAACAAACTTATGCGTATCATAATCATCAATCACAATGTTTCTATTAATTGTTACAGTATCTAACAACCCACAATTTACATTAGTCAAATTTATAGAATCTACAAAAACACCGTCTTTATACAATATACTCTTAAAATCATGAATCGTATCTATTCCCATATTTGTAAAACAAAAACTAACCGTTCTAGCATCTCCTTTATAAACAAAAGGATAAAACCTTTTTATCCAAACATTTACATCACAACTAACAGGCACATACACCCCAACATTATCAATAGCAGAACCTGATGCCCACAACCCATTATCCGAATAATAAAAAGCAATCATCACATTATTATTTCCGCAATATTGACTTAAATCAACAAACTCCTTCGTCCAGTCTTCATTTGGTGTTATTCTTTTTATTATGGTCCAATTAGCCCCACCATCAGTAGTTACTTTTATCAAAAAATCATCTCCATACCTCCCTGTATAATATCTGTCAAATGTTAGAAAAGCCACATCTTTCCCCGATAAATCCAAAATTGGAGTAATAAGCATATTGTCTACCGAATTGCAATTACAATCATCATCATTAGAAGCCGCATATTTAGTATGATTAGGCACTAAAAAATAACCACTTCCCAAATTACTTCCGGTAATCCACCCTTCCGCACCATTCTCTTGAAGCTTAGTCCACCCCTGAGGAATATTACCTCCTGACACACTCTCAAAATCTTCAAAAAGAATAACATTGCTTTGGGCATATACTGCCTCCAAATTAACAACAAATAACAATAACACCGTATATATTATTTTATCAATCATCTTAAAAATACTTTCTTATACAAAATTATAAAATTTAATATGCTAAATAGCAAAACATTTACATTATTTTTTTTATACATTTGTTTCAAAATTGAATTTTATGAAACGGATAATAGAAGTAACTTTAATTATCTTACTGCCAATCACCATATTACTGGTAGTAATTGTAAAATGGCAATCTGATAAAACTTCCCACTATTTTGACAAAGGTAAAATAAAGTTGGAAAGTAAACTTAGAATGCCTGTTGACCATAGTAAATTCCCCGAATTACAAAAAGATTTTTCCTCTCCACAAGAAGTAACGGAAACATGTCTTAAATGTCATAACAATGTCCATAAACAATTTATAAACAATGAACACTGGACATGGGTACATATGGATAGTCTTCCCGGTAGAAAAGGAAAATATGATTTAGGCAAACGAGATGTATTAAATAATTTTTGCATAGGAGCATCTTCCAATGAAGGATTATGTGCAATGTGCCATGCAGGATATGGCTACAACCGTAAAACATTTAATCCCAAAGACACTAAAAACTTAGATTGTTTAATTTGTCATGACAATACCGGCACATACTTCAAAGCAAATCCTTGTGTAGACACTTCATCACAAGGTTTTGGATATCCTGCAAAAAATGTAAACCTTTCTTATGTAGCACAACATGTGGGATTTACAGGAAGAGATAATTGTGGACGATGCCATTTCACAGGAGGTGGAGGCAACAATGTTAAGCACGGAGATTTGGAACTTGCACTAAATAAATGTACAAGAGATGTAGATGTACACATGGGAACAGATGGAGCAAACTTATCTTGCTCCGAATGCCACAAAACAAAAAATCACCAAATAACTGGAAACTTAGCAATGGTATCAGGAACACCGAAAAACTCATTTAGTTGTACTGAATGCCATACAAGCAGACCTCACAAAAGTAAAATATTAAACGACCACTTTGCTCAAGTATCTTGTGAAGCATGTCATATACCAACATACGCAAAAGTTCAACCTACAAAAATATTCTGGGACTGGTCAAAATCAGGAAAACTTGATAAAAACAAAAAACCAATAATTTGGGAAAAAGAAATACCTGCAGACTCTCTTAAAAATTATATAGACAATCCTGAATATTTCTTAAGTTTAGGAGCAGACTCTTTCAAAATAGAATACGATGCCAGACATGGATTTGCAGTATTTGCAAAACAAATAAAACCGGAATATGTTTGGTATAACGGATATACACAACACCATTTAATAGACGACACAATAACAACAGACACAGTTCATTTATCTCAGGCAATAGGCTCATATTATGACAACCTACATCCAACAGATAAAAACCATCCCTCTAAAATATACCCTGTAAAAATAATGAGAGGAAAGCAAATCTATGATACAGAATACAAACATCTAATTAATCCTCGTTTAGCCGCTAAGAAAAAAGGATTAGGTGCATATTGGGTAGAATTTGATTGGGCAAAATCTGCACAAGCAGGTATGGAATATAGAGGAGACAAATTTAGTGGACATTACGGTTTTATAAACACAACCTCATTATGGCCATTACACCATGAAGTATCTCCTGCTTCGGAAGCATTAAGTTGCGAACAATGCCACTCCCCTAATGGAAGATTAGCAAAAATAAAAGATATATATCTACCGGGTAGAGATAGAAATCCATGGATAGAATATATAGGACTATTTATGATAGCAGGTGCTTTAATTGGAGTATTTGGTCATGGCCTATTAAGAATAATATCAAATAAAAAAAGAGTTGCATAATAAAAACAATTTTAATCATGAAAAAGATATACTTTTATAAAAGATTCGAACGTTTCTGGCATTGGACACAAGTAACATTCATATTATTTTTAGCTTTAACGGGATTAGAAATACATGGTTATTATCATCTATTTGGCTTCAAAGAAGCAGTAATGTTACATAATAATACCGCCATTTTATATACAATATTATTTGTAACTATTATACTTTGGATACTTTTCTCAGATGAATGGCGACAATATGTCCCAACAACAAAACATTTAATTTCACAGATAAGATACTATCTAAATGGGATATTTAAAGGAGAACCACACCCAACACATAAAACTATATCAAACAAATTTAATGACCTTCAAAGACTTACTTATTTAGGACTGATATTCTTCATCCTTCCATTAATGATAATATCAGGACTTATATATATGAATCACAATTATTTACAAGAGGAATGGGGAATAGCAATAAAACTTTCAACAATTGCATATATTCATGTATTTATAGCCTTCTTTTTAATAAGTTTCGTAATAGGTCATGTTTATTTAACT
>CAYQWX010000014.1:0-38831 GCA_964421355.1 uncultured Bacteroidales bacterium
GCAATCTGGTCAATATTTACAGGATCAGATATTCTACGTATTTTGCTTTTCCACCCATAAAAAAACAAAGGCACACGAGTATCGTAACTATAAGGTGAATTAGAATATGAAACATCACTCACATCTTCTGTAAAATATGGTTGCAATACCAAAAAAACATCTCCCGAACGTTTGGGATGATATGTGTTTTGAAGTTTTTTAATTATTCCAGAGGAATAAGAAGTTCTCTTCAAATTCTCAGCTGCCACACTCAAAGCAATACCATTAAACTGCATAAGAAAATCAGCACTTTTTTGTTGTATTTCCCTCAAATCCAATTTCCTGTCTTCTATTAAGTTACGATTTAAATAAAATTGCAAATTATCATATCCCAATATCCAATTCCCTTCTCCATACAAAGCATTAAGGTAAGTTTTTAGCAACGAAACAGCAAGCATTTGCTTAAAACGTCCTGCAACCACTCCCCTCTTTATCAAATACTCAGGAGGATCCATTACTCCATTACTACCTACAACTATCACTAAAACATTACCCTTGCCTATTTCAGAATCTAAAAAATCAAGAAAGTGAGCAATTTCTTTATCTAACCTCAAAAAAGCATCTTCAAATTCCACAGACATAGTGCCATAATATTTAGCAATATAGCCCAATGAATTAAATCCTATACCCAAAAAATCCGTAAAACGATCTTTACCCAAACTCTCATTTACAATAGTATAAATAGCAAAATCATGCACATAAGTATTACCAAATGGAGTATATTTGAGTACAGAATAGTTGGGATGTTTACTATCTAATTTTGCAATTTCCATAAGATTATACGGAAACACAGTTCCATATCCAAAACCTTTTTCGTATTTGGCACTATCACCATCACTTTCTTTATATTCATCCAGATCATACAAAGGCTCCCATTTCCTATTCAAATAATTAAATGCCAATTGCTTTTTGTTAAACTTGCGCACCCAATCAGGAAGTTTTTGCATATAATACGAATTAGAAATAAAATTTCCCGTTTCATCCTCATAAAAAAAAGAGCCATCAGCCAAATGTCCACCCAACAATACAGAAGAAGACGGATCTAATGCCACACTATAAACTTTTGACTTACTACCATAAAACAACTTAAGCTCGTCGGTAAATGTAGAACTAAACAAATGCTTTGGAGATACTTTGTATTTCATCTCACTACCATCTTTAGACAACGGAGTAATACTGGCATCATAGCAAGCTTCCACCTTATTTTTTTTCAACGGATTATACCAACTATTACTCACTATTCCATGAACCGATGGTTCCGTCCCCGTAGCAATAGTAGCATATCCGGGAAGAACTTGGGTATGAGCATACCCTACATAAGCATTTTTACAATATGCTCCCTCCTCAACCAACCTCAAAAAACCATTTTTAGACAGCTTTTCATAATACCTTGAAATAAAATCATATCTAAAATTATCAATCACAATCTCTACAATCAGTCGTGGACGACGGGACGGAAACACTCCCACTTGTCCAAAATCATATAATGAAACAAACAATAAATACAATAATACAAAACTCTTCTTCATACCTATTCAGCATATTTTAGAAGCATAAAGGTAAGAAAAACTAATAATTTTGAAACACATATTTATTTTGATTTTAACCAATAGTGAATTTTTATCTTAAACCAATAAAATTCTAAACAAATTTTTACTCATTAGTTTTCACTTTTGCAAAAAAAGTGAACCATTTGGTTATAAGGGCTATTCTACTTCTTTTATTGTTAAAAAATATAGCAAAAATCTCATTTAAACACTATATTAATTTAATTATCCAAATCAAGTCTATTAGCCACCAAATACGAAAAAAGTACACTTACAGAAACTAACAAAAACACATAAGTAAAGCCTATATAGTGAATTAATACACCTGCAATTATAGGGAATAATGCCGAAAATATCTTGCCTGCACCCGATATACCTGCATAAAACACCCTGTTTTCGTTATTTGATATTTCCAACAATATTCCACTATTAGCTATCTTAAACAAGGAAACAAACACTCCCGATAAAATAAATAAAAATTGATAATAAACAGGATAACCTTTTAACAACAATGCTAACACAGGTAATGATGCACCAAGAAAGATATCAAAAATTAAAATAGTTTTATATTTAACCTTTTTTGAGAACTTATATAAAAAACTCCCTGTCAACACCATACCTATTATTTTCAAAACCAACACATTACCTATAAATTGTGGTGATAAACTAAAACTATCTTTTGCCAGCAATATCATAAAAGGCGTAAATCCTATTCCAAAACCTGCCATATTTATTATTAGTAAATAATATTTCAAATTCGGATTTTTCTTTATTTCTGCAGGAATATTTTTCAAAAAATTAAACAACCCTATTTTTACTACACTCCTTGATCGTATTTCCCTTATATTCCAAAAACCAAGAGAAGCCAGCAAAAGCAAGACAGCCGCAATAAAAAACAGTAAACTATACCTAAACGGATAATCATACTGCTTAATAAGTTCTCTAACAATGAGAGCAGATAATAATACTCCTACACTTTTAATTATTTCCCTTAATGAGAAAAAACTTTTTCTATCCTCTTGTCTAATAGATTTACCTATCATTTCTATATAGGAAACATTGGCATAACTACCACTCAAAGAAAAAATAGAAATAAAAATAAAAATTAAACTAATAATAACGGAATAAGACATGTCTGCAGAAAACCAAAACAATATAGCCATAAAAAACAGTGAAAATATTCGCAAATTAATCCCCAAAAGCAAATGCTTCTTTTTATAACTACTTAAAGATATAATAGGTGCAAACAACAATTGAAATATACTACTTCCTCCAAGCAATATGGCAGTTAAAAAACCCAAATGAATAGAAGTTCCTCCCACACGCAACAACATTGCAGGAATAACGGTATCTACATCCATAAAATTAGATGCAAGGGCAAGAAATAAAGAATGCCATATAAAACTGTAAAAGTTTAATTTTGAAAGCTTTTTGGATATTTGCATAACAACCTTTTATAAAAAGCAAATGCAAAACTAATACATTTTTAATGTAAGATAATTAAATATAAATATTAAGAGTATTATTTTTTTATTAACTTTGCGGCTTATTCATTACTACTATAATGTAAAATTATATGAGCTTTTTAAGAGAGAAGACTTCTAAATTTATAGAAGCCAAAATCGCAAGAGAACACGGTTATTACCCATTTTTCAGAATGATATCATCAGAGCAAGATACAGAGGTAATTATAAACGGTAAAAAAGTTTTGATGTTTGGGTCCAATAGTTATTTAGGACTTACCAATCATCCACAAATAATAGAAGCGGCTGTAAAAGCCACAGAAAAATACGGCAGTGCATGTGCCGGTTCCCGTTTTCTAAACGGAACATTAGACATACATATTGAGTTGGAAAATCGCCTTGCAAAATTTGTAAACAAAGAAGATGCATTAGTATTTAGTACAGGCTTTCAAGTAAATGCAGGAGTTATTCCGGCAATTGCAGGCAGAAACGACTATGTAATAATTGATGAATTAGACCACGCCTCAATAATAGAAGGCACAAGACTATCATTTGGCAAAACTCTTAAATACAGACATAACGACATTGATAATCTTGAAAAAATCTTGCAAAAATGTAATCCCAATGCAATAAAATTAATAGTAGTTGACGGAATATTTAGCATGGAAGGAGATTTTGCCAACCTTCCTGCAATAGTAGATTTGGCACGAAAATATGATGCAACTATAATGGTAGATGAAGCCCATTCAATAGGAGTAGTTGGGAAAGACAATAGCGGAAACGGCACGGTAGGACATTTCGGAGTAGAAGATGATGTGGACCTAATAATGGGAACATTTAGCAAATCATTAGCGGCAATAGGAGGTTTTATAGCAAGTGATGCCGACACAATAGACTACTTGAGACATCATGCCCGCTCTCTCATTTTCAGTGCAAGTATTACTCCTGGCTCAACCGCAGCAGTATTAGCTGCCTTAGATATAATGGAACAGGAACCAGAAAGAATACAAAAACTGTGGGATAACACAAATTTTGCCATAAAAAAATGTAGAGAATACGGATTTGACATAGGACGCACATCTACTCCTATTATTCCTATTTACATAAGGGATAATGAAAAAACTTTTTGGCTTACACAAAAATTATTAGATAAAGGAGTATTTGTCAATCCTGTTGTGGCTCCTGCAGTACCATCAAGCGATACTCTCATCAGATTCTCACTTATGGCAACTCATACAATAGATCAAATTGACTATGCAATAGATCAAATATATAAAACAGGTAAAGAACTTGGAATAACATTTAACAATTATGTCAAAGATTGAAATAAAGAAAGTTGAAAACAAATCGGATTTAAAAAAATTTATAAAATTTCCACATAAAATTTATAAAAACAATCCGTATTGGGTGCCTTTATTACATTTCGACGAAATAAACACATTAGATAAAAAGAAAAATCCTGCTTTTGAATATTGTGAAGCAGAATATTGGTTAGCATACAAAGACGGAGAAATAGTGGGACGAATAGCAGGAATCCTAAACAAAAAGTCTAATGAAGTATGGAATACTAAAAATGTTCGTTTTGGTTGGGTTGATTTTATAGAAGATATAGAAGTAGCAAAAGCATTATTTGACACAGTGGAAAACTGGGCAAAATCCAAAGGGATGGAATATGTACACGGCCCCATGGGCTTTACCGACTTAGACCACGAAGGTATGCTGGTAAAAGGTTTTGACCAATTATCCTCTATTGCTTCTATTTATAATTATCCTTATTATCCCGAATTTGTAGAAAAATTAGGGTATAAAAAAGATGCTGATTGGATACAATATAAAATAAAAGTACCACAAGAAATACCCGACAAAGTAGTAAAATTTTCCAACTGGGTAATAAATCGTTACGGGCTTAAGGTAATAAAAGTAAAAAAAGCAAAACAATTACTCCCTTATGCAAAAAAGATGTTCATAACCATGAACAAAGCTTTTGCCCCACTATATGGATATATTCCCCTTACCGAAAAACAGATAGACTATTATGTAAAACAATATTTCAGCTTTATAAATCCTGATTTCACAACATTAATAGTAAAAGAAGACGAAAACGGCGAAGCAGAAGTAGTAGCCTTTGCCATCACCATGCCGTCATTATCCAAAGGAATGCAAAAAGCCAATGGACATTTATTCCCTTTTGGGTTTATACACATACTTAAAAGCCTCCACACATACGATATAATTGAAATGCTACTTATAGGAGTACATCCTGATTATCAAAAACATGGAGTGCCGGCTATCATACACCACGAACTACACAAAACATACTTAAAATATAATGTAAAATATGCTGTAAGTAGCCACCAATTGGAAAATAATAAGGTAGCACTCAACCTCTGGGAAATGTATCTGGATAAAGAACAACATATAAGAAGACGTGCTTACATCAAGAAGATATGAAACTGCTTAAATTCAGTTTGATAGATTGGATAAACCTATCATTTGTTTTTATCATTTTTCTTTTTTACTTAAAGGCTTTTCCTTATACACCTTATAAAATAGAACCGCCTCTAATATTCTCTTTCTTAATAGGATTGGTATTATTCGCAGTTTATATCCGTAGCAACTCATCAAAAAAGATAAAACAAATATTTTTACTTTCATATCCTGTAATTTTCTTATTTGTAATATTTGAAACCTTCTTTATGATATTGCCATATTTCAATCCAATGCAATATGATAATATCTTAAATAATATTGATTTTAATATGCTTGGCGTATATCCTACCGTATGGATTGAAAAATTTTATAACCCAATTGTGAGTGATATTTTATATTTATGTTATCTTTTTTACTTCCCTATGCCTTTATTCTTACTCGTATATCTTTATAGAAAGAAACAAATGAGAGATTTGGATAAAGTTGTGTTTTCCTATTTATCAACCTATTACATTTCTTATGTGATTTACTTTTTTGTACCTGCAATGGGTCCACGTTTTAATGAAACACTATTGCCATTACAACAAATAAAAAGTTTAGACGGACTATTTATATCAATACCTATACAAAATCTTATCAACTTTTTAGAACCTAATAAGTTTGATGCTTTTCCAAGTTTGCACTCAGCCATTCTTACTACTACCATGTTAAGCACATACATTTATCACAAAAAACTTTTTAAAATATTTATACCTGTTGCAATTGGCATTTTTATAGCACTGGTATATTGCAGGTATCATTATGTAATTGATATAATTGTAGGATTTTTAATATCTATTACTATATTCTTTTTGTCCCGTTGGCTATATGAAATAATAGCAAAGAAAACACAAATACATCCCTTTGTTTACTGATTATCAGACACTTTCTTAGCTCTATTTATTTTTTTATTCACTATCAACAAAAAAATAAGATAAAAAGAAATAAGAGGAATTCTATAACGCACCAATGCCCCAAAATTAGCCGTAACCAACCCCACCATAAAAGCAAATAAAATAGAATAAACTAACGAATAGATAATGAAAGGATCATCTAAAAAACTAAAAATTTTAAAACCCTTGCTTAAAAAAAACATAAATAACTTAAAAAATACCCATAATGAAAATAATAATAATAGAAAAGTTTCTACACCGCTAAGAAGCATAACCATATTATGAGACTCCCATAAAAAAGGTCTGAATATCCCCGCAATAGTCGCAGGAACAAATTTTGACAATATACCAGGCACAGTAGGGTCAAAATATCCAATATTAAAGCTATTTCCACCATAGTAATCTTGAGTCAAATCACGTTGCTTAACCACAATTGCTTCCAACACATCATTTACCGATGAATAAAACCCTCCTGCTACTTCTGCAGTAGTAGAATATGTCCACCACCCAAACATCATTACCATTCCAATAATTACAGGAAATAATACCACTCTTAAAAACCGTATTCTTATTCTTTTCAAAAATATGTATATAAGCACAGCCGAAAGAGCCAATATCTCCTGAAAAAACACATAAGGTTTTATTTTTATTAAAACCCAAAAAGATATTACTATAAATACAATATTTAATATTACTTTTTTTCTATACAATAAAACTTGAAACAAAGCAACAAACATAAAATAAGAAGCAGTAAGAGTAAATGAATCTTTAAGTATGCCTGAGCCCCAAAAGGCTACCGATGGAAAAAACAAAACAGCCAAAGCAAACTCTTTATATAAAGATGGATAATGACTTGTCAAAAATTTATACAACATCCATACTCCCGAATACGAAAATGTGGCAACCAATATAGTAGTTGCCAAAATTCCCTTAAAGCCCAATAAAACAAATATAGAAATAATACGAACTACTGTAAAAGACCAAATATCACGAGTATATGCAGGAAACCCAGTATTGATGTCAAAATAACTTAAATTTTCAGGAGTAACATTGCCAAATAAAATAGAAAAATATACTTTAGGATATTTAAATAACAAATTAACAAGGGCTACACCACTTTTATAATAACCAATGGTATCTCCTCCTTTGTAGTAATATAAATAAATGAGAAGAAAAAAGACAGCACTAATAACTTTGAAAATATATCCGGAAACAATAAAATTATAAACTTTATTCTTGTTTCTTCTCGTCAAATAAATGTATATAAAAAATAACAAAAAAGCAAAAAAGTACAAACTACTTATTATAACATCAAATAATGTTATTTGAACATTCATTCATTTCTAAAAATCAAATGCAATATCTACAGGGATATTACTATTATTAACTTTGGCTATATCAGCTTTAACATCATCTGTTACATTGCTATATTTTTCATACATCTTTTTAAAGGCATTGTAATCTCCATTGAGTTCTATATCTAAGATATTTTTTGTTTGTTCGGCAATAGCTTTTTCCATTTTATCAAAATTAATATGGTACTTACCTGTAGCCTTATCACGTGTAATAGCTCCTTTTTCTATAAAGAAATTAAGGTTTATTATAGCAGCTTTGGCCTGAGAATGTGCTGTTCCAAATCTTATAGAACGGAACATATCGGCAAGATATGTAACTATATTACTTTTAATATCCACATTAAGTTCTTGTCTTTTACTAAGTTTACTAAGCAAAAACAACCTCATTACATCATCATGCACATTCCTTGCTATATTATAAAAACCTTTGAGAGATTCCTTAACATCATTACCGTCTTTTGTCTTTTTCAATATCAAACCTTCAGATATTTCAAAGAAGAAGTTACCTTCAAAAAATGCTTTAGAAGTTACCATTTCACTTTGTGTACTATCTATAAGTAATTTAGCAATAGGATATAATATTTTTTTAAATTTGGCTTCAGTAACATTTTTGAATTGTATTTTACGTGTCCCTACTTCCATAGTTACTCTTCCTTCTATCGGACGTGTTACAGCAAGTTGTTTTGGACCAAAATTTGTAAATCCTGCTGCATATACCAAATCACACACTTCCATATCTGTACCAAGGGCAAGTTTTTGTTTCTTATATTTTTCTTCTATCGGTAATTCTTGTTGAACTATTGGCAAAACTTTAACATATTCTGAGAGTTTGTTTGTCCAATCATCATCTCTTACCGACACCATACATTCATAAGCGGCTTTTAAATTCAAAAATTTATCTAATTCCGTATCATAGGCTCCAATTATTATATCTACCTTTCTATCTTTAAGTTGCATCCACATTTTATCGCTTGTATAATAATCATCTGTTTTTAATGCGTCTGCTTTTGCAAGCAAAAAATTCTTAAACCCTTCATTATCACAATACTTTGAAGCTTCTCTAAGTTCTTTTGCTATATTGGCAACTTCTTCTGTATAAGCAATATGATAAGGCAGAGTATATAAAGATTTATCTTCTTCTTTTCTTCTTATCAAAGTGTACATACTCAATTTATCAGAAAACGGCATTTGTATAAATGGTAAGTATTTTATATCGTTAGGATAAAAATTTGCACCTGCAGGCTTTTTTCCATATCCGGGAATAAAAGGTTTGTTACCGTCAAGTAAATCCCATGGTCCGTAATTCATTTTCACATAAAGTAGAGTATCTTTATCTTTTATCTTACTTAATAATTCTTCTTTATTTCCAAAATTTTGTCTCCAAAATATTTTATTAACCCATTTACCTGCTTCAATTAGATGTGCTAATACTTTTTTCTGATTATCAGTTAAATTACTGGTATCAGGATTTAATTTAATTTTAGCATATTGATTTATTTTTTCTTGGATAGTCATATGCTTGGCAGGAACTTGTTCTTCTTGTTGCTGAGCTTGCTGCTTTTTATTATCATTTTTGCAAGATTGAATATTTATTCCTATAGCAACAATAAATACAAAAAATAATACTTTTCTCATAATCAACGAATTTTAACAATTTTTTATAAAAAAATTTTAGTAAAGTTAATAAGATTTTTTATTCTAATTTACATTTTAAGATAAAAATATTTTTTGGTAGATTCAACTATCAAAATATAACATCGGGTTACAAATCTATAAAATAATTTATAAGGCATTTAGGAACCTAATTTTTTTCTAGATCTTCTATTTATTTTCATTTGTATTTCATTGAGATTATGGGCGGGTTCTTCATTTATAATTGATTTTCTAGGAATATATTGTCTCAACAGTTTGCATATTCAATTTGCCCTTTTTCCCAAGAACTGTATGAGCAAGTAAAGTAAACAGTTGTATTAAGAGCCTTTGCTATATGATTCTATGTTCTGCACCCCCCTTTCAAAATGGCCAAATTCTTCTCTATTATTAGCTTTTTAGGTCTTTTGCTTCCCTTGGTTCTCTTTGCTCCATTTCGCAAAAAGAACTTCACCAACCCCAAATAAAAATGCTAATTAAATAACTTAATTGTTGCATTTACTAATTGAATTTGCAAAGTTCAATATAAAAATGCCACCCTAAACAGGTGGCATTTTTATATGTAGTTATTTTATATATACCTTACTATTCTAAAACAGAGAACACTTGATAATAATTCATCAATCGGTCTTTCATATCTTTTGCTATATCTTCTTTTTTGAAAGCATTAGCTATTCTATATATTTCTTGATATACTCCCATAGATGTACGTATATCGTTTCTTATATTTTTCTTTTGGTTATCATTAAATCGTGCATAATAATTTAATTCTTCCTCCGTTCTTTGTTTTAGCACCTTCAATATTTGCAATCCTGTACTATCATTGTTATCCAATTGTAAATACAGGCTTGCTATTTGCAATGAGAATATATCATAAGGCACTGTTTTGTCAGGCATTACTTCCATACATTTATCCAGAGCTTTTCTTGCTTTATCTTTTTTTCCTTCTTTTATCAATGCTTCTGCCAATCTGGTAAAGTTTGCTCTAAAATTCATAGTCATTCTCATATTGTTTTCATCAAGATATACATCTGGATTATTTATACCTCCCCATACAAATTTATTTACCAAATTATCATACATTTTGTCTGTATTTACTTTTCCATATCCCAGTGGAGATGTTGTTGCTACTTTGAATGGAGTAATTTTATATGTTAATCCGTCTAACTCAAAATTATTTTGCAAGCTTAAATAATTATCAGAAGACACTGTAACAGCATAATATATAGGTCTTTTCCATTCATTTTGTGCTAACATATCAAGAAGCATCAATTCTCCTTTTATCAAATAATTTTTCTTTTTAGGTAAATTAATTATTACTTGATTAGGTATTAACGAATCTGGCATATTAGGATTTACAATACCTGATTGTTTTGCATTCTTCTTGTTTACCGGTAAAATTAGCTTATGTGTTGGTAAAAAGTTTACTTTATCTCCTGACTGCAATGATAATTTAGCTCGAGGATCATCACTTTTTACAAAATCCATGGCTTCTTTTAGAGTTACAGGGTCTTTTGTAATATCATATATAGGAGTTAAATCTCTTGTATCATGTGCATATTGTTCATGCTTAAACGAATTAGGTATTGGGTCGGCTTCATAAGTTTTACGTTTCATTTGATCTATATACCAATCGGTATTAAATAAACTCAAATTAACAACTTTTATATCTGTCCTAAAACCTTCTACTTCTTGCACATACCATAATGGGAAAGTATCATTATCTCCATTGGTAAAAATTATAGAATTTTTATCACAACTCATTAGGTAATCTTTCGCAAAATCTCTTGCGGTATATCTACCTGAACGGTCATGATCGTCCCAATTCTCTGCTGCCATATTCACAGGAACAGCAAATAATAATACCAAGGTAGTTAATACCGCTGCTACAGAAGCATTTTTTATCATATACTTACGTACCAAGTCATAAACTGCCAACACTCCCAATCCTATCCACATTGCAAAAGCATAAAATGACCCCACATAAGAATAGTCACGTTCTCGTGGTTGTAAAGGATACTGGTTCAAATAAATAACTATGGCAATACCTGTAAAGAAAAACAATAGAAAAATAACGGAAAAATCTTTTTTGTGTCTTTCCAACTGATATACTAAACCAAGCAGACCTAATAAAAATGGCAACAAATAATATTTATTTCTTGCTTTATTAGTTCTCATCTTATATGGTATGCCATCTTGTGGTCCTACCAATGCCTTGTCTATAAAAGGTATTCCCGTTATCCAATTACCTCTTAATAAGCTTCCGTGTCCTTGCCAATCATTTTGCCTACCTGAAAAATTCCACATAAAATAGCGGAAATACATGTGTCCCAACTGATAAACAAAGAAAAATCTAAGATTTTCTCCAAAAGTAGGTTTATATAGAGTTTTATCCCCTACTCTTATTGGCGTTCCTTTTATTTTTGCCCAACTTTTATATTCTCTCACATGATTAGCTTGTGGAGACCACATTCTTGGGAATATTGTACAAAAACGACTATCGTAATTCGGTTCTTGTTTATAACCAACTACAACATATTTCCCATTTTCTTTGTCGTATATAGGTGCTCCTTGAGTATATGGTTCATCAGGATCCAGTGGTGCATTATAATATTGTCCATATATAAGAGGGCGTTCTCCATACTGATCTCTATCCAAATATGCTAAAAGAGAAAAAACATCTTCAGGATTATTTTCATCTAATGGAGGGTTAGCATGTGAACGTATAACTACTATTAAAAAAGTGGAATATCCTATAAGAATCATAGTAACCATAAGAATAATGGTATTCCACAATACTTTTTTATGTTTATAAGTATAAAAAAGTCCCCATATAATGGCGCCTGCCAGTACTGCCAAATAAATATAGACTCCTGAATTAAACGGCAAACCTATGGCATTTACAAAAAACAACTCAAACCACGATGCAACTACTACACTACCTGGAATAATTAAATACATTACCGTTCCAAGTATTAGCACTGAAATAATAAATGCCCATATCGTTCCCCATATAGTAACATTTTTATTTTTTCTGAAATAATAAACAAATACTACAGCAGGAATAGTTAATAAGTTCAATAGGTGCACTCCAATAGATAACCCTATCATGTATGAAATAAATATTAGCCAACGATTTGCATAGGGCGTATCTGCTTCCCGTTCCCATTTGGTTATAGCCCAAAATACTAATGCAGTAAAAAACGAAGAGGACGCATAAACTTCTGCCTCTACCGCCGAAAACCAAAATGAATCTGTAAAAGTATATGCTAATGCTCCAACAACACCGCTTCCAAGTATTGCTATCATTTTTCCAGTAGATAGTTCTTCTCCGTCCCTTAATACTATGCGTTTAGCAAAATAGGTAATAGTCCAAAACAAAAATAATATTGTAAAAGCACTTGCTAATGCACTCATTGAATTAACAAAAACGGGGACTGATGATGGAGAAGGAGCAAACAAGGAGAAAAACCTTGCCATGAGCATAAAAAACGGTGCTCCGGGAGGGTGCCCTATTTCCAGTTTATATGATGTGGCTAAAAATTCACTACAGTCCCAAAAACTTGCTGTTGGCTCAATAGTAGATAGATAAGTAAAGGCTGCTATCAAAAAAACGAGCCAGCCAATAAGATTGTTGTAAAAACTAAAAGATTTTTTCATACTCTTGATTTTAGTGTTGCAAAGAAACAAAAAAAATAAATTACTTTATTTATATCTTTTTACAAAAAACTACTTTTATCAAATATTATTTTATTAAGGATAAAAAATTTTATAATATTTCTGTAACTTTTAATTATCTTATCCGTTGTATAATAAAATCATAAGCTTAAGTGACATTAAAAGAATATAACAAAGCAGTAAAAATAATAAGTGATAGATTATACACTTTTTGTCTTAAAAACATTGGTAATGAAGAAGATGCAAAAGATATAGTACAACATTGCTACGAACAATTATGGATAAATAAAGAAAATATAAAATACGAAAAAGCAAAAAGCTACCTATACCAAACAGCATACAATTACATTATAGATATGATAAGAAAAAAGAAAGTAAGAGATAGATATATGTATCAACAACCGCATAAAAATTTTTATGAAATAAATGAAAATATAGATTTGGCAGAAAATATAGATTTGGCACTGTCTCAACTTTCTGATATACAAAGAACTGTGTTATTGATGAGAGATTTGGAGAATTATAGTTACAGTGAAATAGGAGAAATAACGGGATTGTCAGCTGCACAAGTTAAAGTGTATATATATAGGGCAAGAATGAGGGTGAAAAAAATTTTTGAAAAATTAGAGGGAGTAAAAAATGATAAATAAATATAACTACATAGAATACATAGTTGATTATTACGATAATAACCTTTCATATAACGATAAGGAAGAATTATTACTTTTTATTGAAAAATATCCCGAGATAAAAAAAGAATTTTTGGAATATGGTTCCATTTATGCTACCAACATAACTACTAGTACTTTTTATGAAGGAAAAAACAACCTATTAAAATCTGAAAATGATGAATTTGAACAAAAATGTATTGACTATATCGAAGGAAATATTAGCAAATCAGAACTTCTAATAATTGCAAAAAATAATCCTAAAAAACTCACTGCTATAAAACTATATGAAAAAACAAAACTTAAAATACCAATAATAAAATATCCTCATAAAAAATTACTTTATCACTACAACACACTTATTTATTTACAAAAAATAACACAAATAGCAGTTGCCGCAACCATTATAGGACTTTCCTATTTTCTATTTTTCACAAATCCTATTTCAAAAACATATATTCCAAGAAAAACAGACTATATATCTGAAAACAAAACAATGAAGCTACATAAAAACAAAATTTTAGAAAAAAATATTAACAGCATACAAAAAAAAGAAATAAAATATCAAAACTATACTAATAAAAAAATAAAAACAGAACAAAATGCCAATGTTGTAAATCATGCAGAAATCATTAACACTATGCCTGTAAAAAAAATAGAAAAGGTAGAACCAATAAATATTGATATAATACAAATTAGTTACCACAAGCCCAATCTTGCATATAACACTAATATTTTACAAGAAAAATACAAACAAACATCGTCAAATAATTTGTTAAAAAGAACCTTATTGCAAACAGTAGAATATCTATTTAGAAAAAATATAGAAATACAAAAACAGCCATATAAATATTTTGCATTTAATTCTAATAACATAAATATAAAAATTGTAAAAAAATGAAAAGAATAATATTATTAACATTAGCAGGAATAGCAGGGTTAATAGCAACCGTAAATGCACAGACAAAAAAAGATTCAACTGCAATTACAGAGCTGAAAATTGGCAAACAACGAGTACTGGTAATTGAAGAAAACGGCAATAAAACCTCTATTGCCATTACCCCAGATACCGATTACAAAAAAATACTCAAAGATGTATTTACTTTTACAGACTCGGTAGCAGAGACAATTGAAAAAGCAATAAACACAACCAATGATGACACCGTAGAAGTTAAAGTGTTTCCTACACACAACGACACATTACAACCAATGGCAAAACAAGGGAAAGATACAGCGGAAACATATTTTGATACCGTAGAAGTTAAAATTGGAAAAATAAAATTAGTGACAATAGATACAGACAAAAAAACATCCGTAAGAATCTATAAAGAAGGTGAAACACAAGCAGATAAAACACAAAATACTTCTAAAAACAATAAAAAAGGACAAATAGTAGAACATCCTATTTTAGAAAAACAAACAGAAAAGGACGAGAAGACAAGTAGAGATGATTTTGAAGGAAAATGGTTTGGTGTAGAAATAGGATTAAACACCTTATATACTAATAATGGTTTTTATATGCCATCAAGTTATGATAAAATGGATTTAAACTATGGTAAATCATGGTTTTTCAATTTAAACATGGTTCATAAAAGCATTGCATTTACAAAAAACACAGGATTAGTTACAGGTTTGGGTTTAGAATTTAGAAATTACCGTTTTATAAGTCGAAATTTGGTTCTTAATCAAGAGGATACCTTATCATTTACTATTGACACTCAATATAATTATGTGAAAAGTAAACTGCAAACAACACACTTAAGAGTACCGTTGTTTTTTGAAATATATCTGCCCGAAAAAAATGAATTTCATTTAATGTTTGGAGTAATAGGTAACCTTATGATAGGTGCCCATTCCAAAAATGTATATTATGACGAAAAAAACGATAAAAGAATAAGCAAACATTATAATATTCATTACCTAAACTTTCTAAATTATTCACTTTCCGTAAGAATAGGTATGGAGAACATAAGTTTATTTATTGATTACGGTATGCTACCAATATTTAGACCTAATAATCATCTTGATACACATCCTGTAAATATTGGAGTTTGCTTTTTGTTATAAAAAATAATATAAATTTGTAAAAAATAATAAAATATGAGTGCTCAAAAAATAATAGGTTATACATTAGCAATAATAGTGTTGATAGTTACAGTAATTGCTATTCTCGGAATATGGGATATTATTGACTTGCAGAATGTAACAGCAAAGCTCATAAAGTCTCTTGTAGTGGTGTTTCTATCTTCCGTAATAGTACTATTTATATATGGAGTGGTATTAAAAGATAATGATAAATAAGAAAATAATATTTTAGGAACGAAAATTATATTTTAATTTTATTTTTATCTCCTTTTTGGGGCTGACCTAAAAAGGGTAAAAGGTAAAAAAGTGTGCCCGTAACAAGTTCTAAAATTTTAGCAAAAAATATTATGCCATAGTCTTTTACTATTTGAATATAGTTTTATGTATCTAAAATTTCGTATGGCGAATTGTTACTTTTGTATTCTGGCACAATTTCTTTTATTTTTTTTACAATTTTATAATTGTCAAAGGAGTATATTATTTCCTCAAGTTCTTTTATCTGTGTAGTTATCCAGTTAAAATCAATATTGTTTACTTTTGCTATTAATATCTTAGGATTATGTGTAGGTAAATAGTCTTCATTTTTGTAAAATAATTCTTCGTATAATTTTTCTCCCGGGCGAAGTCCTGTAAATACTATTTGAATGTCTTTGCCAAGTTCCAATCCTGAAAGTTTAATCATTTTTTTGGCAAGATCTATTATTTTTATCCTTTTACCCATATCAAACATGAATATTTCTCCTCCTTTTCCAAAACTTGCGGCTTCCAACACTAACCGACAAGCTTCTGGTATGGTCATAAAATAGCGTGTAACTTCGGGATGTGTAATTGTAATAGGTCCACCTTTTTCTATTTGTTCTCTAAATCGTGGAATAACGCTGCCATTAGAGCCCAATACATTACCAAAGCGTGTTACAATAAACTTTGTGGCATCATAATTTTTGTAGTATGCTTTTGCAAGCATTTCAGCAACGCGTTTCGTTGCTCCCATTACGTTGGTAGGATTTACTGCTTTATCTGTTGATATAAATACAAATTTTTTCACATTGTGAGCAATAGCTGTTTCTATTAAGTTTTTAGTTCCAAATATATTTGTTTTTACTGCAGAATAAGGGTTTGTCTCCATAAGCGGAACATGTTTCAATGCTGCAGCATGGTATATTATAGTTGGTTTGTAGCGCTCTGTTATGTATTCCAATCTTTTTTTGTCTAATATATCTCCAACTATTATTTTGAATTTTGTAAATTTATATTTTTCTTTCAGTTGATTTTCAATGTGATACAAAGGAGTTTCGGCTATATCATAAAGTATTATCAATTTTGGTCCAAATTGTGTCAGTTGTCTTACTATTTCACTTCCTATTGAGCCTGCTGCTCCTGTAACCATAACTGTTTGCCCTACTATTTCTTTTTTTATTTTTTGGGTATCAAGTATTATTTCTTCTCTTTCCAGAAGGTCTTCTATTTTATATTTTTTAATTTGTTTTATGCTTAATTCTCCGTTTATCCATTCGGTAATATCAGGAACGGTTTTAAGTTCTATGTTATTATTAAGGCAGTAATTAACAATTGTATCCTTTAATTCAAAAGGTATTTTATTGGTAATTATTACCGTGTCTATACCATATTTTTTTTGGATTTTATCTAAATCGGTAATATGGAATATTTTAATATTATCAATTTTATGTCCTTTTCTTTTTTTGTTGTGGTCTATAAAAGCAATTACTTTGGCATTTGAGTCGTTTTCTATTGTCCGTTTAGTCATTAGGGCTTTTTCGTCACTTCCTACTACTACAATTTTACTCTTACTTTTATTTGTTGTAGATATTTCGCTAAATATTAGACGTATAAATATTCTGTAAGCAAGGAGGAATACCAGAGTTGATAAAAATTCAATAATTATGATGGAATAAGGTATGATATGATGATAGTGAAACAAATATCTTGATATTAAATTTATAATTACAAATAAGAAAGAACCAAAAGAAAGGTTTAGAAAAAGATGTTGTGCATCTTTATTCCCTGTGTAACGTAATAAGACGGTATAAGTTTTGCTCCATAAAAAGAATAATATTCTTACAAAAAGTATTACAATAAAAGTTGTGTATAAATCATTTATTTCATTTGAAGGAATGTGAAAGTTAAATCTCAAAAGATAAGCCAGGTATATGGAAAATGCTACAAAGAATATATCTATAAACAATACTATCCACTTGGATACATGTTGATTAGTTAGAAATTTAGTCATCTACATTTTTTTGAGTTTCAAATTTAAGCATTATAACAATTACTTTTCACATGATTGACTATTTTTTCATACTTTTGTAAATATGAAGGGGAGATTATTTTTTTTATATTTTTTTGTGTTTTCAATAACTTTATTGGGACAAAAGTTCCCTAATAATAAATTATTTAAACAGGCTTATAAATTATTTAATGAAGAACGCTTTGAAGAAGCACTTCCTCTATTTCTAAAACTTGATACCACATTGCTTAAAAATAATTTTTATGTAAAATATTATATAGGAGCGTGTTACTTAAATACTAAATATGATAAAAAGAAAGCTGTTCCGTATCTTGATTATGCTTTGAAAAATAGAAAAGAATGGATGCCCAAAGCAGTATTTTTAGATTTGGCAAAGCTATACCATTTGACTTATAAATTTGATAAGTCGGAAGAAATGATTGATAACTTTTTAGGGCTGGCAAATAGTAAAGAAGATAGTAGTAATATCCAATATGCTTTGTTGTTGAAAAAAATAGATGAAAGGGCTAAAAAATATTATAATGACTCATTAAATTATTTCACATATAAAATAAGATATCCAATAAGTACGGACAAATGTAGTGAACATAATGCATACACTACTGCCGATGGACAATTGTTGTTTTTTACAAGAACTTATTTATATAAAGATTCTTTGATATTAAAAGATTCCGTTTCCAAAATATTTTTTGCAATTAAAAACGATACTGTTTGGAATACTCCAGTTGCTATAAAATTTGATAGTCTGCCAAATAAAGATATAGAGCTTGTTGGATGTTCATGGAATGGGCAGTATTTATTTTTAAAGATAGGTAAAGGTAATAATTCTGATATTTATTATGCAAAAATATCAGGAAAAAAATGTGATAGTTTAGTTAAATTTCCTGAAGGAATAAACAGCCAATTTTATGAAGGTGGTATAAGTTTTTTGCCGGAAAAAGATATATACTACTTTTCAAGTAATAGACCAGGTGGCTATGGAGGAAAAGATATTTATAAGATAGTTAGAAACAAGGATGGTAGTTGGGGGAATCCTGTGAATATGGGACCAACTATAAACTCATCTTATGATGAAGATTATCCTTTTATAAATCCACTTGGCAAAGTACTATATTTTACTACTAATAATCCTAATATTACTATTGGAGGTTATGATATTATGAGGTCCGAATATTCGGAAACAAATAATTCGTGGTCTGTACCTGAAAATATGGGGTATCCTATAAATTCTACAGCAAATGATATAAATCTTACAACAAATGCAGAGGGTAATACTGCATATTTTTCAAGCACAACAAATTCTAATAAAGGACTTTATGATTTATATTATTCCGAGATAGAAAGCGATATTCCTTATACAATGATTAAAGGATTTATTTATCGTAAAGATACACACAAACCTATATCATGTAAAATAAAAGTATATGATGTGCAAAATCAAAAGATAGTAAAGTATGTATATAATCCTAATCCAAAAACAGGACGTTATTTGATGATTTTGCCACCAAATAAAGATTATTTAATGGTAGTGGAAGCAGAAGGATTTAAGCCGTATATGTTAGAAATACATGTGCCTCACCAGTCATATTTTTATGAGTTGTATCAAGAAATATTATTGGAACCAATAACTCTCTTATCAGAGAAAAATAACATCGGTGAAAAAATAAAAGTGCATAATATTTTTTATGATACAAAAAGGTTTTTTACGGAAGATACTTCGGAGTTGGGAAACATTGCTAAAACAAAAAACTATGATGTTCTCATAAATACAGTATATGATATTGTAAACCTTACGGATTCTGCAGGGTTGTATTATGTAAATTCCTTGTATTCAGATAAAAAACAACAAAAAAAGATGTCTGCTTATGAAAAGAATATTAAGTATAACAGACTATTAAACTTAGTTACTAAAGCAATAGAAAATACCGATACTGTATTGCTTTCAAAGATAGAAGAAAACACTGCTCACAAAGATATAAGAGAAACGGAATATTATTATCCCGAAAATAATAAAAATGATACTTCATTTCTAAAAAAAGTTATAATTGGTAAGGATACTTTATATGTGGCAAGTGTGATTAAAGAAAATACAAATAATACAAATTCTATTTATACAGATATTACAAAGGGAGAAACCCAATTGAAAAAAACTGAAACAGATTCTATTAAAAAAGAAATATTTACATATTCAATTTATTATTCTGTAAATAGCAGTAAAATATCTGATATGGTAAAAAAGAAATTGCTAAAAATAATAAATCTTATAAAGAATAATGCAAAATTGTATGTGGAACTGTATGGATATGCCAGTGAAGAAGGAGAAGAAAGCTATAATAGGCAATTATCATACAAGAGAGCTTTTGAGGTAAATAGATTTTTCAAAAAACATGGAATCGAAGATAAAAAAATAATAATAAATGCACAAGGAGAATTAAAAGGGAAAAATTGGAGAAAAAATAGACGAGTGGATATTAAAATTATAGAAAAGTTGAAGTGATAAAAAAGGGTTTAACATATTGTTTATTATTATTGTTTAGCATTGTTGCAAAGGCTCAGCAGTATAGTGAAACCGAGCTTAAAGCGGCATATATTTATAATTTAACTCTCTTTGTGGACTTGCCACATAATTCAATTGGTAATCAATTCGTTATAGCTGTTTATGGTGATGAAAAAATGTTTGTGATATTAAGGGAGATGTTGAAAGAGAGAAAAACTCATGATAAGCAAATAAAAGTAATAAATATAACAGACAAAGGACAACTAAATGACTGTAATTTAATTTATATAAGTAAAAACACCCAAATTGATATTGTAAAAAAGATTTTGAAACAAATAGAAAACAAACCCGTATTAACGGTAGGAGACAGAATAGAGAATTTTTGTCAATTAGGAGGTCTAGTTAATTTTTTACCTAATTTTTATCACAAGCGTTTTGAAATAAATAATGAAAAAGCATTATCTTTGGGTATAAAGATTAGTTCAAAACTTTTAATACTTTCAAAAATTATAAGATCTAATGAAAACAGGTTTTAAAGACCTTCCTATAAAATATAAAATTGTTTTAGTTGTTCTATTATTGTTTGTTATTCTTTTTATCTCATTGTCTTTATTTGTTTACTTTTATAATAAGAAAAATTTCTTGAGCAATACCAAAAATGAGATTGCTATAATGTCAGCTGTTGTAAGTGATAATATTTCAGGGGCTGTTGCTTTTAGAGACACTTCTTCTATTCATCAAATCTTACAATCGTTACATAGAATAAAATATCTTGATTATGTGGGAGTTTTTGACAATGATTATAAATTGATGGGATATTATCAAAAATCCGATGTTAAGTTTGATTCTACATATTTTGATTTTGCAAAAAGTTATTCTCTTTCCAAGAGTGCGATTTACGAAAACAAAGATTATTTTATAGTAGTGCAGCCTGTTGTATATAGAACTCATTTGTTAGGGAAATTGCTTCTAATTACTAATAAACGTTTTTTTTATAAGAAATTTATAAATTTTATACTTTATGAATTAATGATATTTTTAGGAGCTTTTTCATTAGCTTTCATTTCAATATTATTTTTCCAAAGGTTTATTACAAAGCCTATTTGGAAGATGATAGATTCCATGAACCAAGTGATTGATAATAATGACTTTACCATACGATTGGAGCATGTTGCCAATGACGAATTTGGAAAAATGACCAATGTGTTTAATCACATGATAGAGCATATAGAACTTCAAAATAAAATATTGGTAGAAGCACAACAAAAGGCTTTACATCATGCTAAAATAAAAGAGCAATTTTTGGCACACATGAGTCACGAAATACGTACTCCTCTTAATGCAATTTATGGATTTACCATACTTTTGGAAGAAACAAAGCTTGATGATAATCAAAGACTTTATTTGGAATATGTAAAAAATTCTATAGAAAACCTACAAGTAATTATTAATGATATTCTTGATTTTTCAAAATTAGAGTCAGGGAAATTACAAATAAAAAATAAAATCTTTGATATCTACAAATTTTTGGACGACATAAATAATCTGTTTTCTTTGAAGGCAAAAGAGAAAAAAATAAATTTTCTTGTTGAAAAAGATTCACAATTGCCCCGATATATAATTGGGGATAGAGTAAGACTAAATCAAATTCTAATTAATCTTATAGGTAATGCCATTAAGTTTACTTCTGTCGGATATGTAAAACTTCAGGTATCGGTTAAGGAAAAGTTAGATACTAAGATTAGGCTTATTTTTAAAGTGATAGATACGGGTATAGGTATAAAAAAGAAAGATCTGGATAAAATATTTGAAGAATTTAGACAAGCTAATGAAGACATTTCAATAAGTTATGGAGGTACCGGCTTGGGATTAGCTATCACTAAAAAATTGGTAGAAATGCAAGATGGTAAAATATTTGTTGAAAGTGTTTATAAAAAAGGTAGTATATTTGGATTTGAAATTGAATATAAGCTTCCTAAAGATAAGGAGATAAAAGAATTTTCATTAAATCAAGAAGAAAAAATAGAATACCCGAAGTTAGAAAAAAAAGAAACAAAACCAGTGAAAGTATTAATTGCAGAGGACAACAAAATAAATCAAATACTTTTACAAAAAATACTTAAAAAGAACAATTTTGAAGTGGTTACCGTAAATAATGGAAAAGAAGTTATATCTGCTTTAGAAAAAGACAATTTTGATATAATACTTATGGATATCCATATGCCTGAAATGGACGGCTATGAAGCAACGGAATATATAAGAACCAAAATGAATGATAAGAAACGGTATATTCCAATAATTGCCCTTACCGCAGCAGTAACTGAGCAGGAAGTAGAAAAAGTAGGTAAGGTGGGAATGAATGGTTTTGTTCCTAAACCTTTTAAGGAAAAAGATATATTAAAAACTATTGATAAATTTGTAAAAAAATAATTATTATGGTATATGTGAAGTTAGATTACATAAATGAGGTAACAGGAGGAGATGAAGAGCTTCTATTAGAATTGATAGAAATATTTTTTGACCAATATAAAGAAATGAAAAAAATGATATTGGAAGCTCTTGAAAATAAGGATTATGATACAATTAGACAAGTGTCGCACAAAATAAAATCCTCTTTAAGAACATTTGGTGCCCACGAAGTAGCAATGAGATTTGAAAAAATGGAAAAATATAAAAATCTTCAAAAATTTGAAGATTTGGGAAACTATATACACAAAACATTAGATATGTGTGAACAAGTAAAAGAGGAGTTAAAACATTATATATCAAGAGTATAAAAAAACAATAATATATGAAAAAAGAAAAATTTAAAAATGATAAAATAAAGCGAATTGCAGTGCTTACATCTGGAGGGGATGCCCCCGGAATGAATGCTGCTATTCGTGCAGTGGTAAGGTCTGCTATATATTATGGCAAAGAAGCTTTTGGAATTTGTCATGGTTACAAAGGCTTAATCGAGGGAGATATAAAACAATTGCTTTCTGCAGATGTGAGTAATATAATAAATAGAGGTGGAACTATTCTCAAAACTTCACGATGCCCGCGTTTCAAAGAAAAAAAAGGACGCCGTATAGCTTATGAAAACTTGAAAAAACATGGCATAGATGCTCTTGTAGTAATTGGTGGAGACGGCTCTTTTAGGGGAGCAAGGGAATTCTATGAAGAATACAAATTCCCAATAGTTGGTATTCCCGGAACAATAGATAATGATTTATATGGTACCGATTATACTATTGGTTACGATACGGCACTAAATGTGGTAATAGATGCTGTAGATAAAATAAGAGATACAGCAGAGTCTCACGATAGATTGTTTTTTGTAGAAGTAATGGGAAGAGATGCAGGTTTTATAGCGTTGCGTAGTGGTATTGCAGTAGGTGCCGAAGCAATACTTATTCCGGAAATAAAAACTAATATGAAACGCTTAAAAAAATATCTTGCTCATGAATATCAAGTGAAAAAATCATCAAGTATAGTACTTGTGGCAGAAGGAGATGATTCCGGAGGTGCTATAGCAGTAGCTAATCAAGTGAAAAAAGATTTTCCTCAATTTAATGTGAGAATAAGTATTCTTGGGCATATACAGAGAGGGGGGGCTCCTACTGCTTACGACAGAGTAACTGCAAGTCAAATGGGAATAGCTGCTGTAGAAGGATTATTGATGGGGAGAAAGAATGTAATGGTCGGTATAAAAAATAGAAAAATGGTATATGTCTCATTTACCAAAACAAATAAACATCATAAAACGGTAAAGAGGGAATTAGTAAATATTGTAAAAATACTAAATGTATAAAACAATATGGAGGATATAAAAAACAAAATAGAACAGGCATGGAATAATAGAGAGCTACTAAATAAATCTGAATATAAACAAGCTATATTTGAACTTATAGAACTTTTAGACAAAGGAAAAGTTCGGGTAGCATCTAAAGACAAAGGAGAGAAATGGCATACTCACGAATGGATAAAAAAGGGGGTAATATTATATTTTCCTATAAAAGAAATGGAAAAGTATGAAGTTGGACCTTTTGAATTTCATGACAAGATACCATTAAAAGGCGGATATGATAAATTAGGAGTAAGAGTTGTTCCTCATGCTATTGCAAGGTATGGAGCCTATGTGGCTCCGGGAGTAATAATGATGCCGTCTTATATAAATATAGGTGCTTATGTAGATGAAGGCACAATGGTAGATACTTGGGCTACGGTAGGTAGTTGTGCTCAAATCGGCAAAAATGTTCATTTAAGTGGAGGAGTAGGAATAGGTGGAGTACTAGAACCAGTACAAGCATCACCAGTTATTATTGGAGATAATTGTTTTATAGGGTCCCGTTCTATTGTAGTGGAAGGTGTACATGTAGATAATGAAGCAGTATTAGGTGCAAATGTGGTAATTACGCAGTCCACAAAAATAATAGATGTTACGGGAAGAGAACCTGTAGAATATAAAGGATATGTGCCACCTCGCTCAGTTGTAATACCGGGTACATATACAAAAAAGTTCCCGGCTGGAGAATACCAAGTGTCATGTGCTCTGATAATTGGAAAAAGAAAAGAAAGCACAAATAAAAAAACATCGCTTAATGATGCGTTGCGGGAATTTAATGTGTCTGTTTAGATATATTTGATGTAAATCATGAAAAACATTTGTATTTTTATATAAATTTGGAACAAAAGAAAAATAAAATAAGATAATGGAAAAAATTCTTGTTATAGGAGCCGCAGGGCAAATAGGAACAGATTTAACACTGAAACTCAATGAGATATATGGAACAAGCAAAGTATTGATTGCAGATATAAAAAATGTAAATAAAGAAATTATAGGTGATAATAAATTTTATAACCTTGATGTATTAAACATAGATGCATTAAAAAAAATTGTAATAGAAAATAAAATCACTCATATTTATCATTTGGCGGCAATGCTTTCGGGCGTAGCAGAAAAAAATCCTTCTTTTGCTTGGAAATTAAATATGGAAGGGTTGTTTAATGTGTTGAATGTGGCAAAAGACAATAGTGTGAAACAAGTTTTTTGGCCAAGTTCCATTGCAGCATTCGGACCCAATAGCAAGAAGGTAAATACTCCTCAATATGATGTAATGGACCCAAATACCGTATATGGCATTAGTAAGGTTGCAGGTGAATTGTGGGCTCAATACTATTTTGAAAAATATGGTGTAGATATACGCAGCATCAGGTATCCTGGACTTATTAGTTACAAGGCGGAACCAGGTGGCGGTACTACCGATTATGCTGTCGAAATATTTTATGAAGCTATAAAAAATAAAAAATATACATCTTTCTTAAAAGAGGGGACTATGTTGCCTATGATGTATATGGATGATGCTATAAGGGCAACTATTGAACTTATGGAAGCTCCTGCTGACAAAATAAAAATAAGAACAAGTTATAATCTGGCTGCAATAAGTTTTGCTCCCGAAGATATAGCAGCAGAAATAAAAAAACACATACCTGACTTTATTATAGAATACAATCCTGATTTTAGGCAAGCTATAGCAGAATCTTGGCCTCAAAGCATAGATGATAGTAGGGCAAGAACAGACTGGGGATGGGAACACCAATATGATTTAGCTAAAATGACTGAAGTTATGCTCCGTGAGATAGAAAATAAAATTAAAACAAAAAGGTGAAAATAAAGTTAAAAAAAGAAAAATACAAACATGAATGTTTTTTTGGAATAACTTCGTACACTCACGAAGCAAGAATAGTATCGCTTGTAAATAAAATGTTTAATGTATCTCTTCAAATTACGGAAGATAATGAAGATGAGATTATTTTTATGTATGAAGATGATACCAAATTGATTTTTTTATTAAAAAATATGAGGAAATATAGATTATTAAATCAAAAACTTAGAGGAGTAAATTTTGTTATTTTAGTTTATTCTAATGAGGATGTTTGCGATTATTATTTTGAACAGCTACTAAAAATGAAAAACGAAGAAGAAGATATAATTTTTTCAGGAAAACTAATGCCTTCTCATATTGATAAACGATTTAGATTATAGTTCAATATTTATTGTTTTTAACCATTTTTCCAATCCTTCCGAAGCTATAAGGGATAATGTTGTTAGATTTGGGTTATATATTTGTGCAGGATTAGGGTCTATGTAATATATCGGGGTCTTGTCTGGTAAATAACTTATTAGACTGGCAGCCGGATATACTATAAGAGAGGTGCCTATTATCAAAAATATATCTGCTTGCTTGGTCATTTCCACTGCTTTGGGAAGCATCGGTACAGGCTCGCCAAACCATACTACATGAGGTCTTAGTTGGCATCCGTTTTCATCAGTATCTCCCATATTAAGTTCAGCACCTTTTATCGGATATACTTTTGATTCATCACAGGTACTTCTTGCTTTTCGTAATTCGCCATGTAAGTGTAGAATATTTGTACTGCCAGCCCTCTCATGCAAATCATCTACATTTTGAGTAATTATTGTTACTTTATTGAAGTGTTGTTCCAGTTTTGCTAAAATTATATGGGCTTTATTGGGTTTAACATTAAGCAGTTGTTTACGTCGTTCATTGTAAAATTCAAGTACTTTTTCAGGGTGTTTTTCCCATGCTTCAGGGGTTGCCAGTTCATAGACATTGTATTTTTCCCATAAGCCGTCCGAATCTCTAAATGTTTTCAAGCCACTTTCAGCACTTATTCCTGCACCAGTAAGGACAACTAAATGCTTTTCTTGACAATTTGTGTCCTGTAATGTTTTTCCCATTCCCAAGCTGTTTTTAAAGAGTGAGCAGGAGTTCGTTTTGTTTTCCATTTAAGCACTGTATTTGCTTTGGTTGCATCTGCCCATATTTGTTCTATGTCTCCTGGACGGCGTGGAGCAAATGTATAATTTAATTTTTGACCGGTTACTTGCTCAAAAGTTTTGATAATTTCCAGCACCGAATATCCTTTGCCTGCTCCAATATTAAATACTTCAAAGTTTTTTTTATTTTTACTTGTAGTCAAATATTCCAGAGCTTTTATGTGGGCTTCCGCTAAGTCTATTATATCTATATAATCTCTAATAGGTGTGCCATCGGGAGTGCTATAATCGTTACCAAATACTTTTAATTGAGGTCTTATACCATAAGCTGTTTGTGTGATAAACGGAACAAGGTTATTGGGTACACCTATTGGTAATTCTCCTATTAAATGAGAAGGATGGGCACCTATCGGATTGAAGTAACGAAGCGATACTACATTAAGGTTTTTGTTGGGTTCCGTTGTGTCTTGCAAAATTTCTTCTGCTATTTTTTTTGTGTTTCCATAAGGTGAGTTTGGTTTTATTACAGGAGTTTTTTCAGTTACAGGTAATTTTTTTGGTTGTCCGTACACTGTACATGAAGAAGAAAATATGAAATTATTTATTTTGTATTCTTCCGCTATTTTTAATGTATTTATTAAGGAAAGGATATTGTTTTCGTAGTATTTTAGGGGTTTTTCTACACTTTCGCCTACTGCTTTATATGCGGCAAAATGTATAATAGAATCTATTTTATGTTTTTTTAACAGATTTTTTACTTCATTATAATTTTTTAAATCAACTTTATAAAACACAGGTTTTTTGCCTGTTATTTTTTTTATTCCTTCAAGTATTTCTTTTTGGGAAGTAGATAAATTATCAACTATAATTACTTCATAATTTTGTTGAAGTAATTCTACAGTAGTATGTGAACCTATATAACCAACTCCACCTGTAACTAATACTGTTCCTTTTGTCATAAACTCCAATAATCTAAATCTTTTATTTTGTTGCGATATATTCCTTTTACATCAACAATTAACGTTTTATCTGTTCCGATTGATTTGAAATAGGTTTCGTCCAAGTTAGCGTATTTCTCATGATTTACGGCTACTATTATAGCATCATAATTGTTCTTAATCTCATCGTCCATGTCTATTCCATACTCATGTTTTACTTCTTTTTTGTCAGCAAAGTAATCTACTATATCAATATTTTTTATGTTATAAGATTTTAGTTCATAGTATATATCCACTACCTTTGTGTTTCTTATGTCAGCAACATTTTCTTTGAAGGTAATACCCATTATTAAGATGTTTGCTTCCAATATATTAATGCCTTTTTGAAGAAGTTTTTTTGCTGTTTGTTTGGCAACATACCGTCCCATAGAGTCATTGACAAATCTTCCACTATCTATTATTTGCGGATAGTATCCATATTCCTTGGCTTTGTAGGATAAGTAATAAGGGTCAACACCTATGCAGTGCCCTCCTACAAGTCCAGGGAAGAAGCGCAAAAAGTTCCATTTGGTTCCAGCTGCGTCTAATACATCAAAGGTATTTATTCCCATTCTATTAAATATGAGTGAGAGTTCATTCATTAGTGCAATATTTACATCACGTTGGGTGTTTTCTATTACTTTTGCTGCTTCTGCAGTTTTGATGGTAGCAGCTTTGAATATGCCTGCTTTTACAACCAGTTCATAAACTTTGGATATATTTTCCAATGCTTCTTTGTCGCAGCCAGATACAACTTTTTTTATATTTTCCAAAGTGTGGGCTTTATCTCCTGGGTTTATTCTTTCTGGAGAATATCCCACTTTAAAGTCTTTCATATATTTTAATCCGGAATATTTTTCCAATAGAGGGACACAATCTTCTTCTGTAGCTCCTGGATATACAGTGGATTCATACACTACATAATCGCCTTTTTTGAGTGCTCTACCTACTGTTTCGCTTGCTTTGTAGAGAGGGGTTAAATCAGGTAATTTGTGGTCATCTATTGGGGTGGGGACTGTTACTATGAAAAAGTGAGCCTTTTTCAAGTCATTAGGATTATGTGTAAATTCTATGTCTGTCCCTTCAAAATATTTTTTATCTAGTTCTTTGCTTGGGTCTATATGCTGTTTCAGCATGTCTATTCGTTGAGGATTTATGTCAAATCCTATAACTTTTATTTTTTTTGCAAAATTTAATGCAATTGGAAGTCCTACATATCCAAGACCTATTACTGCCAATGTTTTTTCTTTATTTAATAATTCGTTGTAAATCATAGTTTTTTTATTTTATGTTTTTACAAAAAGGATGATAATCGTTTTTTAATCCAATCGGACTTGCATTTCTTATTTCATATACTGTTTGTATTGAATGGGCTGCGTCATCAAGTCCAAATCCGTTTCCATTAAGTATTTCTTTGTAGCTAACGGTGTGTAAATCCGTAAAACCTCCGCTAAATTCTATTTCTTTATTGTTTACAGTTATTGAGCGGTAAGTTCGTTTGCCTTCTTTTCTTATGTTTTCAGGAATATCATTATATTCCAAGCTTAAATACCATCTTACTCTTGCATTTTTTAATACAAGTAATCCTGCATTTCGTTTGTTATCCTTGTGATGTACTATGTTTTGTTTTACTTCTCCAAATATCCATGTTAGCATGTCAAAAAAGTGAATACCTATATTGGTGGCAATTCCTCCTGATTTTGATTGGTCTCCTTTCCAAGAAAAATGATACCATTGTCCACGACTTGTTATATATGTAAGGTCTATATCATATATTTTATCAGGATTTTTTTCTACTTCTTCTTTTAATGCCAGTATAGATGCATGATGTCTTAATTGTAGTATGGTATTAACTTTTTTGCCGGTTTCTTTTTCTATTGTTTTCAAAGCTTCTACGTTCCAAGGATTAAGGACCAACGGTTTTTCACAAATGGCATTTGCTTGACTTCGTAAGGCAAAACGTATATGAGAATCGTGTAAATAGTTTGGAGAACAAATAGATACATAATCTATAGGTTTACCCATTCTACGTAATTTATCTATATGTCTGTCAAAACGCTCGAATTCTGTGAAAAAGTCCATTTCGGGATAATAGCTGTCTATAAATCCTACGCTATCACATCTATCTAATCCTGCCAAAAGGATATTTCCCGTATCTTTTATTGCTTGCACATGACGTATTGCTATATAACCTGCAAGTCCGATTATTGCAAAATTTTTCATAAATGATGTATTTATATTAATCTATTTTTATAAGATATCCGTTTTCTTCTTTATATTTTTGTCCACTTTCGGGACAGGTGGCAATGCCGTTATTGTCAAATTTTAGCCAATGACCGTATTCACTCATCCAGCCTACTTGTTTTGCAGGTACACCTACTACCAGAGCATAAGGTTTTACATCTTTAGTAACTACTGCTCCTGCTCCCACAAAACAATGTTCTCCAAGGGTAGTACCGCATACTATTGTGGCATTAGCTCCTATTGTTGCTCCTTTTTTTACAAGTGTGGTTTCGTATTTGTCGTGTCTTACTATTGCACTTCGTGGATTGTTTACATTGGTAAATACCATAGATGGTCCTAAAAAAACATCATCTTCACAAATCACTCCTGTGTATAATGATACATTATTTTGGACTTTTACATTGTTTCCTAATGTTACATTATCGGCAACAAAAACATTTTGTCCAAGTACACAATTTTCTCCAATTTGTGCTTTGGGCATAACATGGCAAAAGTGCCAAACTTTTGTGCCATTACCGATAGTTGCACCTTCATCTATTACTGCTGTGGGGTGTGCAAAGTATTTCTTTTGTTCCATTTGATTAATTATTTTTCAAGAAATCTAATACGGTTTTTGTTATGTATTCAAGTTGTTCGTTATCCAATTCGGTATGCATTGGCAAAGATAACACAATTTTACTTAAATATTCACTTACAGGGAAGTCTCCTTCTTTGTATCCATAGTATTTGTATGCTTTTTGCAAATGTAACGGAACAGGATAATATATTGCACAGGGAATATTATTTTGTAATAAATGTTCTTTTAAGGCATCTCTATCTGCGTTTATTATTTTCATTGTGTATTGGTGATAGATGTGTGTGCTTTTAGGATATTTAGCGGGAGTTATTATTTTTTTACAATCTTTAAATGCATTGTTGTAGTAGTTAGCGGCTTTTTCTCTATTCTTATTGTATTTGTCAATGTATTTAAGCTTTACATTAAGAATTGCTGCTTGTATGCTATCTAATCTAGAATTTACACCTATTGTGTCGTGGTAATATCTTACTTTCATCCCGTGATTAACTATTGAACGAAGTTTATCTGCAAGTTCATCATCATTAGTAAATATTGCACCACCATCGCCAAAGCACCCTAGATTCTTTGATGGGAAAAACGAAGTAGCTCCCATGTGACCAATTGTGCCTAATTTTTGTGTTTGTCCATTGCTAAAAATGTATTCGCTTCCCAATGCTTGAGCCGTATCTTCTATTACATATAAATTATGTTTGTTGGCAATTTGCATTATTGCTTCCATATTGGCAGCTTGTCCAAATAGGTGAACAGGTATTATTGCTCTTGTTTTGGAAGTTATTTTTTCTTTTAATTGTTCTATATTTATGGTAAAGTAATTTTCATCAACATCTACAAATACAGGTCTAAGTTTAAGCAATGCTATTACTTCTACTGTTGCTACGAATGTAAATGGGGTTGTGATTACTTCATCCCCAGGTTGTAAATCCAATGCCATTAGTGCTACTTGCAAAGCATCTGTGCCGCTTGCTGCAGGTATTACATGTTTGACATTTAAATATGATTCCAATTTTTTTGAAAATTCTTTTACCATAGGACCGTTTATAAAAGCTGTGCTTTCTATGACTTGTTGTATGGCATTATCTATTTCTTGTTTGATTTTAAGGTATTGAGTTTTTAAATCTACCATTGAAATAGGTTTCATAAATGATTTTTTTTTGCAAACATAACAATTTTGCTTTGAAATATTAGGTTGAAAAAAAATAAAAGATATATATTTGCAAAGAAAAGTAAATATTTAATTATATTTTTGTGTTTAAGGAGGTAATGCTATTTTTTATATTTTATTGATAAATAATATGTTATGATACAAAAATTAAAAAGCATATATAAGTTATTCAATTTGATGAACTATGATCATTTAGGTTATATTTATCATGGCAACTTTACAGATGAAATAACTGAGAATATTTTGAAACTTACCGAAGCTAACCTCCAAAATGAAGAAAATGTTGGAAAAATAAAGAAACGTATATATTCCATAATGGTAGAAGGTCTCCAAAATATAACTAGACACCAAACAAAAGAAAATAATATTGTAGATGATAAATTTTATTATGGGATATTTGTTATACAAAAAATAGATGATGTTTATTTTATAACAACAGGTAATCCTATTAAGAAATCTCAAATCCCTCCATTAAAAGAATTACTGGACAAAATAAATAGCTTGTCTAATGACGAGTTAAAAAAATATTATAAAAAAATATTGGTAGAAGGGGAAATGTCAGATAAAGGAGGTGCAGGGCTTGGGTTGGTTGATATGGCACGTAAATCAAAAAATAAACTTTATTATAAGTTTCATGAAATAGATGATGAACATTCGTTTTTTTATTTACATACGGTACCTGTACTGAAAGAGGAAACAATTAATGAAGAAAAAATAAATAATACAATAAACGGGATAATAGTTATTCATAAGTTATTAAATGAAAACAACTTTATATTAGTTTTTAATGGTGAATTCTCAAAAGAAAATTCCGTAAATTTATTAAGTGCTATAAAAGGACATATAACTACTTCTGCATCATTGAAAAACAAACTGTTTTATGTAATAGTGGAAATGCTGCAAAATATAGAAAAACATGGTACTAAAACGGTAGATAATAATGCAAATCCAGGTATATTTTTAATAGGAGAGGATAGTGAGCATTTTTATGTAATGACAGGTAATTTTATATCAAAGGAAGAGAGTCAGCAAATGAAAAAAAGATTGGAAGTTGTTAATTCTTACACACGGGATGAATTAGAACGCGAGTATAGCGAGATACTGTTTGATTTTAATGTAGATGATGTAAGAAAAACAGGATTGGGATTTATTGATATTAGATTAAAAACCGATAATAAAGTAGAATATTGGTTTGAAAATTATAATGATAATTTAGAATTCTTATTATTAGGTGCAAAAATTCATAAAGGAAACGAATAGAATATGGATGCAATAGAAATTCAAGCAACTGAACTTACACCTTACATTAAATTAGATAAAGAGAATGGTAAATTTATAATAGCACAAAAATCTTTACCTGAAAATGCAATAGAGTTTTATAAGCCTATTTTGGAATGGTTGGAAGAATACAGTGAGGACCCTAATCCTGAAACGATAGTTGAGTTTAAAATGGAATATTATAATACATCTACTGCAAAGCAATTTGCCCGTATATTTTTGCTTTTGGAAAAAATGCATTTGAAAAAGAAATCAAATGTGGAGATACATTGGTATTATACTGCAGATGATTTGGATATGTACCATTCGGGAAAAAGGTATGAAAAATTATTAAAACTTCCGTTTAAGTTTTTTGAAGTTTGATGTTTATGAACAAAAAGAGAGGACATAGTGTTGTTGGTGTATTATTTTTGATAATCTTTTCTTTAAGTATTTTTTTAAAGCCTGTTCATTTTGTTGTGATAAAACATGTTTATTATGGTAGAAGCCATAATAAAACAGAATTAGTAGTTTATCACAAAGATTGCCCACTGGAGAAAGAAGAAGTTATACAATCTTCTCCCCCTAATATATTATCTATAGATATTGCAGAATTGTCAGAATACAAACCTTTTGTATTTAATTACTTTTTTAAACCAATCTCTTTTTGGGGTAACATTTTGTTACGTTCCCCACCTTCTTTATAATATTATCACAGTTTAGGTTTTTTCTAAACCAATATTTTTCTTATTCATTTTATAAATTTTAAAAAAGACTTTTTTATGAAAAAAATAATAATTGCATTTTATTTAATGTTTTTATTTGGAGCAGTAGAAGCACAAATAAATATACGTGGTGTAGTATTGGATAACAATAATAAAAGTTTATCTAATGCCGAAGTTATTTTACCGGATATAAATAGGGGAACAATCACAGATAGCAAAGGGAATTTTGTGTTAAAAAAAGTAAAAAAAGGTAAAGTTAAACTTGTTGTTTCTCATATAGGTTATAATCCACAAGTGCTTAGTTTGTATGTTACTAAAGATACTTCCCTGAAAGTGCTATTGAAATCTACAGTTTTTAAAATAAAAGAAGTAGTGGTATCTGGAGGTTATACCACATCGCAGCATGATAATGCAATACAGATAGATGTAATAAGGAGTAAAAAATTAGAGAGTGTACCTGTTCCCAATGTTATGATGTCTTTGTCTCAAAGACCTGAAGTGTCAGTAGTAAGTAGGGGTAATGGCATAATGCAACCTGTAGTAAGGGGACTTACTTCAAACAATGTTGTAGTGTTGGTTGATGGTGTGCGTTTGGAAAATTATCAGTTTTCTGTAAATCATCCGTTCTTGGTAGATGGGCTTGGAGTAAGTAGAGTAGAAGTAATAAAAGGTCCTGCATCTCTTTTGTATGGTTCCGATGCGGTAGGAGGAACAATTAATTTTATCACTTATACGCCACCTGTAACAGATACAGTTTATGGTAGTGGTTTTTGCAAAGTTTTTTCCAATGGTATTGGTTATTCTACCGGAGGCGAAGCTACTGTTGCAAAGAAAAAATATTATGCTACGGTGCGTGTAGGAAATAATTATTCTTATGATTATAGAGACGGGCATAATGTGATTGTGCCTAATACCAGATTTGAAAATTCCCAAATGCAGTTTAATTTGGGATATAGAGGTTATAAACATAATATAAACATTTGGTATCGCTATATGAGACCTAAATTGGGCTTATATGTTCCTAATGTTTCGTTTAATAATTCTTATAAACTAGAACAATGGTATCAAAATTTAACTGATAATTTGTTGGTAATTACGGATAAAGCGTATTTAGGTAAAACGGGAATATTGACTAATAAATTATCTTTTCAAAACAATAGGAGACAATTGGTTACAATTAAACCTGCTATAGATATGAATTTGTCCACCTTTAATTATTCTTTACAATACCATTATTATTTGTTTAACAAAAAGTATGAAATTATTTCGGGAGCTAATATGGAATATCAAAAAAATGCCAATAATGTAAATGCTCCAAATAAAATAATTCCTGATGCTTTTACACAGGAGCTATCCGTATATACTTTGGTAAAAAGAGATTTTGATACAAGGTTACATCTACAGGCAGGGCTTAGATTTGATAAAAAGCAAATCTCTACTAATTTGTCCGATACTCTATTTTATTCTGTAAATAATGAATTTTCAAATTTAAGCTTTTCATTGGGCGGCACATACGAAATTACAGAAAATTTATTATTACGAGCTAATGTTGCATCAGGTTATAGAGTGCCTGCATTGCCTGAACTTACACAGAAAGGGTTGCATGGAGACAGATATGAGTATGGTAATCCTAATCTTTTGCCACAACAAAATATAGAAGTTGATGGCGGAATACACATACATTCTGATAAATTTTTGGTTAATATGGATTTATATGTTAATCGTTTGTGGAATTATATTTATTTGAGTCCACTTGATAGTACTATAAATGGTTTTAAAACTTATGAATATCAGCAAGATGATGCCCAAATATATGGTGTAGAAGTAAGCACATATTATAAGCTGCTAAGAAACATTGTTGTAGGTGCAGAAACAGGTATAATTAAAGGAATACATTTAAATGGAGAACCTTTACCTTTTATTCCACAAAATAAAGTACGTGCCAGTATAAAATATCAAATACCAAAGTGGAAGCATTTTTCTTATCCTTTTGTAGAAGTTAGTCTTGTGGATAATCTACCGAAAACAGATGTGCCATTGGGTGAATTAAAAGGAGAAAATTATTTGATAGCAAATTATGAAAGCGGTTTTACTTACAGATTATCGTCTTGTAGCTTAACTACTGGATTTTCTATATTTAATTTGCTTAACACATATTATTATGATAGATTATCGTCTTTGGCTTACTGGAATTTTGGCAATGTTGGTAGGAATTTTTCTATATTTGTAAAAATTAAGTTTTAGTCTTTATTTTTATGAACAAAAAGTCTCTGCCAATATTATTAATACTTTTGTTGTATTCTTATTTTGGATTTTCACAAGCGACTGTAAATGAGAAGCTTGTTCTCCCTGATTCTTTACATGAGATTTCAGGAATTATTTTTTATAATGGTTTTGTGTATGGAATAAATGATTCTGGAGATGGTCCGTTTATTTATGTAATAGATACAACAACTGGAAATATTGAAAGGACTATTTATGTAAATGATGCCCAAAATGTAGATTGGGAAGATATTGCACAAGATGAAAATTATGTGTATGTGGCAGATATCGGGAATAATAGTGGTAATCGTACAGATTTAAAAGTGTATAAAATAAATAAAAATGATTTGGTAAATGATACGGTAAATGCTAAGATAATAGATTTTGATTATCACGACCAAACAGATTTTACTGCGGCTTTCGATTCTAATAACTATGATGCAGAAGCACTTACCATATTAGGAAATTATTTGGTTTTGTTTACTAAAAATTGGGTTGATCACAAAACAAAACTTTATTTAATGCCCAATGTGGCAGGAACGTGTTTGGCTGAAAAGATAAAAGAATATAATTGTAATGGTTTAATTACCGGAGCTACATATTGCAAAGATGATAGTAGTTTTTACTTATGTGGTTATACTAAATATCTACAACCTTTTTTGTATATAATTTCTAATGATAATCCTGACACAGGTATAAGGATACCTATATATGATCAGACTAATGCTGCTCAAATAGAAGGTATTTGTTGGGTAAAAGGCAATCATTTTCTATTATCTTCCGAATATTTTGAGTATGGTAATTATGTGAATCCTCAAAAGTTATATGATTTGACGATAACTTTGAATAATACCATTTCTGCATATAATGATAACAGTAAAATAATGATATTCCCAAATCCTACAAATCATTTTTTATATTTGAATAGCTATGATAATTTTAATAGTGTAGAAATATATAATGAAAATGGCAGGTTGATGTATTTTAATAAACAACATACTAAGAATATTCCAATTTATGTGAAAGATTGGAGTAATGGTATATATTTTTTACAAGCAACAACAAAGAATGGAAAAAATGTTGTAAAAAAGATAATAATAGCGCATTGACAAATAAGTCAGAACATTAAAATTAATAGAAGTAGTAATATTTTTTTATATCTTGTTTGTAAATGCTTATGAACCAGCCAATTTTTAATCCAATGAGGCAATCTGTACGAGCACCGTTTTCAGGTTGCATAGTGTCAAAATTTATACTTCTTCTATTTTGTGTACGTGCAGTATAAAGTTCCAATCCTGCATAGAAATTTATTGGTGAATAAACGGGTAAATAAGCATACCCAACAAATAATCTACCTGATATTCCATTTGTAAGGTGATCGTAACCTTTTGCGTAGTCACCTTGTATTTGGGGAGTATTATTCCCATCTACAGATATGTATAATTTATGTTGTAATATTCCGATAGATGATGATAATAATAGTTTGTGTGCTTTGAGTTTAAAAGGGGTAAATGTGTGCCCTATTTTTATGCCTACAAAAAATCCTCTTTCAGCCACATAGTATTGACTGTATTCACCGTATTGGTTTATTATTTGTCCATTAGAAGTTTTTATGTTATCAAACAGATGTAAAGCATCACCTTTTAAATCCCTTCCGAAAATATAATTATATTCCAGTCCAAATAACCAACCGCTTTGTGTGTAATAGTGAAAACCTGCTGAAGCATTGGTATTAAAACCAAAACGTTTACTCATATCGCATAATGCATAATCTTCACCTATTCCTGCCGAAAACAGTAAAACGTTTTTTCTTAAAAATTTGCTCTTATGAGTAGATGTATCTTGCTGTGTTGTGGCTGCCGATATTTTTTTATAAATACCTTGTTCATTTTTTTGCTTTTGGTGTAGTTTCCTTCTTTTGCCTTGTGGCATTTGTGAAAAAACTAAAATTGGAAAAAGAAGTATTGTTATAATAAATAAAGATTTGAGTTTCATAATTTATACATATTATAAGTCTCTTACATCCAGCAGTATATGTCTATCAAATTTATCGGGGTTGTGCATTATATATATAAGTTTTTTGGCAACTGTTTCCGGTGTCCACAATAGGTTCTTTTCTTTATATTCTACAAATATTTCGTGGTGTGGAAATTTTTCTTTGCCTGCAAGTCTTATTTCAGTTTGCATTTGTGTATCTACTATGCCAGGTGCTACGGAAAATATATAAGTATTT
>CAYQWX010000015.1:0-36361 GCA_964421355.1 uncultured Bacteroidales bacterium
GGGAGGACAACGTCAACGAATAAGCATTGCAAGGGCTATCTTCAAAAATCCTCCTATTCTTATACTTGATGAGGCTACATCGTCATTAGATTCAGAAAGTGAAAAACTTGTTCAAGAGGCATTAAATAATCTTATTCAAAACCGTACTACTATAGTTATAGCTCATAGATTATCAACTATTGTTTCGGCAGATAAAATAGTAGTATTGCACAATGGAGAAATAGTTGAAACCGGTACACATCAAGAATTACTTAACCAAAATGGACATTACAAAAAACTATATGATATACAGACTTTTAATTAAAAGTCTTTTATTTTGCTGTCCATTATAATAGTAACAGGTCCGTCATTTATAAGATTTACTTGCATATAAGCACCAAATTTGCCACTTTCTACATTTTTGCCTAACAAATCGGATATTTTTTCTTTAAAATATTCATACAAGGGGATTGCTTTGTCAGGAGAAGCGGCTTTTATGAATGAAGGACGATTTCCTTTTTTAGTAGATGCATGCAAAGTAAATTGGCTTATTACCAATATATTACCATTTATATCTAATACAGATAAGTTCATTTTACCTTGATTATCATTAAAAATACGCATACCAACGACTTTTTTTGCCAACCAATCGGCGTCATCTTTGGTATCGGTATCTTCTATGCCAACCAGTATCAATAACCCTTGTTCTATCTTCCCTACACTTTTATTATCAATTGTAACTTCTGCAAAAGATACTCGTTGTATAACCAATCTCATATTTTATCTTTTTTGAAAATCAGTGTCAAGCTGCCTTTTGTAAAGCATTATAGTATTTTCCAAACCAAAATAAAGTGCATCTGATATAAGTGCATGTCCTATTGATACTTCATCTAGCCAAGGTATATTATCATGAAAATATTTAAGATTTTCTAAATTTAAGTCATGACCTGCATTTAATCCGAGACCTGCTTCTTTTGCCACTTTTGCTGTGGCTACAAATGGTTTTATCGCTTCTTCACGTTTACCTTCCTCATACATTCTGGCGTATGGCTCTGTATATAGTTCCACCCTATCTGTCCCAACTTTTACCGCATATTCTATTATGGAAGGATTAGCATCAATAAAAATAGATACCCGTATTCCATTACTTTTCAAGTGAGAAACGATTGGTTCCAAAAAATCAAAATGTTTTTTTATGTCCCAACCTTGATTAGATGTAAGAGCATCTGGAGGGTCAGGTACTAAAGTTACCTGAGTTGGTAAAACTTCTTCTACAAGTTTTAGAAACTTATCTATAGGGAAGCCTTCTATATTAAATTCTGTAGTAATAATGTTTTTTATTTCATATACATCTTTGTATTTTATGTGTCTTTCATCAGGACGAGGATGTACAGTAACTCCGTCGGCACCAAAACGTTGAACATCTATTGCTGCTTTAGTTACATCAGGAATATTCCCTCCGCGAGCATTACGCAAAGTAGCTATCTTGTTTATGTTTACACTTAACTTAGTCATATCATAATATTTTTATACAAAAAAGCAGAAGAAAAGCTATATTATTATTGTTTTACAACACAAAAATAAAATTTTTCATCATATTATCATTTTTTATATAACATCTTACTATCTTACTATTCAGTTATTACTGTTTTAAAAGATTAAAAGATTATTTGTGAAAATGGTGTCCTAAAAAAATAAGTCAAAATAAAAAATAATTAAAAAACCTGAATTATCTTTGGACAAAAAAAGAGCCATATCTCATATTAAAATGAAAACAAAACAGCAAAGCAAAGACAATTTTGCAAAAACAAAAAAAGAAATTGGCTATGTTCCGTTACATCAAGCTACACCTGATACCTATCACGAAATAGGTTTTATGTCAGGATTGGAAGTACACCAACAATTACTAACCAAAGAAAAACTTTTTTGTCATTGTCCTGCAGGAATATATAATAGAGATGATGATTTTGATGCGGAAATTATACGGCATATGCGTCCTACCCTCAGCGAAATGGGAGAATATGACGGTACTGCATTAATGGAATTTAAAACACGTAAAAAAATAATATATCGTATCAACAATGAAAATGCCTGTACTTATGAAATAGATGATACTCCTCCGTTTCCAATGAATAGAGAAGCCTTGGAAATAGCCTTGGAAATATCACTTCTTTGTAAATTAAACATTGTTGGAGAAGTTCATATTACACGTAAACAATACCTTGACGGTAGTATTCCCACAGGATTTCAGCGTACAGCCATACTTGGAACTGACGGAGAAATACAACTCAAAAATAAAAAAATAAGATTAATACAATTAAGCATAGAGGAAGATTCTGCAAGAGAAATTTCTGATATAGGACATACCAGAGTATATAAAACAGATAGGCTTGGAATGCCTCTTATAGAGACAGTTACCTATCCAGATATGAAAACTCCTTGGGAAGTGAGAGAGGCTTGTGATTTTATAAGATTTATCAATCGTAGTACGGGAAAAGTGCGAACAGGTATTGGAGCTTCCCGACAAGATGTAAATGTAAGTTGTAAAGGTGGTACACGGATAGAAATAAAAGGAGTATCTCATACTAAATGGATACCTAAACTTACACATAATGAAGTGTTTCGGCAATGGGCTTTGTTGAGGATAAAAGATAAACTGCTTAAACATGTTCAAAAAGAGGATTGGAAAATATCGTATAAGGAGATAGATATTCAGAAATACCGTCTAAAAAACAAAATAATACAAAACGCTATAAAGAAGAACTACAAATTTGCAGTAGTTAATTTACCTCATTTTGGAGGTTTGTTGTCACATTTTACTCAACCCAACATTCCGTTTGCTGATGAATTTGCAGGAAGAATAAAGGTAATAGCTTGTATAGAACGACCAAATATGTTTTTCTCTGAACAATTTGATGAAAATGCCTTGCCTGTAAAATTTTGGGATACTATAAAAAAAGAGTTGAAAGCCAAAGATGAAGATGCTCAAATACTTGTTTTAGGACCAGAGGAAGACATTCCAACAGCTATAGAAACTGTGGAAGAAAGGGCATTGATGACTTTTGACGGAGTGCCTAAAGAAACCCGCAAAGCACTGGAAAATGGCACAACAATATTTGAACGTGTGCTTCCAGGGGCAGATAGAATGTATCCTGATACTGATTCTGCACCAATTCCATTGGAGGATGAATATATAGATAAATTAGCTCAAAACATACCAGAAAAACTTATTCGCCGATATGAACAATTGCAAAAATGGAATATACCGGAAAACTATTACACTTATATTTTTAGCAAAAATTTATATCCTATAATTAAAAAAATAATTGAAGAACTTGGTTACAATTCTCGTTTTGTAGGAAAGCTTATAGGCCAACACTTGAAATATGTAGAAGGACATTATAAACCCGATTCTCCATTTAATTACAACAGAGTTTATAAACTGCTTAAATTTATAAAAGAAAACAATTTAGTGGAAAATATTGCTTATGCAATGCTTCCTATTGCTTACCAACATCCCCTAATGGATTTTGAATCTATTTTGAATATATTAAATTTTAGAAAGCGTACTAAAGAAGAAATTACTGCACCAATAAAATTTTTGAAAGAAAAATATAAAGAATTTGGTAAAAGACAAACTCCTGAAGCCATTAACAATTGGGTAATGGGCGAACTACACAACCAAGCAATTGGTAATATGGATTTAAAAGAATTATATGAAATTGTGAAAAATATTTAATAAAATGAATAGTGATATTTTTCAAGGATATAAAGGCGATGCCTTAAATATTCTTAAAAAATTTAATGTAAGGGTATGGAGCCATGCTCATATAGAAACAACCCGTGGCAATTTTGAAGGCACTATACTTCCTCGTTCCGAACATGCAGACGATAAACATATAGTTGTGAAACTTGCTACAGGATACAATATTGGTATTACAGTAAAAAATATATTGGATATAAAAGAACTTGGCTATCAAAAAGCACATTATGCCATACCTCAAAAGGAATTTCCATATACTCCTGGATTACCAAAAGTAAAACTCTTTGGGACAGGAGGGACAATAGCATCTCGTCTTGACTATCGTACGGGAGCAGTTATTCCTGCCTTTTCACCAGGAGAGTTATATGGTGCAGTTCCCGAACTTGCTGACATAGTAAACTTGGAAACCGAAAAAGTATTTGCTGTATTTAGTGAAAATATGGCACCTGAACAATACATTGCACTTGCCAAAGCAATAGACAAAGAGATTAAAAAAGGAGTGGACGGAATAGTAATAGGACACGGCACGGACACAATGCATCATACTGCAGCTGCTTTAACATTTATGGTTCAAAATTCGCCTGTTCCGATAGTATTAGTGGGCTCACAACGCTCATCAGACAGACCAAGTTCCGATGCAGCACTCAACCTAATGCATGCAATGAGAGCTGCAGGACATTCCGATATTGCGGAAGTAATGGTATGTATGTTTGGACCAACATCTGATGAATATGGATTACTTCACAAAGGAACAAGAGTAAGAAAAATGCACTCCTCATACCGTTCTACATTTCGTACTATAGGGGATACCCCTTTGGCTCGCGTAACAAGAAATGAAGTGATTCCTATAAAACGTAAATACAATCACAGACGTAAAGACAAAGAATTAAAACTCCTCCCGTATTTTGATGACAGAGTTACAATGATATATTATTATCCGGGGATGAAACCTGATATAATATATTCTGCAATAGACAATGGCTACAAAGGTATAGTGTTTGTTGGAACAGGGCTTGGTCATGTAAACAAAGCCGTGTATCCTGCTTTGGAAGAAGCACAAAAAGCAGGTATTCACATGTATATGACAGTACAAACTCTGTGGGGATATGTGCAAATGTTTGTATATGATACGGGAAGGGATATAATGGCACGTGGGGTAATACCTGCCGGTAATATGTTGCCTGAAGTAGCATATATAAAACTTGGTTGGGCACTCGGACAAACTCATGACCATGAAAAAGTAAAAGAACTTATGCTAACACCTGTAAATGATGATATTACATTGAGAGAGCCATACAATGGTTATTTGATTTTTCAAGGAGGAGTACCAGAGGTAGAAAATTTTATAAAAAAAATACATAAATAAAATAATATTATGACAACACCCAAAGCACCTATTAAGTTTTTTTCGGGCACGGCTACAAAATATTTAGCCGAACAAATAGCAAAACACTATGGGATACCTCTTGGCAAAACCACACTTACAAAATTTAGTGATGGGGAATTTCAACCGTCTTTTGACGAATCGGTAAGAGGAACAAATGTTTTTATATTTCAATCAACTTTTCCACCTACCGATAATTTAATGGAATTGCTTCTGATGATAGATGCTGCTAAAAGAGCTTCTGCTTACAAAGTAATAGCAGTAATTCCTTATTTTGGCTGGGCAAGACAAGACAGAAAAGATAAGCCTCGTGTGTCAATAGGAGCTAAATTGGTTGCCGATTTGTTGTCAGCGGCAGGCGTAGATAGGATAATGACTATGGACCTTCATGCAGACCAAATACAGGGATTTTTTAATGTTCCTGTAGATCATTTATATGCTTCTACAGTATTTATTCCATACATTAAATCTTTAGGATTAGACAACTTGGTAATAGCTTCTCCCGACATGGGAGGCTCTAAAAGAGCAAATGCCTATTCCCGCATATTAAAATGTGAAATGGCAATATGCTATAAACACAGAGAAAAAGCCAATGAAGTATCAGATATTAGAATAATAGGAGAAATAAAGGGAAGAAATATTGTTATTATAGACGATATGATAGATACAGCAGGAACAATAACAAAGGTAGCTGAAAAGATGATGGCAGAAGGTGCCAAATCTGTAAGAGCTGTTGCTACTCACCCTGTACTGTCTGGAAAAGCTTTTGATCGAATAAATAATTCCGTATTAACAGAAGTAGTTGTCAGTGATACAATACCACTAAAACAACAATCAGACAAAATAAAAGTATTATCTGTAGCACCGTTGTTTGCAGAAGTTATTTACAAAGTATATAACTTTATGTCTATCAGTTCTACATTTATAATGTGATAAGTTTTAATAAAGTCGTATAAAATGCTGAATTCTGGTGTAAAATGTAACTTTGTTGTTAAATAATAATTTTTCTATTACGCTTAAAAGATTGTTAAAGTTAAATCTTTTTCTTGGTATGTTATTTAGTTTTAGGCATATATTAAGCTTATTGCTAGTTTCATTTTACCAGTGCTAATAAGAATTGGTAAAAAAGAACTAACCCCTATAATATATTTTTTTAACATAAAATTAACTCTTAAAAATAGATTTTTACAAATAAAATACTTCCTTGCAATGCTCTTATTATGACTTTGATATACAATAGAGTTTTTTTAATGTGGTTAACAAATTTTATAAAAAAATAAAAAACAGAAAATCTAACTAAAAAATGTATTATTTTTACACTGACTAAAAAACCTTTAATACTATGAAAAAGAATAAGAAATTTATTACCTGTGACGGGAATTATGCAGCAGCTCACATAGCTTATATATTTAGTGAAGTTGCCGCTATTTATCCGATTACTCCTTCGTCTAATATGGCTGAATATGTTGACGAATGGGCTTCTCACGGAAGGAAAAATATATTTGGTGATCCTGTTAATGTAGTAGAAATGCAATCTGAGGCAGGCGCTTCTGGTGCTGTACACGGTTCTTTACAAGGTGGAGCCCTCACTACCACTTTTACTGCATCACAAGGGCTATTATTGATGATACCTAATATGTACAAGATAGCAGGAGAATTATTACCTGGTGTATTTCATGTAAGTGCTCGTAGTGTAGCTGCTCATGCTTTGTCCATATTTGGAGATCATAGTGATATATATGCAACAAGGCAAACAGGTTTTGCAATGTTGGCAAGTAGTGGGATTCAAGAAATTATGGATTTGGCAGCAGTGGCACATTTAAGTGCAATTAAAGGTAGTGTCCCATTTTTACATTTCTTTGATGGATTCCGCTCTTCTCATGAAATTCAAAAAGTAGAAATGCTTGATACAGAAGATTTTCAAGACTTAGTTGATTGGGAAGCTATCCAAAGATTTAGAGATAAAGCACTTAATCCCGAACATCCTGTAACTAGAGGAACTGCTCAAAATCCTGATATATTCTTCCAAGCTAAAGAATCTGTAAATCGTTTTTATGATGCTATTCCTGACATTGTAGAAGGTTATATGAAAGAAATAACCAAACTTACAGGAAGAGAATATCATCCATTTGTATATTATGGACATCCTGAAGCTGAAAATATTATAGTTGCTATGGGTAGTGTAACCCAAACGGCAAGAGAAGTGGTTGATTACTTGAATGATAAAGGCGAAAAAGTAGGCTTGATTATTGTTCATTTGTATCGTCCATTTTCTGAAAAATACTTCTTTAATGTATTGCCTAAGACAGTAAAAAGAATTGCTGTTTTAGACAGAACAAAAGAACCAGGAGCAGTAGGAGAACCATTGTATGAAGATGTAAGGGCAATGTTCTATGACAAAGAACATCAGCCATTGATTGTTGGTGGTAGATATGGATTATCTTCAAAAGACACTACTCCTTCTCAAGTAATTGCAGTATATGAAAATTTAAAACAAAGAGAGCCTAAAAATCATTTTACCATAGGTATAGTTGATGATGTAACATTTACTTCATTACCATTAAAAGAAGAAATAAGCCTCGGTGGAGCAGATACATTTGAAGCTAAATTTTATGGTATAGGTTCTGACGGAACGGTAGGAGCAAATAAAAATTCTATAAAAATTATAGGAGAAAGCACAGACAAATATGTTCAAGCATATTTTGCTTACGATTCTAAGAAATCAGGTGGTATAACAGTTTCCCACTTACGTTTTGGTGATTCTCCAATACGTTCCACTTATCTTGTAAATACTCCTGATTTTGTGGCGTGTCATGTACCTGCTTATTTGATGAAATATGATATGCTAAAAGGGTTGAAAAAAGGTGGAACATTTTTGTTAAATTCTTTGTGGGATGAAGAAGAAACAAAGGTACAATTGCCAGATTCAATGAAAAAATATTTGGCAGAAAACGATATTAACTTTTATATAATAAATGCTACCGATTTAGCTAAAAAGATTGGATTGGGCAATCGTACCAATACGATAATGCAATCTGCATTTTTCAAAATCTCAGGTGTAATTCCTTACGAATTAGCTGAAAAGAAAATGAAAGATGCCGTAATCAAAACATTTAGCAAAAAAGGAGATGAAATAGTAAGAATGAATATTGCGGCAATAGAAGAAGGTGGGAAAGCTGTTCATAAGGTAGAAGTGCCTAAAGAATGGAAAAATATAGAAGTTAAAGAAGAAAAGAAAGAAGAAGAAAATGTTCCGGAATTTATAAAGAAAGTGGTAGAACCTATAAATGCTCTCAAAGGAGATGATTTACCTGTAAGTACATTTTTAGGAAGGGAAGACGGAACATTTCCTGCAGGAACAGCTCAATATGAAAAACGTGGAGTAGCAGTATCGGTACCAACATGGGATGCAAATACTTGTATTCAATGTAATTTATGTGCATTCTCTTGTCCTCATGCTGCAATTCGTCCTTTCTTATTAGATGATGAAGAATTGAAAAATGCTCCACAAAAAATAGATACAATAGTAGCAAAACCTGAAAAACAATTTGGAGGATTGCATTATAGAATACAAGTAAGTGTATTGGATTGTACCGGTTGTGAAGTATGTACAGATGTATGTCCTACAAATTCACTTACAATGCAATCTCTTGAATCACAAAGGTTTGAAGCTGAAAACTGGGACTACTTACATTACAATGTTGGTTATAAAGAAAACATTGTTCCAAAAGAAAAAAATGTAAAAAATTCTCAATTTGCTCAACCTCTATTTGAGTTTTCAGGAGCATGTGCAGGTTGTGGTGAAACTCCTTATATCAAAGTAGTTACTCAATTGTATGGAGAAAGAATGATGATAGCTAATGCAACAGGTTGTTCATCAATATACGGAGGGTCAGCACCTTCTACTCCATACACCTATCACTTGAATAGTAAAAAAGGACCGGCTTGGGCAAATTCTCTGTTTGAAGATAATGCCGAATATGGATTTGGTATGGCATTAGCAGTGGAAAAACTTCGTAGCAGAATAGCTGATAAGATGCAGGAACACATTAATGATGTAAATTCGGAAACACAAGCTGCATTTAAGGAATGGTTAGACACTTTCTATGATGGAGCAAAATCACAAATAGCAAGTGAAAAACTTATAAAAGTATTAGAAAAAGAAAACCATCCAATAGCAAAAGATATTTTAAGTCTGAAAGATTATCTGGTTAAAAAATCTGTATGGATTATAGGTGGTGACGGTTGGGCTTATGATATTGGTTATGGAGGTTTAGATCATGTGATTGCAGCAGGTAGAGATGTAAACTTGTTAGTATTGGATACTGAAGTATATTCCAATACGGGAGGACAAGCCTCTAAAGCTTCACAAACCGGACAAGTTGCAAAATTTGCAGCTGCAGGAAAACCAGTAAGAAAAAAAGGTTTAGGTGCTTTGGCAATGACTTATGGCTATGTATATGTAGCTCAAGTAGCAATGGGTGCTAACCAAAATCAATTCCTTAAAGCAATAAAAGAAGCGGAAGCATATAATGGTCCTTCCATAATTGTTGCTTATTCTCCTTGTATTGCTCATGGTATTAGAGCAGGAATGGGTAAATCACAGTCAGAAGAAAAACTTGCTGTAGAATCAGGTTATTGGACACTTTACCGTTATAATCCAATGCTTGAACAACAAGGTAAAGTTCCATTTATTTTAGATAGTAAAGAACCTGATTGGAGTAAATTTGATGAATATCTACAAGGAGAAGTAAGATATACTGCTCTTAAGAGAACATTTCCTGATAGAGCGGAAAAATTGTTTAAACAAGCATTAGAAGACGCTCAATGGAGATGGAGATATTACAAGAGACTTGCAGAAGCTTATAAAATAAAAGTGGAAGTATAGGAAACATATAGTTTATGATAAGTAAAAAAGGAGGGCATTATGTCCTCCTTTTTTGTGTTATTGAATGATAAATAATTACAAAATAGGATATTAGTCACATAAATTAATCATTATAAGTGTTGGAAAGTTCTTTTTTATATAAATCAAAAACAGATGTTTTGATGTTCAGTTTATGGTAAGATTTGTATTTGGGAACAGCTCCTTTTTCGAGCAAAAGGTATTTGTGTTGTAAGTTACGATCTAAACTAATGTGCATAAATCTCATAAAATAAGAATGCAAATTCCAACGGTTCCATAATGAAGTATCTGTAGATATAATTTTTTCTTTGGCGAGTACAGGATCAAATTTTTTTATATCTTGTAAAATGCCTTTGTCTCTATTGTAGTGTCCTATTTGTGAAAAAGAATAAAGAAGAACTATTATAAAAAATGTTGTTCCTATTTTAAGACCGTAGTCTTTAATAAATGTTTTATTAGAAAGTGTTTCTATAATGTTTTTCCATATTGGAATGAATAACCAACCCAAAGCCATTGCATAATATGGAAAAGAATTTACCAAATAAAATCCTCTTTGTTCTTTTGTGATAATGAGAGGAAAAGATGCTGAAAATGCAATTGAGAATAGAAAAAGAAATTTTTTGTCAAAATGTAATTTGATATTTCTCTTTTTAAAATATAAAAAACTGATTAACAATAAATTAAATCCAATCAAAGGTGATAACTCCAATACCAGTCGCCATAATATATAAAATCTGTTATCAACATTAGAAACCGATGATATACTATGGAAAACACGGTGAGTTAGATATATTGTTATTCCTGTACGGCTATCTTTAAATAAAAATACTAACCCAATGGAAAAAAGCGGAATAAAACTAAGTAAAAATGAATCTTTAATCCATTTTTTTAATGAAAATTTGTCTAAGAATAAATAGTAGAAAAATGGAATGGATAGAGGAAACAATCCTACAAATCCTTTTGTAAACCAAGCCATAGTTATAAATGAGCCGGAAATAAATAAATAATGATATTTGTTTTTCTCAAAATAATACTTAAATAAGTAAAGAGAAGCTAGTAATACAAAAAAAGATACGGTTATTTCAAGCATGTTGTTGGAGTACGCCCAAAAACAAACAGGAATGGTAATCCAAAATAAAACAGGCACAAAAGAATATTTTGAGAAATCGGAAGAAAAAATTGTTTTCCAGTTTTTATGTATTAAAAATATAGTTGCCAAAAGCATGAAAAAATCATAAATCCTTTCAACAAATATGCTATCTCCGAAAATTTTGTAGAGTATTGCCATTATCCAAAAATATAATGGAGGTTGTTCATAAAATCCTTTGTATAAAGTTTCTGAATTGTAAAGGTGCCATAAACTACCTTTCCCATGAGCCAAGTTGTTGGCAACTGTTGAATATAGCAGCCCGTCAGTAAACATTCCTTTTCGCATAAGGTTGGGTAATACTAAAGCCATGGCAATACTTATTACAAAAAGCCAAAAGAAAGTTTTTGAGGAATTTTTATTCATATTTACTTCATCACATATTTTCTATAAAACAGAAGTAAAATAATAAATCCTACGGTAATTGATGCATCGGCAAAGTTAAAAACCGGTTGAAAAAATATAAAATGCTCTCCTCCCCAAAAAGGTATCCACTGTGGTAAATCAGTGTTGATAATGGGGAAATAAAACATATCTACTACTTTGCCATGTAGCAGAGTTGCATATCCTCCGTCGGGAGGGAAGAGGACAGCTCTATTATAAAATTCGCTATTGCTGAATATTTTTCCATAAAAAATAGAATCTATTAGATTACCTGTTGCACCTGCAAGAATCATGGAAACAACAGCGATATATCCAGTAGGGTAGATATGCTTTTTTATAATTTTTGTCAAGTAATAAAAAATAAGACCAATAGCGAAAATACGAAATAGGCTGAGAGCTAACTTGCCCCAATTGGTGCCAAGTTCCCACCCAAAAGCCATTCCGTTGTTTTCTGTAAAGTGTATAATAAACCAATGGTCAAATACAGGAATTTCCTGCCCCAAATACATGTGGGTTTTTACATAAATTTTTATTGCTTGGTCTATAAGCAATATAGATAAAATAATTATTGTGCTGACCCAGCCCCGTTTACTCATTTTTTCTTTTTGTCCCTATTCAATTTAGCTTCTATACTTAATGTTGCATGTGGTACAGCCATAAGACGTTCTTTGGAAATCAATTTTCCTGTTTCCCTACAAATACCGTAAGTTTTATTTTCTATACGAACAAGGGCAGCTTTTAAATCATTTATAAATTTTAATTGTCTTGTAGCTAATCTTGCTATTTCTTCTTTCCCTTGTATTTCTGCACTATCTTCAAGGCTTGCAAATGTGGGAGTAGTGTCCGAAATATCGTTGCTATCCTCATTAGTAAGCATTTTTTTTAGTTCTTCGTATTCTTTTTGGGCTTTTTCCAATTTTTCAAGTATTATTTTTTTGAAAAATTGTAGTTCTTCATCGGAATATCGTTTTTTTTCTTCCATGATGTCAAAGTTTTTTAATTAATGACTTTTTCTACTTTTAAAGCCACTTGTAGTTTTTCGGTCAAACTTACTATGTTGGCTTCTTCTTTATTCATTTTATTTACAAAATCTATTGCTACTGCCAATGTTTGTGAGGCAATATAATCTTTATGTTGAGATACTGCTTTTACTAATTCATCATCTGTTTTTTCAAGTATTATTTTTACTTTATCCGTTACTTCAAAGTCTGAATTTTTTCTAATGTTTTGTATCTTGTTTACAAGTTCTCTTGCCAAACCTTCTAATTTTAAGTCTTCTGTAATATTGGTGTCGAGAGCTACTGTGATATTTCCATCATGAGCAACTAACCAACCAGGTATATCTTCAGAGATTATTTCTACTTCGTCAAGTGATATTTTTATGTTATTTTCTGCTAAATTAAATTCTATTTCTCCTTTTTGTTCAAATTTATTTATTTCATCTTGTGATAAGTTCAAAAGGTATGCACTTATATTTTTCATTAACTTACTATATTTGGGACCTAATATTTTGAAATTGGGCTTAACCTTTTTAGTTACAATCTCGGAAGTATCGGTAACTAAATCCAGTTGTTTTATATTTGTTTCGGTAAGTATAATTTTTTCCATATTACGAATAAGTTGTTCTTGCTGTTTATTGAGTATTGGCACAAGAACTTTGCTTAACGGTTGTCTTACTTTTATGTTTACTTTCCTTCTTAGAGCAAGTATCAAAGATGTTATTTTTTGGGCAAGTTCCATTTGTTTTTCCAAATCTTTATTTATAAGAGTGCTGTCATATTTGGGAAAATCAACCAAATGAACAGATTCTTCACTATGTTTTTGTGTAGCTGCATTTAGGTCTAAATATAGTCTTTCTGCATAGAATGGTGCAAATGGAGACATTAAAACAGCTATTTTTTCAAGTACGGTATATAGAGTTTGATATGCGGCTATTTTATCTTTATCGTATTTGCCTCCCCAGAAGCGTTTGCGGTTGAGACGCACATACCAATTGCTAAGGTGGTCTATTACAAATGTTTGTATCATTCTTGCTGCCTTGGTTGGTTCATAATCTTCAAGTGCTTCTTCTACGTCTTTTATCAATGTGTTTAGAAGTGAAATAATCCATCTGTCAAGTTCAGGACGTTCTGATACGGGTATTTCTTTGTCTTGGTAAGTAAATCCGTCTATGTTGGCATATAGTGCAAAAAATGAGTAAGTGTTGTATAATGTGCCGAAAAATTTTCTTTTTACTTCTTCCACTCCTGCTTCGTCAAATTTTAGATTGTCCCAAGGTTGAGAGTTGGATATCATATACCATCTTACATTATCAGCACCATAGCGGTTTATCAAGTCAAATGGGTCAACAGCGTTGCCCAGTCTTTTACTCATTTTGTTACCATTCTTATCAAGTACTAATCCATTACTTATTATGTTTTTGTATGCAACGGAATCAAAAAGCATTGTGGCTATGGCATGAAGAGTAAAAAACCAACCTCTTGTTTGGTCCACACCTTCTGCTATAAAGTCGGCAGGGAATTTTCTTTCAAATTTTTCTTTGTTTTCAAATGGCCAATGCCATTGAGCATAGGGCATAGCTCCTGAGTCAAACCATACATCTATTAAATCAGGTTCTCTATACATCGGTTTGCCATTTTCGGATACAAGTATTACTCTATCTACATAAGGACGGTGTAGGTCTATTTTGTCGTAATTTTCTTTAGAGGTGTTATGTTCGTCAAAATCCTTCAATGGATTATCTTTCATTAAGCCTGCTTTTATGCTTTTTTCTATTTCTTGTTTTAGTTCTGCTACTGAACCTATGCATTTTTTTTCTTTTCCGTCTTCAGTACTCCAAACAGGCAATGGAGTACCCCAAAAACGGGAGCGTGATAAGTTCCAATCTACAAGATTTTCAAGCCATTGTGCAAAGCGTCCATTTCCTGTTGATTCTGGTTTCCAATTTATGGTTTTATTAAGTTCTATCATTTTTTCTTTGAAAGCGGTTGTTTTTATAAACCAAGAATTTAGCGGATAGTATATTACAGGTTTGTCTGTTCTCCAACAATGCGGATAACTGTGTATGTGTTTTTCTATTTTAAATGCTTTGTTTTCTTTTTTGAGCATTACGCTTATGTCTATATCCAATGTTGGAGCATCTTCTGGCAATGATGAGTCATAAGAATTTTTCACATATCTACCTGCAAAGAGTTTATAAAAATCTTCATTTACATATTCTTTTACAAAGTCTTCGTCCAAATCTTCTATTTTGTATAGGCGCCCTTGTAAATCTACCATAGGACGAAGTTCTCCGTTTTTATCTTTTAAAAGTAATGGGACAATTCCTGTAGCTTCTGCTACTCGTTTGTCATCTGCTCCAAAAGTAGGTGCAATGTGTACTATGCCTGTGCCGTCTTCGGTGGTTACATAATCTCCAGGTATAACTTCAAATGCTTTACCTGTAGGCTTTACCCATGGAATAAGTTGTTCATATTTTATACCAATGAGGTTTTTTCCTTTAAGATTGCGTATTATTTTATATGGTAATTTTTTTATGTCTTTTGGTTCGTCAGGGAGATTATTTGTTTCATAATCTTTGTTGAAGTATGCAGGCAGTCGGTCTTTTGCAAGTATTAGTTTTACTTTTTTCTTGGTATAAGGGTTAAATGTTTCAACTTCTACATAATCTATATTTTCACCTACTGCCAATGCAGTATTTGACGGTAATGTCCAAGGGGTTGTTGTCCATGCTAATATAAATATTTCTTCATTGTCATTATCAAAAAGGAATTTTGATTTTTCATCTTTGATTACTTTAAATTGAGCGGTAACTGTAGTATCTTTTACATCACGGTAGCATCCGGGTTGGTTTAACTCGTGGGAGCTTAATCCTGTTCCTGCAGCAGGAGAATAAGGTTGAATGGTGTAACCTTTGTATAGCAGTCCCTTTTCATATAGTTTTTTAAGCAAATGCCAGAGAGTTTCTATATAGCGGTTGTCATAAGTGATGTAGGGCTCATTCATATCAATCCAATAGCCTATGATTTCCGTAAGTTCTTCCCACTCTTTGGTGTATTTCATTACATCAGTGCGGCAATGTTTATTGTATTCTTCTATTGATATTTTTTTACCTATTTCGTCTTTTCGGATACCTAATTTCTTTTCTACGCCTATTTCTACAGGCAAGCCATGTGTGTCCCAACCTGCTTTACGCTCTACTTTATATCCTTTTAGAGTTTTGTAACGACAAAATATATCTTTTATTGTTCTTGCCATTACATGGTGTATTCCCGGTGTTCCGTTTGCAGAAGGAGGTCCTTCGTAAAATACAAATTCAGGATGTCCTTCCCGAGTTTGTATCGATTTTTCAAAAATATTGTTAGTTTTCCAAAAATCAAGGATTTCTTTATTTACGATAGGTAGGTCTAACTGTTTGTATTCATTAAATTTTTTTTCCATTTTTCTTAAATTTATTGAATTGGCAAAGATACAGATTTTTGTAATTGTAAAATAATAAATTTTATGTAAAAAATTAAATTATATAGTGATACCTGAGATGAGTTGTAAAGATTATTTTATAAAATTGCAAAAAAATTTAAGTGGAGATGGAAAGAATAAAAACTGATAAAGAGAATTTAAAGGTATATATACTATTATTAGCTGCACCTGTATTGCTTACTATTTATAGGTATCATGGTTATCCCGAATATTTTTATCAATATTTTGGGAATAATTTTTCAGATGTATATGCGAGATTATGGCAGTTTGTAGTATTTTTTCTCTTAATGTTTATCGTTCCTTTGTTTGTAGTTAAGTTTTACTTTAAAGAGTCATTAACCGATTATGGTTTTGGATTGGGAAACATAAAAGAGGGAATGAAGTGGCTACTTGCAATTCCGTTTATTGTGGTGCCAATAATATATTTATCGTCGAAAATGCCGGATATAAGGCTTGAATATCCTATGGCTAAGTCGTTGTTGCATGACCAAAGTAGGCTTTTGTTGTATGAGGTTTCGTATATAATATTTTATTATGTAGCATGGGAATTCTTTTTTAGAGGATTCCTTTTATTCGGACTTAGGGAAAAATTTGGAGATATAAATGCTATTTTAATACAAACAATTTCTTCTTGTTTAATACACATAGGAAAGCCTGAAGGTGAAATAATTGGGTCAATTATAGTAGGTGTCATTTTTGGAATAATAGCACTGCGTACACGTTCTATTTGGTATGTGTTTGCCATACATGTATCTATTGGTGTTTTAACTGATTTATTTATAATTTATTTTAATTAACAGGTATGAGTAAAAAGGTTTTTATTACAGGAATAAATGGTTTTATAGGTAGTAATGTTGCAAAAAAGTTTTTGGAAAAAGGCTATGAGGTAGAGGGACTTATAAGGAAAAATTCGGATGTTAGTTTTATAAAAAATTTACCCATTGGTTTATATAAAGGAGATATTAGGGATAAGGGAAGTTATGAAGAGTTATTAAAAAATATTGATATTGTGGTTCATGTGGCAGGATTAGCAGCAGATTGGGGACCATATCAAAAGTTTCATGAAATAAATTATTTGGGGACAAAACAGGTTGTAGCAGCTTCTTCCAAAGCTAATGTTAAAAGGTTTGTTTATATAAGCACTGTAGCTTTTCATGGTTTTGGCAAGACTAATATAAAAGAAGAAGAGCCGCCAGCTTCAAATTTAATTCCTTATGCTAAGACTAAATGGATGGCTGAGCAGTGGTTATGGGAATTTTCTTCTAAGACTGAAATGGAGATTGCTGCTATTCGTCCAGGAAATGTGTTTGGTCCTAATGATAGGACTTTTATGCTTAAATATATAGAAAGCATAGAACAGGGTAAATTTGCACAAATAAACAAAGGAAAGGCTAAAACTTGTCCTACGTTTATCTATAATTTAACAGATGCAATATTCTTGGCAAGCACGCATAAAAATGCTCCTAATAATGCCTTTATAGTAACCGATGGATTAGATATTGATTGGAATACTTTTAATTCAATTCTTTTTAATAAATTAGGCAAACCTTTTAAACCAATGTCTATACCATATTCTTTAGCTATGACTGCTGCTAAAATAAATTATACATTACATAAATTATTTTTTCCCAATAAAGAACCTTTTTTAACACCTTATAGAATAAATAATGGAGGTAAAGATTATCATTTTTCTATAGAAAAAATAAAAAAACTTTTGGGTTTTATGCCTCAATATGATATAGAAACAGCTTTGGACCTTACCGTAAAGTGGTATAAGACTTACAAGCATAAATAGCTTGCAAGTCTTAATCTATCTTATTAAGACGACATTGCCGCTTTGTTCGTGTAGGATACCATCTTGATCGTAGTATTTACAATACCAAGCATATACACCCGGTTTTGCAATTTCTCCTCCTTTAACAGTTCCATCCCAACTATATTTTGCAGGATTGTCAGGATCATATTTGTTAGTACTCCAAATAAGTTCTCCCCATCTATCAAATACTGCAAGATAAAATTCTTTTTTAGTATTTATTCCATGACCTACTACATAAAATACAGGGTTTACATCATCTCCGTCGGGAGTAAATGCTGTTGGTGCATATAAGGTGTATTGGTCTTTTACAAATACTTTGGAGGTTGTGGTGTCTTTGCATCCGTTTTCTGTTTCTACTATAAGTGTTACAGGATATTCTATATTTCCTTTTGTTCTTGGATAATAGTGGCGAGGATTGGTTTCCAATGACATTGTACTATCTCCAAAATCCCAATATGAAACATATGTGGTAGAAGATTGATTATAAAATTCTACAACGGGGTTAAGAACAGAAACAACTTGTTTACTCATGCTAAATTTTGCTTCGGGTTTAGGATAAACGGTAATCATATTTGGGAAATAATAAGAGCTTTCACATCCTCTATTTGTTGTATAATGTAAGCTTACGGAGAATGTTCCCGCTTCTTTATAGATATGAGTTGGATTTTGTAAATATGAAAAATTATTATCCGAATTATCTCCAAAGTTCCATAAAAACATTTGTATATGTTCCAATTCTCCATTTGGATTAAAGTGTACAGGTAAAGGAGCGCAGCCTGACAGGGTGTCAGAAGCAAAAGAAATTAAAGGAACAGGGTACAACGCAACAGGTACTTCGGCTTGTGCTACATAATTACACTGATCTCTCACTTCTAACATATAATTTTCTCCTGTATTTGGATAAATAGTATCATAGTTGTCTATTGGAGCATTTTCAAAATAAGCTTGATAAGGAGGATTGCCTCCTGTTGCAGTATAGAATACAACTACAGGTTCTCCAGGGCATACAGAGTCTTTATTTGCTCCTACTTGTAAGTTTATATCTGGATATACATTTATGGTAGAGGAGGCAGTTGTTTGACAGCCATTATTATCTGTTACAGTTATATGATATTCACTGGTATCAGTCGGTTGAACTATTATACTGGAAGTAGAATCTCCAGTATTCCATATATAACTATATGGTGCTGTTCCTCCCGTGATAGAAGCATCAATATCTACATCCGAATGTTTACATACTAATAAATCGGTAGGTACATTTACTAGTAATTGTTCAGGTTGATGCATTATAGTATCAAAGTATGCCGAACAGTTGTGATTATCTGTAACTACTAAATGTATTGTATCGGCACATAATTGCGTTGCTGTTTGAGTGTTTTCACCTGACTCTAGCCATTGGAAATTGTATGGAGCTAGTCCTCCAGATACATTAACACTTATTACCCCATCACAAGTACCGTAGCACGAAGGTTCTTGAGCATAAGTTTGATGTATAGTTATTTGTGCTAATTGTCCGATACTTACAGTTGCAGAAGTTTCACACCCATTAGCATCTGTTACTGTTACAGTATGATCCCCAAAGCATAGTCCATTTTGTACTTGATCATTTCCTCCTGTACCGTTCCACCAATAATATGTATATGGAGCAGTACCTCCGTCTGCATTTATTGTTGCATGTCCATCACATATTCCCCAACAACCTGCATCTTGTACGTCGCTAAAATATGCTATAAGTTGCTCAGGTTCGTATATTGTTACCGTATCTTCTGCATTACATCCGTGAGCATCTGTAACAGATACTGTAACTGGACCTGCACATAATTGATTGGCAATGTTTCCACTTTCTCCGTCACTCCAATTTATTGAGTATGGTTGAGTTCCTCCTGTTACATTAACTTGTGCTTGTCCATCACATAATTGATTGCAACTTACATCTTGTACGGATGTGATAGATGCGTCTAATTGTGTAGGTTCATTTATTGTTGTTGATACTGTTGCCGTACACCCATTAGCATCTGTTACAGTCAAAGAAGCAGGACCTCCACACAAACTATCTGCTGTAGAAGTAGTATCTCCATTATTCCACATGTATGTATAGGGAGGTGTGCCATATAATGCCGACACAGCGGCACTCCCGTCACATAATCCATTACAGCTTACATCTTGAGTAGATGTAAGGGATACTTGTAATTGAGAAGGTTGATTTATGGTTACGGTATGTTCTTCTTCGCAGTTTAGACTATCTGTAATAGTTACGCTATATGTGCCAGCACTTAAGCCTGTTTGAATAGAATCTGTAAAAGAAGGGTCATTTGACCAATTGTAAGTATAAGGAGGGTTTCCCCCACTTACAGATACGGATATTGAGCCATTATTTCCTCCATAACAAGATACATCTGTATGATTTACCATTATATTTATTGGGTCGTCTTGTGGTATATTAAAGGTGTCAACAACAAAACATCCGTTAGCATCTGTTACAGTTACAGTGTAATCTCCTGCAGTGAAATTTGTTCCAGTTCCATTTGACCAAGTGTAAGTATATGGAGGAGTACCTCCTTGTGGATGATTATCTACTACATAGTTTTCACATGACACTTCTTGTACACTTACATAATTAGTTAATTCGGGAGGAACTACTATGGTTGTTTGGGTGGTGCCTGAGACACACCCATTCCAATTTACATATAGACTTATAACATGGGCCCCGGGTGTGTTCCAGCCCACATTAAAAGGTCCTGTTGCAGATGTTGCTGGTTGTGGTGTGCCTCCATCTACATCCCAATAATATGATGCAGAAGAATTTGCATTACCAGTATAAGTAACAGTAGAAGTTTCTCCAAAACAGTTAATAGGTGTTGCAGAAAAATCTGAAGTGGGCATTTCATTAAATTTAATGGCAACTGTATCACTACATGTTCCATTACTTCCCATGTTTGCTGTCCATACAAAGTTGTATGTTCCATAATTATTTACTGTCACTGTAGAATTAGGTGAATTGGGGTCAGAAAATGTTGCGCCTGTAGTTGATTCCCAATGTGAGTTTGTCCCTGCGTCCGTAGCTTGCAATTGGTAAGTTAATCCACATACTTGATCATCGGGACCTGCATCTAAAGTTTGGGGTTCTACGGTTATTTCATCTGTGGAGATAATGTCTCCCCCTTGGCAGTTATGATAAATTACTTGTGCAGTATATACTGTGGTGGAAGAAGGACATACTTGAACGCTTGTGCCATTTCCAATAAGAGGTCCGGAGGTACCACTACCTTCATACCAATGTATTTCATAATTAGGGGTACCTGAAGGAGTAAAACGCCATGCTTCATGGGAAGCACTCCACGCACCTGTATTTCTGCCGGGAGGAGTATAGCCAACAGAACCACTACTATTTTGTATTCCTATTAAATTATTTCCATCATTCCATGACCAGCATACAGGACACTGATCTACATAAACTTCTATAACATTTGTGCCTTCATATAAAACTATTTGATGGGTTGCTGTTGTTGACCAGCACTCATAATATGGTACATCATAAAATTTGAATACGAATGTTCTACAAGGATAACTTCCTGTTACTTCATAGGTTACTGTTCCTCCATCTGGAGGATATAAATCATGATATACTCCAAAAATTGCATTAGTTATTAAACTGCTACTTGGTACAGAGGCGTCAAATTCCCATTCACAATAATCTCCTGCGTCACCTACATCAAAAGATATTACTCCATTTGAACCTACTATAACTTGATTATATGAATTGCCAAAGAAGCAAAAATTAAAAGGTAAAGATATGGTATTACTCCAAACATCGTCGGTATTAACACTTACGGGAGTTCCACCGCTATATGAAAATGGTGGATTGTAGGGGATAGATGATACGGTGTATTGGTCTGTAAAACCTGTTTCCAATACTGTTGCCGTAAGAGTTACACATGGATCTGTGCATGAGGTTGTTATGTGATCTCCTTGGTCAATTGTTATGTTCGGGCATCCCGGATATTGAGCAAATGAAAATACAACACTTAATAAATTAAATATTATACTTAATCCTGTTATATAAAATACTTTTTGCTTCATTTAATTATATTTTTTATTCTCAAAAACGAAAATACTGATATTATAGTTGCGTTTTTACAAAAGTTTTTCATTATTTACATTTTTAGAGAAATATAAGTTAGCGACTGTTAAATAAGCAATATATCCCCAAAATAATATTGAAAGCTTATCTGTGTCTAAAAAATCATTAAGCAAACCATGTATAAAATAAGTTATTAATCCCAATATTGTGAAGAATGCTAACCATTTAACCTCGGAAGATTCTGCATATTTGTATGCTTTTAATCCGGTATATATACTATAAATCAAAATAAGAAAAACTGCCAATAATCCAATTATACCTTGTTCTGCCAATGGACCTAAGTATTCACTATGAGCATTTCCCCTATCTCCTGTATTTGTGCTTATTATTGTTTTTTGGTATGATAGTTGAAATGGAGCATATTTAAATTGATAAGTTCCAGGTCCCCAACCCAATAATGGTTTTTCATTGAACATTCGTAAGGCACATGCCCATCTGTTTATTCGTTCCACATTGGAGGCATCGGTTTTTACGTTATACATTGATTGTAAATGTTTTTCAAAATCTCCGGAGGAATCTTGTTTATTCTTTTCCAAATCATCCATTAATTGGTTGTATATCAGTGTTCCTGCAGCAAGTATGATGATGGTGGATAATGCTAAATGTTTAAACTTTATTTTTAATAATATAATTATTCCTACTACAATAGCTCCAGCTACGCTTAACCATGCAGCACGCGAGTAAGAGAATATCAGAGCAAATAAAAAAGCGGAAAAAAAGATTAATGCAATAATCCTTTTTATTAGAGAAATATTTTTTCCTACTACAAAATAAAATACAGGAAAAATAATCATTGCCAGTGCTGCTCCGTAAGCCGTATGATCTTTATAAAATGGATTACATGTGAAGTTTGCCGCTTGCTGATCTAGTAATCCATAAGATAGATGCTTTTGGAAAGTATAAATTACTACAATTGATAGACTTATAGAATAAAGCCAAATAAAAATTTTAAAATTTTTATTTTCCTTAAACCACAATGCATTTAAATAAAAAAATACTACTACAAACCATAAACGAGATAAGAAAAATTTTATCGAAACTATAGGCATTGTACTGGAAATAGCTGTGATTAATATCCATAATAAACTAAATATTATAACTTTAGAAACAGGGTGAGACATAATTTGTTTGTCATAATCATTAACATATATTAGTCTTAACAAAAACAATATCATTAAACCTATTATTATGGGTTCGGTAGGTAATGCCAAATCTACTCCTAATGAAGGATAGTATTCACTTAAAGGAATACTTAATGGGACCAATAATGTTATGAATATCAATAGTTTATCGGCAGCGTATATTGCATAAAACAAGATTAATAAAGCAAAAGGAAGTAATAAAAATTCAAAATGCTCTTTTGCTACTGCTAATCCATTGAAAATAATAAATGCTATAATTATTAAAATTCCTAAAAAGTAATTTTTTTTATTATTTTTTGCAATAGTGTCCAATGTTGTTTTATTTTTTATTTTCTATTATTGCAAAAGTTATAAATGTTATGGTGTATGCTCCTAACAGACTAAATAATACAATCAACCAACGTATAGGATAAGCCTTTTTGTCAGGTACTTGTGGGGGAGATACCATTATGTAATATTTTATATTTTTTCTATATTCTCTAAAAGCATTTTCGTATTTGGTTTTTTCATTTATATATAAATTGTTTAATCCAAACAATACGGAATCCATAATGGCAAGTTTTTCTTTGCTTTCCAAAAAATTACGGTATAAGACGGAAGAAGAGTCTTTTAGTAATAGTGGAACTAATTCTCTGGATTGTTTGTCAGCATTTATTACTTTTTTTTGTAATCTTATTTTTCTTGTATTGTTTTGTAAACTGTCTATCTGTTTCCATAGTCTGTTCATTTGTAAGGAAGAAGCTTGCATAATTTCTTTATATTTTACATCATACTGCTGTTTTACAAGTTGATTGTAATATGAAATGACGGAATCTAACATTGTTTTTGCTCTTTGGGGAGAAGCGTCATATACTTTTATATCCACACCCTCGTATTGTGATTTTGATATTGAGAGATTTGATTTAAGTTTTCTTTTGACATCAGTTAAGGCGTGTTGCCTATTGGGGTTTATATTATATACCTTATATAAATTAAAATCCTTTATTAACCTATTTATTATTTCATCGGATCTTAAGAATTGTAACATTTGTTCTGTTTCATTTTCATCGGAAAATTTATAAAGGTTAGAAGGATATAGTATAGCAGACGACTTATATAAAGGAGTGATAAATGTTGGTCCTGAAAAAAATATAGATGCTAATAAAGTTAATACTGTAACCGATATAATTATTTTTTTCTTTTTTACAAAAAAATAATTAATGATATTTTCGTTGTTAAAAAAAATATTACTCATAATACATCAATTTTATTAATTCTTATTATCAATAAAAGCAAAAACTAAAAAAGCAATTATCCATATTCCTGTCAAAGAAATTAATATAATTAACCACCTAATAGGATATGCTTTTTTTTCGGGAACATCGGCTTTGGATATTACATATTTGTAAGGAAGTTTTACTTCTAAATTTGCTTTTGCTTCCATATATTTGCTTCTTAGAGCACTTATTTGTTCTCTTTGGTAAGTAAGGTAATCTATTAAGCTTACATATACTGGTCCGTATTTAGCGAGAGTGTCTAATTGCAATTTTATTTTACTTGCCAAATTCATTTTATTTGCTAATATGGCTTTGGCATAAGCTTCTGTGAGTGCTCTTGATTGACTTTCGTAATCTACCAATCCCTTTTTACCCAGTGAAGAAAGACTGTCAACTACATTTTTTAATTCGTTTTCCATTTTGTTTAAGTTTCCTTTTACTTCATTGTAGATTTTTTTAGCCCTTTCATATTGCATATTATTTGCCACAGTATCTACCAGTTCCATTATTTCATTTGCAATTTGGGCACTTTTTTTAGGGTCGGGATCCAATACTTCTATTTCTACAGATAAATATCGTGTTTTTCTAAAAGATATTCTATCATTATATTTTTTATAAAGTTTAGTATAAGGATATTTGGAGTTTTTGTCTATATGGTAGCGTTCAAATAAGTTATATTTTTTTATTATATGATTTCTAATATAGTCTGAATGAAGTATTTGTAAAAATTGTTCTACAACTTCTTCATCTCCTATTTCCATTAAGTCTTTATTACTGTTTGCTGATAATGCTGCTTTACCTACCGAACTTATGGGAATCGGAAAGAAAACAGCTTTTGCTCTATATAAAGGTTCTATTAAGTAACTTGCTCCTGCTGACAATAGAATTGTAATTATGGATAATATGATAAATGTTTTTCTATGTCTGTTAAAAATTGCAATCCAAAATCTATTTCTAAAAAAAGAATCGTGCATACTTCCTATTTTTTTGCAAAAGTAATCAATTTTCAATGAAATAGATTTTATTTTAATTACAAAAATTGATTTTAATATTTCTTTTATAACTTACCTTTTTGGATAATTGTTACATTTGCGGTAAAACTATATGAACCAAAAATGTTTATTAGTAAAAGGATTTTATTTGTCTTTATAATTTTATTTTGGGGAATAATATATGGATTTTCTCAATCTTTTCGCTATGGCATACCTCTTCATAAGACCTTTCATTCTTCTGATTATAATGGTTCAAGGACGGTATGGTGTGTAGATAGATTGCCTAATGGCACTATGGTAATAGGGACAGATAAAGAAATAATTTTTTATAATGGATTAAAATTTACCACTATATATAAGAATATAAATGCCAATGTAGTAAAAGTATATTCTTTGAGTAAAATATATGTAGGTGGTGATAATAATTTTGGATATTTAATACAAGACAAGAAAGGAGTATATAATTATGTGGCTTTGTCTGATAGTCTAAAAGGGGATACTGCTAATTTCGTTTCAGTATTAAATATATTTTTTTCAGGAGATACTATTGTTTTTGGAGGTGTAACCAAAACATTCTTATACGTAAAAGATACCCTAAAGAAAGTGTGGAAATCTAATACCTTTTCTTTAATGAATATTGCCGGTAATAATTTGTATTTCAAACATCGTAATGGATTATATACACTAAAGAATGATAGATATTACAAACTTAAAAACACTTCTCATTTACGCCTTTTAGGAGTGCAGAATATTTTGCAAGAAACTCCAGATGAATTATTTTTTGAAGGTTGGACAAAAAGGTGGCGGGGATTTATGAAATACGACTTTACAAAGGACACACTTATACCTATCCCGTCACCAATAGATTCTTTGTTGCAAAAATATAGTGCATTAGCTCTACGTCGTTTACATGATGGTCGATTATTAGTGGCACTATATGGTTATGGGATTGTTATATTAAATAAAGACCTTACTCCTTATGCTGTATTTGATAATGATGGCGGATTGCCAAATACTTATATCAATTGGATTTTTCAGGACGATAACAATAATATATGGATAGCGACAAATAATGGTTTCGTTATAATTTATTATGATACAGGGCTTTATTATTATCCTGCAAATAAAATAGATGTTACTACGCTTATTACAAAAATTGCTCCAATAGGGGAAAACAAGTTAATAGTTGGTTCTACTGGTAAAGTGACGGAACTAATATTATCAAAACAATTATCCTTATCATCACAATTCAATGTGGCAGAAGAACATAATAATTATTTAATAATGGATATTGAACCGATAAATGATAATGAAATTATAGCCGAAGGAATGTATAAAACTTTATATTTTAATCCTAATTCTATGCATGAAATACCACCGAGAACAGGTGGAGTTTATATTATACCTTCGCATATATATGATACTACTTACTATATAATAAATGGTTTTGGGGGATTTTCTATAATTACAAAACAAAACGGAACTTGGGAAACAACTTCTAAAATTAAATATAATAAATATTTAGCTGGAGCATTTGAAATAGATAGTAATCACTTGGGTTTTAAGGATCATAGAATAATTTATTCTTTGTCGTACAACATTGACTCTTCTAAGGTATTATCTACCAAGATAATAAATGATAGCAGTAATCCTTTGAATTACATGATATATTTAAATGATACTATTTACGGGATAAAAATAATTGATAATAAAGTATTAAAAACTAATACATATTATTACAGTTCAGATAAAGACACTTTTTTAAAAGCACCGTTTGACTTTGATATTAGTATTGGAAAAAATAATATCATTCCTTCGTTTTATCATTCTGTATATAATTTGCATAGAGATTCTACTTATTTAGTTAAAGATAATAATCTTTTATCTTGGATAAGAGTAGAAGGTAAAAGAATATTTATAGAAAACAGAAATTTTTCCGTATTAAATAATATGGTATTAGAAAAACCTATTTATGATAGAAAGAGAAAAGTGTATTGGTTTTCTTCGGGAGAAAATATTTTTTCAATTCCCTTTGACACCTCAATTCCTCCACAAAGATTTAATGTTTTTGTAGAGTCTGTAAATTTGCAAAACGACAGTGTTATTTTTCTTAATGGGAAAATAATTTCCAATATTATACCCTATAAACTCAATTCGTTGAAATTCACTTTTGCTGCACCTTATTTTATTGCTCCTAAAAAAATACAGTATCAATATAAGTTATATCCAATAGAAAAGGAATGGAGCGGATATGGTTTTGAAAATTTTACCAGATATACTAATCTCTCTCCAGGCAAATATACATTCTTTTTGAAGGCAAAGAATGTTTTTGGAGAGGAAACACCTGTGTTTAAATATGAATTTACAATATTGCCTCCTTGGTATATGACTTGGTGGGCATATATACTTTTCTTAATTCTTTTGGGCATAATTATATGTCTAATTATTAAAGTTTATACATACAATTTGAAACAAAAAAATATACGACTGGAAAAAGTGGTAAAAGAACGTACTCAAAAAATACAGGAACAAAAAGAAAAGTTAGAAAAACTGGTAAAGAAAATACTAAATCAAAATGAAGAAATAAAAGAAAAAAATTTAAACATTACTCAAAGTATATCATATGCCAGACAGATACAGATGACCATATTATCTGTTGATTACGAAGACTTAAAAAACAAAGTGGATATTTTTATTTATTTCAAGCCCAAAGATATAGTGAGCGGAGATTTTTATTTTATACGGAATATAAAATCTGTTGATAGTCTGGTGTTTGCAGCTGCCGATAGTACAGGGCATGGAGTTCCTGGAGCATTTATGAGCCTGTTAGGAATAACATTTTTGAATGAAATTTTTTCGCAAAAATCATTTATGCACACTAATGAAATATTGGAAGAATTAAGAAATAAAGTATATAATTCCCTTAATAAAAAAGAGGAAAGTGATTATGAAAAGAAAAAAGACGGCATAGATATGGCAATAATAAACTATTTTTATAAAGAACATAAAATAGAATATTCAGGTGCTAAAAATCCTTTATATCTTATAAGAAATAAAGACGACTTTGATACACCCAAAAGTCCTAAAAAAATAAGAATTGACGAAACTAACAATTTAATATTATATGAATTTGCTGCCGATAGGCAACCAGTAGGATTTCATTATAATCCCAAGCCATTTACAAAAATAGAAATAGAAGTAAAAAAGAATGATATAATATATATTTTTACAGATGGATATACCGATCAGTTTGGAGGAGTTAAAAACTCAAAATATGGTCATAAAAGATTTAAACAGTTGCTGTTATCAATATCGCAGATGCCAATGGACGAACAAAAGAGAATATTAGATGAAGAAATAAATAAATGGCAAGAACAAGCCAATGTAGGACAAATAGATGACCAATTAATTATAGGTATAAAAATATTATAAAGACTACTAAATCTGAAATACCTAAACATTATAAATTTACCTAATCTCTATTTACAAATTATACTATATCTTTGCAAAAATTAAATAACTAAAAGACAAAAATATATTGCTTATGTTTGAAAATTTAACCGAAAAACTGGAACAGTCATTTAAGCTTCTAAAAGGGAAAAGCAAAATTACCGAAATAAATATAGCAGAATCCTTAAAAGAGGTAAGGAGGGCATTATTAGATGCAGATGTAAACTACAAAATAGCAAAGCAATTTACCGATAAAATAAAAGAAAAAGCAATAGGGCAACAAGTAATAAAATCAGTCCAACCCGGGCAAATGCTTGTAAAGCTTGTACACGACGAACTTATAGAATTGATGGGTGGACAAAAGGTGGATATAAATCTTGATGGAAAACCAAACATAATTTTAATTGCAGGATTGCAAGGTTCAGGTAAAACTACATTTAGTGCAAAACTTTCCCGTTTCCTAAAACAAAAAAAAGGACGCAAACCGTTATTAGTGGCAGGAGATGTGTATAGACCTGCGGCAATAGAACAGTTAAAAGTGTTAGGGGAACAAATAGATATTCCTGTATTTACAATAGAAGGAGAAAAGGACCCTGTAAAAATAGCTAAGCAGGCGATAAAACATGCCAAAGAAATGGGCTACACCAATGTTATAGTAGATACGGCAGGACGTTTGGCTATAGATCAGGAAATGATGGACGAAATAAGTCGTCTAAAAAAAGAGCTTAATCCTAATGAAACACTCTTTGTAGTTGATGCAATGACAGGACAAGATGCTGTGAATACCGCGAAAGAGTTTAATGATGTAATTGATTTTGATGGAGTAGTGCTCACCAAACTTGATGGTGATGCCAGAGGTGGTGCTGCCCTTTCTATCAAATATACTGTGAATAAACCTATTAAATTTGTAAGCACCGGTGAAAAATTAGATGCCCTTGACATCTTTTATCCTGATAGAATGGCAGACAGGATATTGGGTATGGGTGATATTGTTTCTCTTGTAGAAAAAGCACAAGAGCAATACGATGAAGAAGAAGCCCGTAAACTTCAGAAAAAACTTGCTAAGAACGAATTTGATTTGGACGACTTCTATAAACAAATACAACAAATAAAGAAGATGGGTAATGTCAAAGACCTTATGGGGATGATACCGGGTATGGGAAAAGCCATAAAAGATGTAGATATAGATGATGATGCTTTCAATGGAGTAGAAGCTATTATTTTATCGATGACTCCAGAAGAAAGAAAACATCCTGAAATAATAAATGCTTCACGCAAAAGACGTATTGCTAGTGGTAGTGGAACCTCTGTTACCGAAGTAAACAAATTACTTACACAATTTAATGAAGCTAGGAAAATGATGAAAATGGTTGCTACCGGAGGAATAAGAGGTATGATGAAGAAAAACAAAAAGAAAAAAAGAAAAAAATAAAACTTCTTGGCTATGATAATATTAGATGGGAAAAAGACTTCACAAACAATAAAAGATGACTTGAAGCAAAAGGTGGAAAATATAAAAAAACAAGGAGGAAAAATTCCTCATCTTGCCGTTATTCTTGTAGGGGAAAACGGAGCAAGTAAAACTTATGTAAATTCAAAATTGAAAGCGTGTAAATATGTGGGGTTTGACTCCACATTGATAAAGTTTGACGAAACAATTTCAGAAGAAAACCTATTATACAAAATAGATGAACTAAATAACAATGATGATATTGATGGATTTATAGTGCAATTACCTTTGCCAAAACATATAAACGAACAAAAAATAATAGAAGCTATAAATCCTAAAAAAGACATAGATGGATTTCACCCCGAAAACATAGGTAGAATGGCATTGGGATTACCTTCTTTTATTCCTGCTACACCTATGGGAATAGTAGAATTGTTGAAGCATTATGACATAAAACTTACAGGTAAACATGCTGTAATATTAGGGCGTAGTCATATAGTAGGGCGTCCCTTAAGTATTCTGTTGAGTCAAAAAAATGAATATGCCAATGCAACCGTTACACTTTGTCATAGTAATACCAATGATATTGTACATTTTACTAAACAAGCTGATATAGTGATAGTTGCTCTTGGTAAGCCTGAATATTTAAAAGGAGATATGATAAAAGACGGAGCTATAATAATTGATGTTGGTATATCTCGCATCCCTGTAAACAATGAAAAAGGTTACAAAATAGTAGGTGATGTTGATTTTGAAAGTGTAAGTCCAAAAGCATCTTACATTACACCTGTTCCTGGTGGAGTAGGACCGATGACTATTGCATCATTGTTATTAAATACATATTTGGCAGCAACCCGCAAAAATTAAAAAGATATGATACAAAGAATACAATCATTATACTTATTAATAGTAGTAATTTTAATGGGACTAATGTTAAATAATCCTATAATTTCATTTATAATTGATAACAAAATTTATGACCTTACTGCATTTAAGTTGGCAGAAAATAACACAAAAGAAGAAATATTTGCAACTATGCCATTGGCAATAATTATTATTGCTGTAGCTTTGATTTCATTTTTAACTATATTTTTATATAAAAATCGTAAATTACAAATGAAGCTTACCTTATTTAATTGGGTGCTAACAATTGGAGTTTATGTGCTTATATTTTATTACTATGAACAAGCAATGGCTATAAAAAAACTTGTTTTTGCATTTCGTATGCCACTTATTTATCCTTTAATATCCTTAATTTTGTTAATTTTAGCATTTAGGGGAATTAAAAAGGATGAGGAAATAGTACAATCTATAAATCATATTCGTTAAAAAACTAATTAAAAAGAACTTATTATGAAAGGAATGACTATTATAGAAAAAATTATTGCAAATCATAGCAATAAGAAAGAAGTAATCCCGGGAGACATAGTTGATGTTGCAATAGATGTAAGAGCCGCAAGAGATTTTGGTGGTGCAAATGTTATCAAAAACATAGAAGAAAAGGATTTACCAATTGACGATCCTAAAAAAACATTTTTCACATTTGATACAAATCCTACTGGATCAAGTCAAAATTATGCTGCAAATCAACATCTTATACGTACATGGGCAAGAAAACACGGAATAAAAGTATATGATATTGACAAGGGGATAGGTACACACCTAATGATGCAAGAAGGTCTTGTGTATAGTGGTGTTACTGCTGTAACAACTGACTCGCATGCAAATATACTTGGTGCGGTAGGAGCTTTTGGACAAGGAATGGGAGACAAAGATATTGCAGCAGCATTTGCTTTTGGTAAAGTGTGGTTTAAAGTGCCTCCTTCTGTAAAAATAATTTTGAAAGGCAAAAGACCTGAAAATATTTTTGCAAAAGATATAGTATTAAATTTACTTCACATATTTGGTGCTAATAAACTTCTGGGACATGCAATAGAAATTTATGGTGAAGAAGTGGACAATTTCACATTAGACGAAAGAATAACAATTGCTTCTATGGCTACAGAAATGGGAGCAATTATTATCTTTTTCCCACCCAATCAAGAAATAATATCTTTTTCCGAAATAGCAAGCGGTAAAAAAATAGAACCTGTATATGCTGATGATAATGCCGAATATGCACAAACATTTGAGATAGACCTCTCCAAATTTGTCCCAATGGTATCATTACCTGGAAAACCACATGACACTGTAAACATACTTGAAGCTAAAAAAGTAAAAATAGATTCGGCTTTTGTAGGTAGTTGCACAAATGGACGAATGGAAGATATGCGGATAGTAGCTAATGTGTTAAAAGGTAAAAAAGTAGCACCAGGTGTCGTCCTAAAAATAGTTCCTTCTACTGACAAGATATGGCAACAGTGTCTTGACGAAGGAATAATAAAAATATTCAAAGAAGCTGGAGCATTGGTGTCTAATGCCGGTTGCGCAGGTTGTGCCGCAGGTCAAGTAGGAATGAATGGACCTGGAGAAACTACAATAAGCACAGGTAATAGAAACTTTCCGGGCAAACAAGGAAAAGGTAAGGTTTATCTTGCTTCACCTGCCACAGTAGCTGCGTCGGCTATAGCTGGATATATTACAACTTTTGACGATGTGCCTGACGAACCAATAACTCTTACCGAAGAACAGATACAGGCTTATGAAGAAAACAAAAGAAAAGTGGTGGACCAACAAAGTAAAACATCTTATGACAAACCCAAAGTGGTAGAAGGAAGAGTATGGATGATAATGAGAGACAACATAGATACCGACATGATATTCCATAATAAATACTTGACTATCACTGATATAAATGAGATGGGAAAATATTGCTTGGACAATCTGGAAGGATTTGAAGATTTTGCAAAAAAAGCCAATTCCGGAGATATAGTTATTACAGGGAAAAATTTTGGTGCCGGAAGTTCACGTCAACAAGCGGTAGATTGCTTTAAAGCACTTGGTATAAACGCAGTTATAGCAGGTTCGTTTGGTGCTATATATGAACGTAATGCAATAAATGCAGGATTGCCAATACTTACATATAAAGATGATTTTGTGCAAGAGTTGGAATTGAAAGACGGAGATATAATTCGTGTGAATTTTGAAACAGGAGAGGTGGAAAACCTGAATAATGGTAAAAAAACACATATAAATCCATTCTCTGATGTTCAAATGGAAATATATCAAAAAGGAGGACTGTTTTAAGTAAAAAATATAAATAAAAAAAGAGGGCTATCATTCTCTTTATAAAAAGAGTGGTAGCCTTTTTTATATTTGAAAAATGAAATTAGGTTTATACAATATTTGAAAACATATTGCAGATTAAGAAAAAAATATTTTCTTTGCAATAATAAAAAGTAAAATATAAGGGGGTTGTATGTTTTTTTTAGAATTTGAAGAACCACTTAAAGAATTATATGAGCAACTTGATGAGCTCAAAAAAATAGAATCCAAAGGAAAAGTAGATGTTAGTCAATCTATAAAAGAACTTGAAGAAAAGATTCAAAAAATAAGAAAAGAAATCACAAAAAAATTGACTGCTTGGGAAAAAGTTCAATTATCCCGTCATCCCGAACGACCATACACACTAGAATATATTCAACATTTTACCAAAGGAAAATTTATAGAATTACATGGAGACAGAAATGTAAAAGACGATAAAGCCATTGTAGGTGGGTTTGGAGATTTTGATGGAAAAACCGTTATGTTTATAGGTCACCAAAAAGGAGCAAATACCAAACTGCGTCAATATCGCAATTTTGGAATGGCAAATCCTGAGGGCTATCGTAAGGCATTAAGACTAATGAGACTTGCCGAAAAATTTAATAAACCAATAATAGTTCTTATAGATACCCCGGGAGCATATCCCGGATTGGAAGCGGAAGAAAGAGGACAAGCTGAGGCTATAGCACGTAATTTATATGAAATGTTTAGAATAAAAGTTCCTATAATAGTTACTATAATAGGAGAAGGTGCATCCGGTGGAGCTTTGGGCATAGGGATAGGAGACAAGGTATTGATGATGGAATTTACTTGGTATTCGGTAATCTCTCCGGAATCATGTTCGTCAATATTGTGGAGAAGCTGGGACTACAAGAAAGAAGCAGCAGAAGCATTAAAACTAACTGCAGATGACTTACTAAAACTTGGCATAATAGATGCAATAATAAAAGAACCACTTGGTGGTGCACATGTAGATAAAGAAAAAGCAATGACAAATGCAAAAAGGGAAATTAAAAAGCATTTGAATGAAGTATTGCAAATGGATACTAATGAAATGTTGGATAAACGCCTTAATAGATTTGTTAATTTTGGTGTATATAAAGAAGTTTCCGAAAAAGAATTAAAAGAAATTTTATCAAAATAATAAAAAACTATATGCTATGGAAGAAGAAGTAATGATATTGTTTGAAGAAGCCACGGAAAAATTTGACAAAGCGATAGAATACCTAAAAAAAGAACTTGTAAAAATACGTGCAGGGAAAGCAGATATACACATGTTAGACGGCATAATGGTAGACTATTACGGAAATAGTACTCCATTAAACCAAGTATCTAATGTTAATACGCCCGATGCCCGAACTATATCTATACAACCATGGGAAAAGTCAATGATTCCCGTTATTGAAAAAGCAATAATAGAAGCAAACTTAGGTTTTAATCCTGAAAATAACGGAGAACAAATAAGAATTTTTATCCCTCCACTGAGTGAAGAACGCAGACAACAACTCGTAAAGCAAGTAAAGCATGAAGGTGAGCAATCAAAAATAGCAATAAGGAATATTAGAAGGGAAATAATGGAAACCCTAAAGAAGATGAAAAAAGAAGGATTGCCCGAAGATTTGGAAAAAAGAAAAGAAGAGGAATTGGAAGATATGGTAAAAAAATATATAGAAGAAGTAGAAAAAATATTGGAAAAGAAAGAAAAAGATATCTTAACTATATAAAAAACGATGGCTACACCAATAAAAACTAATGCCATTGTAATAAAAACCATAAATTATTCGGATAAGCATCTTATAGTTCATCTATTTACGGAAAGCCTCGGAAGGCTTTCCTTTTTTGTATATGGAGGACAAAGCCGCAAAAAAAAATCTTTTTTCCTACCGTTGAATAGTATAGAAATAATATTTACGCCTAATAATAACAGAGATTTACAGATAATAAAAGAGATAGGTGCTTCAAATACTTTTTCTTTTCATAATCAATATAATAAAATACCTGCAATATTTTTAATATCTGAACTACTTGACAAAACTATTCCGTATGAGATAGAAGATAATCGATTGTTTAGATTTTTGACTGATACCATTATGTTTTTGGATAGAATAAAAAATACATCTGCTTTTTTCTCTCAATTTTTGATATTTTATTCTTTTCTTTTAGGTATTTTGTCTAATGAAAGGGAAAAAGAAGAATTTGATATTGAGTATATTTTATCACAAGAGCAAGCAAAATATATTTCAAATTTATTACTCCAATATAGTTATAACGAAGGGTTAAAACTACCACCTGTTGTTAGACATGATCTAATAGAAAAATTGCTAAAAAATATTCAAGAAAAAATGAATATATCACCTTTGAAATCTTATGAAGTTTTTAAACGTATGTATTAAAAATATGTGTTACATAAAGAAACAAAGTGAAAATTAAATCTTTAATTCAAGATTGTCGTAGTATATATCTGTAAATTAAGTGGTTGTGCTGTTGTGAGAAATAAAAAGGACGTCACTTATTGAACGTCCTTTTTCTGAATGTATTTTTAAGTATTTTGATGTAGATGTACATCCATTTGAGGAAATGGAATATTGATACCTTCTTTGTTGAATGTGTTATATACTTTTTGGTTCATGTCAAAGAATACTCCCCAGTAATCGGCAACATTAACCCATGCTCGTACTACCAGATTAACGGAACTGTCTGCCAATTCGGATACGGCAATAAACACTTCCGGGTCTTTTAATATGCGGCTATCCGCATCACATAAACTTTTAAGTATGGCTTTTGCTTTTTCTACATCATCGCCGTAGCCTATCCCGAAAGTCCAATCCACTCTGCGCTTGGGTTCGGTGGAATAGTTTACCAAAGAGC
>CAYQWX010000016.1:0-35156 GCA_964421355.1 uncultured Bacteroidales bacterium
TACGACCGTATTTTTGTAGGACAGGTTTTGAAACAAATGCACTAAACAATAATAGTACTTGTGCCTCACGCTTTTTTGGAGTACCCACCCAACGAAATATCTAGAATAACTTTTATATTTAATTTTTGTTTGCTTCAAAGGCAGCAAAAGATAAAGTTAAAACATCAAATAATTTTTTAAGGATTTTTGCATATAAAGAAAAGGAAATGCGGTGAGGGCGGGATTCGAACCCGCGGTACCCGGTTAAAGGTACGACGGTTTAGCAAACCGTTGGTTTCAGCCACTCACCCACCTCACCGTTATCTGCTTGCAAAATTATTTTTGCAGTGCAAATATACTACAAAAATAATTTAACGAAATAACTTTACCTATTAAATTTATTTTTATTCACAAGATAAAAAACACCACAACAACTAACCTTCTACCACACAACAAATTACACACAAGAGTGAAATAATATAATATAGCGGTGGGAGGGGGATTCGAACCCCCGGTACCCTTACGAGTACAACGGTTTTCGAGACCGCCCCGTTCAACCGCTCCGGCATCCCACCTTATAATTGGCAAAATTACTGCATTTTTTCAAAAAAGATTATTTTTGTGGAATATTATTTTGAAACAAGAAAGATTATTTAATAAATATATACATTTGATAAAGTTTTTCTAAAATCATTATTCGTATGAAAAGGATACTAATTGGAGGAATTGGGATAATTTTCTTATTAACAACATCATGTTTCTCCCAAAAAGAAAAAAATAACCCTCAAAATAACAATAATAAAGGAACATCCATTACATTACATATTAAAGGCTGGGAAGACAAAGATGTTGTACTAGGAGCTCATTATTTACAAAAAACAATATTTTTGGATACACTAAAAACAAATAATAATGGAGATATTGTTTTCAAAACAGATTCTATTACTCCCACCGGTACATATTTTATAGTATTGCCTAAAAAATCTTTTATCGAGATAATTTTAGATGACAACAATAAACAATTTTCTATTACAGCAGATGCTTCAGATTTTCTAAATACTGCAAAAGTAGAAAACTCAAAAGAAAATGAACTCTTTTTATCATACCAAAAGTTTTCATATTCCAATAGAAATAAAATGAGAGAATTTTCTAAACGAATGATGAAATGGCACAATAATCCTGATTCTGTAAAAGCAATAAACACAGATATTGAAAAGTTTAATGCTTGGATGAATAATAAACGGCAAGAATATATAAAAAAAGCTAAAGGAACATTTTTTGCCAAAATGTTATATTCAATGCAAGAAACAATTGTCCCTGATACATTTACCATTCCTAAAAATCTAACCAAAGCAGAAAAAGATTCTGCACTTAGAATGAATAAATATTTATACTACAAAAATCATTTTTTTGATTATATAGACTTTTCTGACGCCAGATTGCTCCATACTACGATTTTAGCAAATAAATTAAATAAATTCTTCACCCAAGTAGCATATAACAATTCCGATAGCATAACCGCTGATGCATTAAAAATACTGGCAAAAGCAGGGGAAAATCCAAAAGTATTAGATGCATTAGCAAGACTTATGCTAAAAAATTTTGAAACATCCGGAAAATGGGCAAATGAAAAAGCATTCATTGCTATTGCAGAAAAATACTTTTTATCCGGTAAAATACCAATTGACGAAGCATTCAAACAACGCCTAAAGTTTAAAGTGGAAACAATGAAAAAACTTTTACCCGGCAAAAAAATCCCCATAGTACCTCTTGCAGATATGAATACGGGAAAACTTATAAATATGGATACAATTCATGCAAAAGCAACAATATTATTTCTTTGGTCAGCAGATTGTGAGCATTGCAAAAAATATATTCCGGGACTCCACAAATTATATGAAAAATATAAATCAAAAGGGATACAGGTAGTTGCAGTAACTGTAACTAATGATTTTGATGTATGGAAAAAATTTGTAATGGACAATGGTTATACCGACTGGATAAATGCCCGCTATGTAGGTAAAAACTACGGAGAACTTGTAATGATTTATGATGTATTTATGACTCCTCGCGTATATTTATTAGATGAAAATAAAAAGATTGTAGCTAAAGATTTGGATTTAAAAACTTTGGAATGGGTTCTTCATGAGAAATTTGATAGGTAAATCACTTATATACAGTGGATTTCTACTATTACTCATATTTATTAGTTGTAGTAGAAAAATATTTATTCATAACAATATAGGAATCTTAGGACATGGAGGAATGGGAATAAAATCATACTATCCTCTTGACTCTTACCAATCACTACATAAAGCTTATACACATTACGAAGGCACAGAAGGTGATGTGCAAATAACAAAAGACACTATACTGATTTTTTGGCACAACAGCACAACACCACACTCCTCAAAATATATCCCCGAATTAAATTATGCTAAAATTAAAAAATACAAATATTTATTAAAAAAATATAATATATGCAAAGTAGATAGTTTTCTAAATCTACACAAAGACAACAAAATAATATCATTTGACACAAAAACACACGGCTGTAACGATACTTGTCTCCATACACTCGCAAATACAATATACAATTTGGTAGAAAAACATAAAACGGAAAATGCCTTCTTTGTAGAGACAAACAACCCTAAACTATTAAACCTCCTTGCCAAACATAAAAACTATATATTATTTTACTACGCATCAAATTTAGATGATGCTTTATCAAAACTCCAAAAAACAAATTTCGAAGGAGTAAGTATCCATTATTCCCTTTTGAATAGAAATGATGTGAAGTTACTTCATTTGAAAGGTCTAAAAGTAATGATGTGGGGAATGAAAACAAGAAAACAAGTAAAAAAAGCTATTTCAAAAGGAGCAGATTATTACCAAACTGACGCTAAAATTACTATCATAAAATAAATTACAAAAGATAATGATATCACAATCTCATATCCGGCATCTTATAACTGAAGGCTTCAAAGGCGAAATTTGGCATGAACCCCATAAACTATTGCTTTATGCAACCGATGCTTCTATTTACAAAATTACACCTTTATTAGTTACTTTCCCAACAAATAAAGACGACATAAAAATACTCATACATTGGGCAAACAAATATAACTATCCTATAATTCCACGTGGCACAGGCACTTCCCTTGCAGGACAAGTAGTCGGCAAAGCCGTGATAGCCGATATATCAAAACATTTTAGCAAAATAATAGAAATAAATACCCCCAAAAAATATGCAATAGTAGAGCCAGGTGTAATAAGAGATGAATTAAATAACAAACTAAAACAATACAATTTGATTTTTGGACCAGAAACATCTACTTCCAACAGAGCTACCATAGGCGGTATGTTTGGAAATAATTCTTCCGGATTACGTTCTCTAAGACTTGGCACCACGCGTCAAAAAATCTTATCTGTAAAGGTTATTCTATCCAATGGAGAAGAAGCAGAATTTTATCCATTAAGCAAAGAAGAATTTGCACAAAAAATAAGATTGAACACTCTGGAAGGAAATATATACCGCAAGTTTTATTCAATCCTATCAAAAGATGACATCCAACAAGAAATACAACTAAATTATCCCGACAAATCATTACATAGAAGGAACAGCGGTTATCCTTTAGACGAGTTGGCAGATAGTGAAATATTTTCGGATTCTTCCACTAAACAATTTAATATTGCAAAATTTTTATGTGGTAGTGAAGGAACATTAGCATTTGCATATCAAATAAAAGTCCAACTTGACGAACTACCTCCGGAAAACAAACTTCTTATTGCAAGTCAATTTGATGATTTTGACAAAATTTTTGAGGCAAACCTTGAACTACTTAAATTTAATCCCTTTGCAATAGAACTTATGGACGACCAAATAATACGACTTGCAGAACAAAATATAAATCAACGAAAAAACCGTTTTTTTATAAAAGGTTATCCACAAGCGGTATTACTAACAGAAATTGCCCACAAAAATAAAAAAGAACTATATGAGCTGGCAGACACTATAATATCGCATTTGAAAAATAAAAATCTCGGTTATTTCCATATAGTATTAGAAGAAAACGATATTTCCAAAGCTTGGAATTTGCGAAAAGCCGGACTCGGTGTACTTTCTAATCAAAAAGGAAGTGCCAAACCGATAGGTTTTATTGAAGATACGGCTATCCCTCCACAAAAACTTAGAGCATTCGTTGCCGACATCAAAACAATGTTGGCAAAATATAATATTAATTGTGTTTACTATGCACATATAGGTAGTGGAGAACTACATTTAAGGCCTATTTTGGACATAAAAAAACAGGAAGGCATACAAACTATGAGACAAGTTGCCATAGAAACTGCAAAAATTGTAAAAAAATACAATGGCTCTTTGAGTGGTGAACATGGAGATGGACTTTTGCGTTCCGAATTTATTCCCCTTATGTTAGGAGACAAGTTATATTCGGTACTAAAAGAAATAAAACACACATGGGATCCAAACAATATTTTTAATCCCGGTAAAATAATAGATGCCCAGTCAATGACAGAAAATTTACGGTATTCCAATTATAATCCTGTAAAAATAAATACGGTTTTTCAATATCCTACCACAGGAAATCTTTTGCTTACAGCAGAAAAATGTAACGGAAGTGCAGACTGCCGTAAAAATATAGAATCTGGAGGAGTAATGTGTCCAACATATATGGCTACCGGTGATGAATATTTTACCACACGGGCAAGAGCCAATACTATAAGAGAATACCTTTCTCAAGCACCTTTTTCCAAAGACAAACTTAAAAAGCTGATAGATATCTTGTCCAATTGTCTTTCTTGTAAATCATGTAAATCGGAATGCCCATCGGGAGTAGATATTACAAAAATGAAAGCGGATATTTATCAAATATATTACAATAAGTTCCATGCTCCTATCCGCAATATCATGATTGCTCAAATGGCAAAATCTTATAAATTGGCATCTGCAATTCCTGCTGTTTACAACTTGATTATCAAATCTCCTTTTTCCTCTATCATAAAAAAAATAATAAAATTTGCTCCACAACGTGAATTGCCCACTATCTCCAATCCTACTTGGCACAAGTGGCTTAAGAAAAATAATATTATAAAAGAAAATAAGCAAAGCACCAAAGTTTTATTATTTGTAGATGAATTTACCAATTATCTGGACGCTCACATAGGTATAGCCGCCACTAAATTATTGCATAAGTTAGGATATCCTATTTATTATACCAAGCCATTAATAAGCGGACGCACATATTTATCAAAGGGATTTGTAAAAAAAGCAAAAGCAATCGCAATACATAATATAGACTATCTATACAAATTTGTAGAACAAGGGTACACCATTATAGGAATAGAACCTTCTACCATTCTAACATTACGGGACGAGTATTTGGATTTAACTAACGAAGAGACACACAAAAAAGCGGAGAAAATAAAAAACAACAGTTTTACAATAGACGAATTTTTATACTTTGAAATGAAAGCGGGAAAAATCTCTTCTAACCTTTTTTCTTCACAACCCATGGAAATTTTATTACACACGCATTGCTATCAAAAAGTATTGTCAAATCCTATTTACACAAAAGAAATTCTATCATTGCCGGTAGGAACTAAAGTGAAAATGGTAAACTCCGGATGTTGTGGCATGGCAGGCTCCTTTGGATATGAAAAAGAACACTATGATTTATCTATGAAAATAGGAGAATTATCTTTGTTCCCTGAAATACGTAAGCAAGAGAGCACAACGATAATTGCAGCTCCAGGAACAAGTTGCCGCTCACAAATACACCATGGTACACATAGAAAAGCATTACATCCTGTAGAAATTTTGAATATGTTGTGTAACATTTGATAGGGAAATCATATTTATTACTTAACACAAAACATTGGTAAATTACTACGCTTCGCTTACAGTGCTCCAAAAATATGTATTCCGGTTTTTAAATATGCATAAAAACTTCGGCAGCACCGCTAAAACCCTATTAGCCAAGCAGTTAAAGCATAAATATTAACTAAAAAAAGAGGATGCCTACAAACGACATCCTCTTTAATTCATAATATGTAAACGTTATTTTTATAATTCAAATTTTATTCCTTGTGCCAATGGCAATTCCGTACTATAATTTACAGTATTTGTTTGGCGTCTCATATACCCTTTCCATGCATCACTACCAGATTCACGACCTCCACCAGTATCTTTTTCTCCACCAAATGCTCCACCTATTTCAGCTCCAGATGTTCCTATATTCACATTTGCAATACCACAGTCAGAGCCTGCAGCAGACAAGAACATTTCTGCTTCTCGCAAATTCAAAGTAAATATTGCAGAAGATAAGCCTTGAGGCACATCATTGTGCATTCTTAGTGCATCTTCAAAGTCTTTATATTTAAGCAAATAAAGCAATGGTGCAAAAGTTTCTTCTTGGACTATTTGGTAATGATTTTCTGCTTCTGCAAGAGCAGGTACTACATAAAATCCACCATCATATTTTTCACCTGTTAACACTTGTCCACCAAATATTACTTTACCACCTTCTTCTGCAACTTTCTTTTGTGCATTTACAAACAAATCAACTGCAAAGTTATCAATTAGCGGACCTACCAGTGTATGTCCATCTAAAGGATTACCTATTCTATCTTTTGAAATTTGTTCATAAGCATTTAACAATTTTGCTTTTACTTCATCATATACATCTTCGTGTATAATTAACCTTCTGGTAGAAGTACATCTTTGACCTGTTGTACCTACTGCTCCAAATACTATTGCAGGAATAGCCATATCTAAATCGGCATGTTTTGAAACAATAATTGCATTATTCCCTCCAAGTTCAGCTATTACTCTTCCTAAACGTTTAGAAACAATTCCACTAACATGTTTTCCTACTGCAGTAGAACCTGTAACGGAAAAAAGAGGTATTCTTTTATCTTTTAAGAAATTGTCTCCCATCACAGAAGATTTAGCAATTACCAAGTTAAATACACCTTCAGGTACATTGTTGTCTTTTAATACTTTTGAAATAATGTTTTGAGTTGCTATTGCTGTAAGAGGAGTTTTACTGCTTGGTTTCCAAATTACCACATCACCTGCTACTGCAGCAATCATAGAGTTCCATGCCCATACTGCTACAGGAAAATTAAACGAGGTAATAAGTCCTAAAATCCCCAATGGATGCCATTGTTCAAACATACGATGTTTAGGACGTTCAGATTGCATTGTAAATCCATAAAGTTGTCTTGATTGCCCAACAGCAAAGTCACATATATCAATCATTTCTTGAACTTCGCCAAGACCTTCTTGATAAATTTTACCCATTTCAAGGGTTACCAATTTACCCAAATCATCCTTATATTCTCTAAGTGCAAGACCAATTTGTCTTACTATTTCTCCTCTTTGAGGAGCAGGTATCATTCTCCATACTTTAAAAGCTTCTTGAGCTTTTTTTACTACCATTTCATAATCATCCATGGTAGCATTCTTTACTTTTGCAATTACACTTCCGTCAATTGGAGTTATTGATTCTGTAATAGAACCGTTGGTATCATACCATTGTGTTCCTGTTGTTACCCCCGGATTTATATCTTTTATGCCCAGTCTTTCCAGGGATTCTTTGATACCAAAACCTTCTAATGCTTTTGTCATAATTGTTTACTTTTTTATTTTAACCTCAAAGGTATTATTTTTTATTTATACAAGACAATATTCCAATAGTTTTTTATAATCCAAGAGCGTTCCATAAAGCAAAATAAATACCACTATCCCTATGCCCCAATACACACTTTTGAAAGCAACCTAATCATAAAATAAAGTAAGTTAAAATTCTATATACTTGCTAAAAAAACATAATTCATTACGAAGTTTTCATATTGTAGCAATCTCCTCCCTTGTGTAAAATCATAAAAAATAAATTTCTACTAACTAAACTATTTTTTTTAACTATTTTTACAAAACAAAATTTACAAAAATGGAAACAAAATCTCATTTAGTAGCACCATCCCTATTGTCTTCAAATTTTTTGGAACTTGCAAACGAAATAGATATGCTAAACAAAAGTAAAGCAGATTGGTTCCACTTAGATATTATGGATGGCAGATTTGTTCCTAATATTACATTCGGTTTTGAAATAATAAAGCAAATACGTACAAAAACACAAAAAACATTAGATACTCATCTGATGATAGTAGAGCCTGAAAAATATATAGAACGTTTCAGAGAAGCAGGAGCAGATATTATAACGGTTCATTATGAAGCTTCAAATCATTTACACCGCCTTATACATCAAATAAAAGAAACCGGAGCAAAAGCCGGAGTAGCAATCAACCCTCATACTCCTATTTGCGTATTGGAAGAAACATTGCCTTTTGTGGATATGGTCCTTATAATGAGTGTAAATCCTGGATTTGGCGGACAAAAATTTATTACAACTGCTACCGACAAGGTGGCAAAGTTAGATAGAATTAGAAAAAAACATAAATACAAATTTTTAATAGAAGTAGATGGTGGGGTTAATTTAGATACAGGGAAAATACTGCTTTCGGCAGGAGCAAATATTTTAGTAGCTGGAAGTTTTATATTCGGCAGTGAAAATCCTACCAAAACAATAGAACAATTAAAAATATTATAGTCAAGTGAAACAAATAAGTTTACTTTTATTCGCTTTAATATTTAGTGCTTGTGGCACAAGCAGAAAAAGCATAAACTTTGACAGAGTAAAAGAAGGGAAAAGCCTTAAATACGCTACTGAAATTACTCCTAAAACTTTTATTAATTTATGGTTACAAAATCATAAAAAAAAATCTATTTACAACTTGGAACTTTTATACCAAGATACCGCATATTCTTACTTTGGAAGATATTTTTTCGACAAAAAAACAAAAAAACAAAAACCAAAATTATTTAAAGTAAACACAGACTCTTTACTATCTTCTTTTCCTAATTATCAAAAAATAAACGGAGAAGAAATACGGAATTTATTTTATAAACATATTGTTCCTGAAAAAGATAAACACAAATGGAAAAACTCAAAATGCAACCAAAAATCTTCTTCGCAAAAATACACATATAAAACACTCTCACCTGACAAAATAGAAATAACTTTAAACTGGATAATAAAATGTGGAACTTCTGTTATCCATAACGCAAATTACACAGGGATATATTTATTAAAACAACATAAAATAATAAAATAATGATAAAAAAAATACTTTCATATCCTTTTATTATTCTCATAGAAATTTACCGCAAAATTATATCACCACTTTTCCCTCCTTCATGTAGATATTATCCTACTTGCTCTACATATAGCATAGAAGCATTAAAGAAACATGGACCAATAAAAGGATTTTTTTTAAGTTTGCGAAGGATATTTTTTTGTAGTCCGTGGGGAGGAAGTGGAAGAGACCCTGTTCCTGATGATTTTTTTTGGTCAAAAAAACAAGCACAAAAAAAAGGAAAAGAAATTATTTATTCCAATTATCTAAACATAAAAGAGTATGTAACCCATCTAAAAAATAATGGATTATGAAATCAAAAATACTAATCATATTCACAACTTTACTTTCTTTATTTGCCCATTCTCAAGGTGTGGACCCTGTTGTTTTAATTTCAGGTAAAGTTGTAAATGAAAGGAATATGAAACCGATTGCAGCAAAAGTAATTTATGAGATATTGCCTGATGGCAAATTGGCAGGAATTGCCCGCTCCAACCCTCTAAACGGTTCTTATAAGATTATTTTGCCTCGTGGCAAAAAGTATGGCTATTACGCCATTGCCGAAGGATATTATAGCATCACAAGACATTTGGATGTAACCAAACTTGACAAATACGAAGAAATAGATGAACAAAACTTATTTATGGCTCCCGTAGAAAAAGACCAAGTAATAACTTTAAATAATGTTTTTTTCAAAGGTAGGACCGCTGAATTACTTCCTGAATCATATCCGGAATTGAATAGATTTGTAAAATTCTTAAAAGAAAATAAAAAAGCTTATATCTTGGTAACTGGACATACAGATAATCAAGGTGACCCAAAAGAACTTGAAAAATTATCTTTGGAAAGAGCACAAAAAATAGCAGACTATTTAATAAAACATGGTATAAAAGAAAAACGTATAAGTGTAAAAGGATATGGAAGTTCACGCCCTATTTCTTTTAACAAAGACCCTGAAGGCAGAGCAAGAAACAACCGTATAGAAGTTATTATTGTATCCATTGGAAAGAAAAAATAATTTTCACATTATGAAAAAATTGTTATCTTCTACTATATTTTTTTTGATTTTTATTTCTTTGTCATATTCACAAGAAATAATGCCACAAACAATAATATTTAAGGCAAAAAATAATAAACTTAAGACACGGGACTGGGAAGATTATTTACAAAAACATTATCAAATTAAAATAAAACAAATACAAAAAGTTTTTCCTTATTCTAAATCTCCTAAACAAACAATAGATAAATATGGTAATAAATTAGTGGACATATCTACAATATACAAAATAACTATTAAAGAAAAAGGAAACGAAATAAAATTAGCAAATAAAATAAGTCTTGACCCTAATATAATTTATTCAGAACCATATTACCTGCCACAACCATGCTATATGCCTAATGATCCCAAAATTTCTTTTCAATATTATTTAAACAAACTAAATACTTTTGCCGCCTGGGACATTTTCAAAGGAGATACTTCCGTCACCGTAGGCATTGTAGATATGGGAATAGATTTAAACCATGAGGATTTACAAAATAAAATAGCTTATAACTATAATGACCCAATAGATGGTATTGACAATGACAATGACGGTTATGTCGATAATTTTATGGGTTGGGACCTTGGAGATAATGACAACAATCCACAATGGAACGAAGCAGGAACCGAAGGAGAAAACGATCATGGCTGCCTGGTTGCAGGAACAGGATTTGCAGAACCTGACAACAATACAGGCATAGCAGGTGTAGGTTTCAATGTAAGATTTTTACCTGTAAAAATAAGTAACTCGCAAGGAGTTTTGAATAAAACTTATGAAGGAATAATATATGCGGCACAACATGGATGTAAGATAATAAACTGCTCATGGGGAAGCACTTACTACTCCCAATATTCACAAGACATAATAAATTATGTAACCAATAACCTTCATTGTCTTGTAGTAGCAGCAGCTGGAAATTATGGCAACAACATTCCTTTTTATCCGGCTTCGTATGACAATGTAATAAGTGTAGCAGGCACAAATAATAACGACAACAAATGGAATCATTCAAGCTATGGGATATTTGTAGATGTGTGTGCTCCAGGCGAAGCAGTGCTAACGACTTGGGCTAACAATAATTACAGTAATGGGTGGGGAACATCTTTTGCTTCTCCTCAAGTAGCAGCAGCTGCTGCTTTGGTAGATGAATACTATGGAGACACTTTGCTACCTTGGCAAATTGAAGCAATACTAAAACATACTGCACGAAATATAGATACTGTACAAGGAAATGAAAATTTAGTTGGATTGTTGGGTCATGGAGTAATAGATTTATACAAAGCATTAACTCAACCACTACCTCCTGCCGTGGTGGTACAAAATGTTTCCGTAAAAAATCAAAATGGTGATACCGCTCATTTCCTTTCGGGAGATACTTTAATGTTTTCCGTCAAATTAATAAATTATATGACTGCCACGTCACATCTTTACTTAAAAGTAAGTTGCAACTCACCATATATACAAATATTACCTTCCGATTCAGCTTTCATTGGCACTTTAAATCAATACAGCACTTATGAAAGTGGCTTTACATTTAGAGCAAAAGTTTCAAATGACGCTCCATTTGATTTTATTTCAGATTTTAAATTCTTATTTGCTGACACTTCATTAGATTACTACGATTACAAATACAAACGCTTGTTTCTAAACGATTCCTACCTCAATATTTATCCCAATAATATAAAAACAACTGTAACTTCTTATGGCAGAAACGGTTTCAACAGATTTACACCAGTGCAAGGATTAGGATTTTTATTTGAAAATTACAATGAATCTCTTTATTATGAAAGTGGCTACATGATAGGTATGCCAAACAAAGTATGTGATGCTGTAAGAGGACAAAATGATTTTTCGGTACTATCAGCTGCCGATAGCACAGGGGCAGAATATACACCATATTATTACACTTCTGCATTTAATGATAATAATGCAGATACCAATAAAATGGGAATAAAAGTTTATCAAGATGTGTGGGCAATAGACACTCCAACCTTAAACAATGTTTTGTTTTATACAATAAACATCACAAATGATACCATTGTCCCATTAGACAGTGTATTTTTCGGCATATTTACAGACTGGGATCTTGCAGATTATTCTTATAATTTTGCAAATTTTGATGTTGCTAACCAAATAGCTTATACATATTGTCCAAGCTCTGACAACTTATATGCAGGAATCAAAATTTTACACACTACTCAACCTATTCATTGCTATTCTTTTGACAATACTACATCAGCAGAAAATCAAATAATAATTGCAGACGGATACAGCAAAGCCGAAAAATTTGCAAGTATGACAAACAACCATTATCAAGCAGGAGGCTCAACAGGAAACGATGTAGCACAAACTATCTCAACCGGACCGTTTCACATATCTCAAAATGACACTGTTACAATTGCTTTTGCATATATAGCAGCCCATTCTCTTAATGATTTGCAAAATTATGCTGCCAATGCTCAAGAAATGTATAATTCATTGACATATAACAAAGAAATAACAAATAATCAAAAAGAAATAAAAATTTATCCCAACCCGTCATCACAAGGAATTTTCAAAATAAATGATAACCAAAATTATAAAATAGAAGTATTTAACACACAAGGGTTGTGCATATTAAAAACATTGGGAAACAAGATAAACCTAAAGCACTATACTACAGGAACATATATTGTGAAAATCACAAACCCACGCACAAACAAGAGTGAAAAATTTGTATTGATAAGGCAATAAATACTTACTTCTCTATCATGTCCCACGATAGAGGATCGCCTCTTTCTATATCTTTTGTAGCCTTTCTGCCTAAAATATCATAATAATATTTTGGGTGTAAACCTAATCCCGGACGGAGAGACCGCACATTGTCAGAAGTAAACATTTCTCCTTTTTTTATGTCTTGCACGGCAAACAGTGAACGGCGAAACTTTATTGCCGATTTTATTTTTTCAGTGGGTTCAAAGCTACCGTCTCCCATAGCTTGCTCAATATTACGAATCGCAGTAACCATTTGTTTAAATTCTTGTGGCTCAAGAGAAAAGTCCTTATCCAAGCCATTACTGTCACGCGATAGGATAAAGTGCTTTTCAATAATCTTTGCACCTAATACTACTGATGCTATCGGCACTTCTATACCCAGTGTGTGATCTGAAAGTCCTACAACCACGCCATATTTTTTCTGTAAAGTTACTATCTGACGCAGGTTCACTTCATTATAAGGTGTAGGATAAGCAGAAGTGCATTTTAGCAAAGCAATTTGATTATTTCCTGCATCTAAACATGTTTTTACTGCCAAATCAATGTCTTCTTCCATAGCCGCACCTGTTGAAATAATAATAGGCTTGCCTGTTTCGGCACATTTTTTTATCAGAGGAATATCAGTAATTTCCATTGATGCAATTTTATATGCAGGCACATTTATGCTCTCTAATAAATCAACCGAATGCAAATCAAAGGGTGATGAAAAAAAGTCCATGCCCAACTCGTTTGCTAATCTTTGCAATTTTTCGTGCCAGTCCCAAGGCGTTTCTCCTTTTTTGTACAAGTCATACATTTTTTGACCTGCCCATAATGAATCTTTACGAGTTTGAAACCACGGCTTATCACTATCAAGTGTCAAGCTATCAGGTGTATAAGTTTGCAACTTTACAGCATCGGCTCCTGCATCTTTCATTGCCTTAATAGTCTCCACTGCCAAATCAAAATTTTGTTCGTGATTGGCAGAAAGTTCGGCAATGATATACACAGGACTATCTTTTTTATTTAATTCCCTAAAAATCATTGTGTTAAAAATTTAAATAATGAATATTTTCTTTCCTACCCGCTTGAATGATTTCTAAGCTTTTCTCAAATCCTTCATTCATAAGTAAATCTAATATTCCCATATATGGTAAAAATTCTCCATACAATTGTTTGTAAACAGGATGTTCATAATCATGATAATACAAATCTATATTATTTGTCACAAATTCTCCTCCTTTGTGATGTTGGTTTATATATACGGCAGAACCCTGAGGAGATAAATATTCTTCAGTATCCAGCTTTTTACAAATATTTACAAGTTTTACATCTTTGTTCCCTTCTACATTTAATTGAGAGGAATATTTGAAAACAGTTGAGGTTCCTATTTTTTTTGCAATGTCCATTATCAATTGGGAATTAAACTCTGCAAGAGATTCTGCTTTTTTTGAAAAATGATTTTCTATAAAGGGAAAGACTTCATTAAAGTATTTTGCTTTTTTATAGTTATGCTCTATCGTTTTCAAGTGTTTATCTGTCCAATTTTGTTCATAATTTGGCAAGGCATCTTTTATCCTTATTTCATCTCTTTTTGCAGTTTTTTTGATAGGAATGGTAAGCCATATTTCACCATTAGCACCTTTAATTCTATTTCTTACTTGCCAGCTCCTTTTTGCAAGCTGTACATCATCTAAAAATACAAAAATATCTACCTTGTCTATCATATCAAAATATCCAAGCCAAGGATTATATGTCGGTTGCATTATGGCACAAATCATAATTCAGTATAATTTATAAATTAAAATATTTCTTGCAAAACTCCTTTATTTCTTCAAAGTCTTCTTTTGGTAGTTTTGTTTTATTTGTATTTTCCAGTTTAGGTATTTTATTGATAATTCTATTTATTCCTGTTTTTAATTCTATATTTCTTAAAATATTTTCTGTATTATTTACTAAATCTTCATAAGAGATGGTTAAATGAGGAACATTTTCCAAATCTTTTTCTATATATTTTACAGAATAATATACTTGAGCAGCAATTTGCTCAAAAACATTATTTAGTTTTAGTAATTCTTTAAATTCTGGTGGGTTAAGTCCCATCCATACTGAAATATCATTAAATAATTTTTGTCGTGATAAATATGTTGATTGTACTACAAACTCTGGTTTTCTTTTTATGTGTATAAAAAATACTTGCGGTAATATTCCATACATTTTTTTGATATTAAAACTAACATCAAGTATGTTCTTAAAGACCAGTGGATTATCATTTACACTTTGCCATGCGGAGAGTTCTTTTTGCAACAGGGAATAATCTATTTTTTCATATTGTGGAGTTTCCCAACTTTCCCAAGGAAACCATCTTTTCCAGAAATAGCCAAATTCGTGAGGACCTTGCAATCCCTTTGTATAACCGAGGTCAGATTGTAAATCTAATTCTTTGTGTTCTAACTGTGAGGATAAATTCTTATATAGCGTGGCTCCAATATATGGGGCATTCCAATAGCGTGCAATGAAATTAGTAGGGTATGACACATCAAATAATTGTGCAATAAGCTGCATAAGCAAGGTGGTACCTGACCTTTGAGCTCCTACTATAAAGATAATAGGATGCTTAGGCATAGAAAAATTTTGCACTAATTGTTTTTCTACAGGCAATAGTGCTTCATTCATTGATTTTAGCACATTCTCATGAGTAGCGTTTTTCTTGTATTGTGAAGTTCGTTTATTATCTAAATTGCTCATATTCTTTTACAATTTCATTAATTCATTTACAACTTTTTCCACACCAAAAGGATTTATTTTTTTTGCCAAATTTTTTATTATTTCAGAATAATCGGATTTTAATATCGTATTTAATTTCTCCGACAATTTTTCTACAGTATAATCTTCTTTTGTTCCAAGATAAATTGCAATATTATTGTCTCCATAATACTTACCACCTTCTTTTTCTCTATATGAATAGCCCATTACCACATTTAAAGTATGTAATGCTCCTGCTTCCCACACTGTGAGTCCTCCCGAAGTAATGGATACATTTGCCTCAGCTAACAAATGTGGCATTTTAGGAGTATTTTGATAAATCTCTACGGGAATATTAAATGCCTTTGCCAATTCTTCCACTTTATTTTTTTGTGAATATAACGCACCAAGTATTACTATTATTTTATGCAAACCTGATTGCAAAGGCTGTAAAGCTCGTAATACAAATGAGGTTCTATCCGGCACATCCGCACTACCAAAAGTAATAAGAACTGTTTTTTTGAGAGCATTGTTTTTATTAAGATTAATGTTGTTTGCAAGCAATCGGTACTCCTCATTCAATATGACATATTGCAAACCTAAAAGTTTTTTGGTGTATGGCTCGCATTTATAAGTTTGAGATAATGCCATTATATTTTGATTGAGGATAATATCGGCATAAAAATATGGTTGATGAAAAAAGGTAATCATCATTAGTTTTATTCCATGGCTACGAATAATAGTTTGAAAATCTTTGGTATAAAATGTTTCTTTGTCGCTATCTGTTATCAATAAACTATCCAAAGGAGAAGAAATAATATCTATTATTTTATTTAATTCTTTTTCGGCAGGTTTTTTCTTATGAATCTTGTAACCTTCTTTTAATAATTTATTTTCGTAATCAAAAGGTATTGTCTCGCAAATAAATTCAATATTTATGTTTTTTTTTCTTAATTCTTTGGCAAGTATATGTGTCCTTATGAGGTGTCCGCTTCCTATGGTCTTGTTCGCATCTACTCTTATGTATATATTCTTAATCATTAAGTAGTCTATATTTCAATTCCAACATTTTCCAATCGGTTTCATTATCTACATCTTGGCATTCCAATTCGGATATTTCAAAAGCACCTTTGTTCTTTGATAAGTCTTTGTTCCCTTTTATCCAATAGAATTGTCCACTATCGTGATATGCAGGCTCCAAGTCTTGGGAACGTTTCAGGAAATATTCGGGAAACATTGGTATAACTTCTTTGTTTTTGATCATTCTAAACGCTCTTTGTATTGGAAAGCCGAAACGCACCACAGGTCTTACAGAATCGAAAGAAGATGATTTTAACAAATCTAATCCTTTTTTCAAATTATCTACACTAATAAGTGGAGCTACAGGAAAAATTAAGCATACATAATCAAAAGTCTTTTCAAGCTCTTGGTATTTATTTAACACTTCTCTATATACATCGTTTATTGTAGCATAATCGTTAGCTGACCTGGCACTACGCATAAATGGAATATTTGCTCCATATTGGAGTGCTATTTTTGCAATTTCTTCATCTTCGGTAGAAACCATTATTTCATCAAACAAATTACTTTTTTGTGCTGTTTCTATAGAGTATGCAATTACAGGTTTGCCAAAAAAATTCTTTATATTTTTACGAGGTATACGTTTACTTCCTCCTCTAGCAGGAATAATAGCCAAGTTCTTTTCGTTGTTCATTTTTTATAAAACTCTAAAATTTTTTCAATAACAAAGTCTTGTTCTTCATCTGTAAGTGTCGGATACATTGGCAAGCTTAACGCTTTTTCATAGTAAGCTTCAGCTACAGAAAAATCTCCTTTGTTCCAGCCTTTTTTTCTGTAATACGGTTGCAGATGCACCGGTATATAATGCACTTGCGTATAAATATTATTCTCTCTCAAAAAATCATACAACTCTTTTCTTCTTTCTGCTTGTATTATATATAGGTGATATGCATGATACACATTTTCAGTAACATAAGGTGTTTTTATTTGTTCTATTTTACTAAATGCATTATTATACCTTTCTGCTATTTTATTGCGTTTTTCCACTCCTTCTCGTGCTCTTTTGAGTTGGGATATTCCCAATGCGCATTGCATATCCGACAAGCGGTAATTATAACCGAGTTCGTGCATTTCGTAGTACCAATTGCCATGGTTTTCGTGCATCATTTTGGCATCTTTGGTAATTCCGTGTGTTCTGAAAAGTAATAATCTGTCATATAATTCCTTATTGTTTGTGGTAATCATTCCGCCTTCTCCTGTTGCAATGTGTTTTACGGGGTGAAAAGAAAAGATTTGCAAATCGGAAAAATTTCCGTTTCCAACAAGTTGTTTATTCCCATTAGAATCATAAAAATAAGCCCCCGGAGCATGACAAGAATCTTCAATAATCCATAAATGATATTTATCGGCAATCTTACGTAACCTTTCTATATCAACAGGATAACCTGCCAAATCTACAGGTATAATACCTTTGTATGTTTCCAGCGGAGCATTTGCTAACTTTTGCTCGAGTTTGTTCAAATCAATAGTATATGTATAAGGGTCAATATCAACAAAATCGACTTCTCCACCACAGTATAAAACCGAATTGGCACTTGCAACAAAAGTAATAGGTGATGTAATGACTTTATCTCCAGGTTTTGTGCCAATTGCAAGGTTGCACAAATGCAATGCCGCTGTTCCGTTGGCTACGGCTACTGCATATTTTGCCCCAACATATTTGGCAAATTTTTCTTCAAACTCTTTAATTTTTGGTCCTTGTGTAAGAAAGTCTGATTGCAATACTTCTACTACACTTTGTATATCCTCCTCAGTAATAAATTGTTTACCATACGGAATTGGCTTCATGCATTTGTAATTTTGATTTTATACCGAAAAATCTGGATCAACATATTCTTTTATTTGTTTTCTAAGCTCTTCTATAGTAATCCACTCTGTATTATCTAATGAATTATAAGAAAAACCGAGTTTTACAGGGGTGGCATTATAATAATCCAAATATTTTTTTCGTTTTTCTTCATTCATTGTAGGTAAAATAATATAATATTTTCCGGCATCTATCGTATTGAAAGAATCACTTGAAGTAATCATTTCTTCATGAAGTTTTTCTCCTGGACGGATACCTATTTCTACTATTTTACATTCGGGACATACCGCTTTTGCTACATCTGTAATTTTGTATGAAGGTATTTTGGGAATAAACAATTCTCCTCCTATAGATTTCTCCAAAGCATACATTACCATATCTACTCCTTGGTCTAATGTAATATTAAATCTTGTCATGGTTTTATCCGTAATAGGAAGAACCCCATCTTTGCGTTTATTTAAGAAAAACGGCACCACAGAACCCCTGGAGCCTAATACGTTACCATAACGGACCGCAGAAAAAGTTATATTCCTTTTCCCTTTCATATTATTAGCCGCAATAAATAATTTATCGGATACGAGTTTAGTTGCTCCATAAAGATTTATCGGTGCTGCTGCTTTGTCAGTAGATAACGCCACAACCTTTTTCACTCCCATATCCAATGCCACATCTACAACATTTTGTGCCCCAAGTATATTTGTTTTCACAAATTCCGATGGGTTGTATTCTGCGGCAGGCACTTGCTTTAAAGCAGCTGCATGCACTATATAATCAATTCCCTCACAAGCTCTTCTAAAACGCTCTTTATCCCTAATATCTCCAATAAAATATCTTATTCCTTTGTATTCTGATTTCGGAAATATTTGCGACATTTCAAACTGCTTGAGTTCGTCTCTGGAATATATTACCAATCGTTTTATATCAGGATATTTTGACAAAATTGCTTTAACAAAAGCTTTTCCAAAAGAACCTGTTCCTCCTGTAATAAGAACAGATTTATCAGTAAAATTTAACATGTTTTTATATTAATTTGATATTTAATAATGCAAATTTACAAAAATTGATTTATCTTTTCTTATTTTGGTAAAAATAAGGGACCAAACCCCTATTCGTGTAATAATTTTTTCCAGAAATTACTATCACTTATTTTTTCTGGTATTTTATTCTGAGAATGGAACCTATCCAAATATTTATAATATTTTTCTTTGAGAGGCTCTATGTTTTTTAATTTATATCTATCAAATACCCAAACTGTTTTTTTTAGTCTTGGTATTTTTTCAAATAAAGTCTTTTGGTAAAAATGTCTTAAAATATTAAGCATTATAAAACGTGTTAAGAATAGAGGATGTATTTTCACTTTTTTAGTAGCATTAGGAGTTACTTTTTTTACCGTTTGCATTAAATAATAACCAGCCCTTATATGATTCATCCCATCTGCAAAACCTATTACATTTTCTACTATTTCTTTCCGAGCTTCTATTTTTTGTGGCAAATACATCTCTGCAACTTTCCCTGTTTCGTAATATTCGTTTATTTTTTGTTGGAGTTCTTCATAAGATTTTACTATTACTGTTCCTTTATAATTTATATCACGCTTAAAATCAGGGTCAGGATTTATAAATATAGTAGGCATATCTTTCATCATCCAGGCTTCTATGGTGGTAGTAGATTCAAAAGCAGTCCAAATATCCGAAACGCTTATCAGAGTGTGTACATCTTCTTCATTTGTTAAATACAGAACATTAGGATAATGGGATAGATTTACCATTTCGTTATTATCTGGCTGGGTGAGATGAGGATGCTTTTCATTGGGATGTCGTTTTAGAATAAATAATATATCTGGATTGTTTTCCACAGCTTGTCTTAATATGCCTTCTACAAGTTTTTGTTGTTGCTTCATCCATTTTATTCTTGCATCTGCATTTTCTTTGTGCGTATTCCTTATTTCCATCAACCCCGTAGGATTATACAATTTACCAAATGCCCACCCGGCATATCCTATTATTTTTTTATATTGAGTAAGCCCATACCTTTTTAGAAAAGACTCTTTTGTTTCAAAATCATATATTTTGTATCTGTCAAAACCTGTGGCTCCCGTAAGAACCATTTTATCTTTGTATTGGGGTAATTCCCTACTCAAAAACTCTTTTGTACGTTTGGACCAATGACAAATATACTCTTGATAAAATTTTTTATCGGTATTGTATCCCCAGTAATTAAAGGTGCCATCTGTTCTAAAATTGCCTTCGGAAATAAGTGCAAAAACTTTTATTCCGTTTTCATAAGCATATTTTGCTATATAATGATGATTTTGAGAACCTATTGTATTGGCAAGAATTACAATATCTGGTTTTTCCCGTCTTATTTTATCAATATCAAAAATAAATGCTTTCTTGACTTCTATATTCAAATACTTTTCACCAAAATACAACAAAGGCATTAAAATTTCCACATCTCTACCTTTGTCATAATCAAAAAAGCATAATGCTTTTATTTTCTCATTATTTCTTTGTGATTTCATCTAAAAACCCTGCTATTTTTTTTGTTTGTTCCTTAACATCAAAACTTTTAATCGCTTCCAATTGGGGTAAAAAATTAATATCTTCTTCCAATATTTTTTTCAAAAAGTTGTATATACAATCATAATCATCATATTCACATAAAATACCTGTTTTAGTTTCTTTCAATATTTTTTCCACATCACTTCCTTTAGGTCCTAATGCCAGCACTGGGGTAAATGAGCGAAGATATTCATATAGTTTTCCGGGCAAACGACCTTTGGCATTGTCCGCTTTGTTTATTGGCAACAACAACAAGTTTGAATCAACCATAAGTTGCAATACCTCATGGCGAGGTAATGTTCCTAAATCAACAAAATAATCTTTCAGCCCGTTTTTTTCTATTTCATTTTTTACATTTATATCTATTGTGCCGGCAAATTTTATTTTTAATTTTTTCTGTAATATTGAGTTATCTTTTAATAAATCTTTTAATACTTTGAAAAACATTTCAGGATTACGGTCATTTCCTAAAATTCCTCCATGAAAGATTGTAAATGAATTATTATCATTTTTGGGCTTTATGTCTTTAAAAGCATCTTCATCATATCCGTAATAAATAACATCTACATCTTTTGCTCCTATTGCTTCAAGCTCCCTTGCCCAAGTAGGACTTGCAATTGTAATTTTCTTTGCTGTATAAAACACCTCCTGCTCAAGTTTTTTGTGCTTTTTGTCTGCAATTTTTGTCAATTTAAATAATTTGTAATAATCTACTTGTGTCCATGGGTCTTGAAAATCAGCCAGAAAAGGTATATTAAATTTTTGTGCCAATCTCATTCCTATTACGGTATTTGTATGAGGAGGTCCGTCAGTCAATATGGCATCTACGGGATTATTTTGTAAATATTTAGACAAATACTTAACAGAAGGTTTTATCCACATACATCTGGCATCAGGTATAAAAAAATTCCCCCTTATCCAAATAAATAAATTATCTAAAAAATGACTTTTTTCCTTGGCATACACAGGATTTGAAGTATCATCTTTTTTCCTTCCCGTCAAAACTTTAAATAAACTGAAAGGTTCTATTATTTTTCTGCGTATTATTTTTACATTATCGGGAATATCTTTAAAATTTTTTTCATCATAATAAAGATAATGTGCATTAGACGGAGCATAGACTATAGGTTCCCATCCAAAATTACGTAAATACTTAACAAATTTTAATGTTCTAAGTACAGATATTCCTCCTGCAGGAGGCCAATAATAAGAGATAATTAAAACTTTTTTCATTTCTCGTAAAAATAAATGGCAAATGTATCAAAAATATACAAATAAGATATTATGAAATTGGCGTAATTACCCACTTTATCTTCTAAAAAACGAACTTCTTTTAGACTTTTTGCTCAATAAAATAGTTATAACTATTTCATGAGAACCACTATTTGTTGTCCTTAAATCAGATATTAATAAATCGTATGCATAAGCAACTTTCACTTTATCCTTTATAAGTGCACCAAATGAAAGTAGTATAGCATCATTATACCTATAAGTCAAACTTCCAAAAAACATATTATTGTAATTTCCTCTCATAGTTATATCAAACTGCAAAGGAGACGATAAAGTACTATGCATAGATATTATCGGCTCTACAGAAACATTATCATCTACATTTATATCATAACCACTTGCCACATAAAAATGCTGAACAAGCGGCACTATTGCAGTAAAATCCTCATTTTTAAACAATCTTACACGAGAAGTAAAAAGTTGCATTACGGATAAACTCACAAAAAAATCTTTTCCTTTTACATAGCTACCTATAGACACATCAGGCTTCCAAGCTCTATCGGAATATCCTTGATACAAAGAAGGATCATTCATTTCATGAATAGTAACCTTATCCCCATCTATACCATATTGCATCAAAGTTCCTAACAAGCCTAATGACACCATAGTTTTAGAAGAAATTGCAAAATTGTAAGCATAACCAATATTAAATGACAACCTACGAGAAGCTCCTGTAATATCATGCATTAAATAGCCTCCTAATCCCATATTGCCTTGTAACTTGCCATTATAAGATAAAACTTGCGTAATTGGTGCACCTTCAAAACCTAACCACTGACTTCTATGGTGTAATGTTATCTGATCATTTTCTTTTGTCCCAAGAACTGCTGGATTAAAAACCAAATCATCTAATTGATATAAGCTAAATTGAGGTAATTGTTGAGCATATATTTTTTGAATAAAAATAATATCAAGAAGTATAAAGATTACTATAAAACAATATTTTTTCATCACAATGAATATTTTTAACGAACAATGTTTATATATCCTTTTATTGGAGAACTACCATCCCCTAAATTCAGAACAAAATAATAAGTAGCTGCAGGCAAATCATTACCATAATATTTACCGTCCCATTCATTATTATATCCTTTCTTTTCATATACCTTCATTCCATCTCTATTGTATATAACTACAAAATTATTCGGATAATTTTCTATACCTTCTATGTACCACGTATCATTTATCCCATCACCATTAGGTGTAAAAGTATTATATATCACAAGCTGTGTTTCAGGCTTTTTGTTCACATACACAGTTATAGTATCAGAATTACTGCATCCATTAGCATCAGTAACTATTACTACAAAAGTTGTAGTATTTTGTGGAGATGCAATAGGATTTGAAATATTATTTTGTGTTAAATAATTATCAGGAATCCAATTAAAAGATGGAGAAACAGCATTTGTAGTAGCATTAAGTTGCACTTGTTCACCTTCATATATAGTTGTGTCTTCGCCAGCATAAACATAAGGTAACGGATACACAAAAACCGTAACACTATCTTCATCAGAACAAAGCCCATTAGACACCATTACATGGTAAACAATTGTAGATTGCACAGAGGCTACCGGATTATATATATCAGGATTATTCAACCCAACCTGTGGATACCAATGATAATTTGACCCGCCACTTGCAGATAATTGCACATCTCCTCCCCCACAGACAGATAAATCATTACCCGCATCTGCAATAGGTCTCGGCAATACATTTACCGTAATGGTGTCACTTGCTTCACAACCATAATTATTAGTTGTAGTTGCAATATAATTTGTGGTATAATTGGGACTTACACTTATATTCCACGATGTATCACCAGTATTCCATGTTATATTACCTGTTCCTGATGCTGAAATATTTATACTATCACCTTCACAAATAGCAACAGAATCATTTTCTATATTTACTAAAGGTAATGGATATACCGTAATATCTACCGTATCATAAGAACTACAATTACCAACATAACCTGCCACAATATATTCGGTAGAAGTAGTCGGATATGCCACGGGATTAAACACATTAGGATTACTTAAAGTAGCTGATGGCTCCCAATGGAAAGAATCAGCACCGGATACAAATAACTGCAATGTCTCGCCTTCACAAATTGCCGTATCATTACTTGCATTGAGTATTGGAGGCTCAATTGCACTTACAATCACCGAATCTACAGCTTCACAACCACCTGAAACAGATACAGTAACATAATAAATTATAGAATCTAAGGCTATTACGTTTATATTTGCAGTAGTATCTCCTGTACTCCATGTATAACTATTGCCTCCTGATGCCCATAAACTCAAACTATCACCAACACATACCACTTGATTATCCCCAGCCATAACATTAGAAGTAGTAACAACATTAACAAAAATACTATCTTCTATACTACATATTGAATCATAAATATTTACAGAGTAATATCCTGAAGTTGAAGGTGTTATATATATAACACTGTCCGTATCTCCATTAAACCACACATAAGAAGCCTGCGTATTAACAAATAAAGATGCCGTATCTCCACCACAAACAATAGTATCTCCTCCCAATGTATAATCTATCGTATGTTCACTTACTTTTATTGTATCTGAATCAGTACATCCATTTCTTGTTACCGTAACAGAATAAACACCGGAAGTTATAATAGTAATAGTTTGTGTAGTTGCACCTGTATTCCACACATAAGAATCATATCCTGCTCCGGCATCAAGAACAATATTACTCCCACTACAGATAGCAGTATCTTCTCCTAAATCTACATCTGGAGTAGTTACAGCTAATAAATAGTTTTCATTTGAGAAGTCGGAAATAATAGGAGTTGTAACATTACTCAAAGGAGAGCCGGTAAACAAATTACATGAATATAAAACATGCCATAAAGTATCATTCCAATTTGATATTATATCCCAATATCCATCTGTACTTTGATCATAATACAAAGACACATTTGCTTCTGAACTTCCAGACAATCTTGTTACTTTATGGTAAAAATCAGGTAAAGTATTACATACTACTGTATCAATATTATTTCTATATAAACTATCAGTATTCGCGTCATGATTTACCAATCTTGCAGCGAAAGAACTCGGAACATTACTTGTTGGTGTTATTACCACAGGTCTATACCTCAAACTATTTACGGAAGAACCTAGTGGAAACAAATACGGTAATGTATCATTAGTTATTCTCACTAAATAACCTCCACCCAAACTACTCACAAAACCACTCGTACGTTGTATGGCTGATGTATCGGTATTTGTTATTGTAAGTAAGAAAGAATCTGTAGCAAATTCCAAATCATTCAAATATAGTTTATTATCAACAAAACTATTTATACTAAGATGTTTAATTCCCGTTCCCTGAAGAATAATATTATAAAAATAAGTTATATTGCTCCCCTCTACATTTTGATTGTTTCCCGTAAAATAAACACTTGAAGTATCATGAATAAAATCTGCATCATTTATCCAATTTCCATCTAAATATATATCCCCATTACCTCTCAACGAATCATTATTTATCAAATCACCATTTATATATACATCACCATTATTTATTATTTTTCCTTCTGCATTTTCCATACTGCCACCAACAAATATTATAGAACCGTAATCGGAATAAAAAGTAGCTCCATCATTATAAAATAACGACTGGGAATATCCTGCAAATGGTAAGCCTATTATAAAAAGGATGTAATAAATATTTTTCTTCATAAAAATTACATTTATTTATTTATCCTCTTGTTTTCAAAATTTACATGCTTTATTTTAGTATGCAATATTTGCTGGGTTTTAAAAGTCTTGAGAGGTTTTCTATACAATATTCCTTTTTCTTTGGGCTGTCCCCATAATTCTGGATTTACATACTTACCTTTGTAACGACCTGTTTTATTTGGCTCTACTTCTCTATACTCAGGATGAGCTTGCATATATTTATCATTCCTTTCGGCATATACTACCCAATCTATTTCCTGTCCAGGATTACCTCCTGCAATTATAAATTTCCCATTTTCTATCTTTTGCTTTATATACAAATTAGGAGCAGGAGCACCAACAGGTGTCAAATTATATGAGAAATTTTTATTTATTTTCATAAAATAATCTGGAAGAACTACTACTGCTTCTCCATTATCATTAAGCACAGTTTCACCTCTATATACATTCATTACCTCGTCAGACTCTATACAAAAATGAACCAAAAATTTATTTTCCGGATCATTTGGATTATCTATTCTAAAATTCTTTGTCCCACTAACATATAAATTTCCTCCAACATCCAACTGATTATAAATACCACCATCATCATAAGAATACACACCATAACTAAGACTTGTATTCGTACTCTGTCCCGCCACACCGGTAATTCCCATACCTGCAACTCCCGCAGCAGCATCACTTCCTGGAGCCGAAGTAGCAGCATTAGAGCCATACACACCATATCCATAGCTATACGAACTCTCTCCAACCACACCATTTACAGCTACTCCCCACACACCATGCCCTCCATCAGTTCTGGCATTCACACCTTTTACTCCAGATGAACCATTAGATGTTTGCCCCAACACACCTATATTACCGTCCCCTACTACACCCGGAGCATCTCCACTACCATTAGCATTATGATTTACTCCCCACACTCCTCCTCCTCCTGCATAATTTGTTTCTCCTACTACTCCGTTGAAACCTTGTCCCCATATTCCAGCACCTCCATTAGTACGATTATTTACACCAAAAACACCTGCAGGACCGGAAGAATTAGCATCATACACACTACCATATACACCTACACCCTGATTTGTCCCATCATAATATCCTGCCACAGCAGAACCATAAGACTGAGTAGTATTTGTTGAGGCTTGAATGGTATTAAACGGATTTGAAGAATTATTATTCTCTGCATAAATAGAAGCTCCCACTCCAGAATTTATCACATAAATAGCAGAAGAAGGAGATGATGTAGAACCATTAGCTGCAGTTACGGTTAAAGCCTCTGTATTAGAAGCCGAAGAGGTCATATTTATTTCTACCGAACCAAAATCTGCTGTTATAGTCCTTCCTGCACCAGACCCTCCAAAATTATAAGCATCATCCAATGTACCTCCTCCTGATGAACCTGCTCCAACTTGCACCCATTCCGAACCATCCCAATACCAAAAACCATGTGGTTCTGTTCCATTGGCATTATATATAAGAAGTCCCTCCGCAGGAGAAGTTATAGGTCCAGGAACAGTGTGGTCATTCAATGTTACCCTCGGTATCAATAATCCTTTATTAGTCGCATGAAGGTCTAATATAGCCGAAGGGTCAGGTGTTGTCGTCCCAATACCTACATTTTGATTTTGAGCATTGGCATAAAAGAAATATAAGCCTATTACAACAACTAAAAATATTTTTTTCATACTCTAAAAAACTTAAATAAATTTTATACTTTGCAATATAACAAAAAAAATAATATAAAACCACAAACACATAACTTTATCACAACATTAAAGTAATTCATAAAATTTTATTATTTTTACACCGTAAAAAACAAAAAAGCCAGAACATCATGAAAAAAATATTTTTTGCAGTAATCATCATTGTCACAATGGCTTTAGATACTTTTTCACAAGGAGAAAAATACGAATACCTACAAATTAGTGCTGTGGAATCAGTAGTTCCCGGTGGATTTGGAAGATCTCGATTAATAACAACAGGAACAGATGGGCAAGTAATGGAAACAGACTTGAAAAACTTTTATAGTCTTGTTGGGATAAATTTCAAAAACATACAGAATAACGACAAAGTAATAGTGGAAAGAATAAACCAACTGGCACAAGAAGGGTGGGAACTTATTGCCGTAACATCTGGTGTAGAATCATCTACGGAAAAAACAGGATTATTTATTACAAGATATCTATTTAAACGTCTCAAAAAATAGTGCGTAAAAAATTTATGAAAAAATACATATTTTTTGTTGTTCTATTATTTATTACAATAATATCTTGTAAAAGAAGTTATGATTTTAATAGTTGGCAAAAAGATATTATAAATTCTTTTAGCAAAGGACAAACCTTTACATATTTAGTCAACGATACCGATACGATAAGTTTCATTGTAAGTGATGTAACTTACAATGAAAACGGATATAAAAATGTAAATATTACCTTAACGAAACAAGGAGAAACGCATTACGAAAATATTTCTATATATATGATTGCTGATGATATACCAGATGATAATTCCAATAACATTGATATTGACATGAATATAAATAATTATTATTATTTTGTATCTGGTAAAATTAGAAAGGGAATTAACTATCCATATAAAGGAAACAAAATACCTACAGTATATTTTCTGACATCTAGCGATGAAACACAAAAAGATACTGTAATTATTAAACCTAATACAGGTATTATTCATGTAGTGTTAAATTCTAATAACCAACCACTATCTATGGATATATTAGAGAAATAACCAAAATAAAAAAATGATTATACCTTTGTGCTCTTAATTTTTATGAAAAACTTTTCATGAGCAAGAGTAAAAAAGTAATTGAAAATATAGAAGTTCTTTCTGTTGGAGCAAAGGGTAAAGCAGTTGCCAGACACGAAGATAAAGTAATCCTCATTAAAGGAGCTGTACCCGGAGATTTTGCCGACATTAAAATAATAAGGAAACATAAGAATTATGATGAGGCAAAAGTACTTACCTACAAAAAACTTTCTCCATTTAGAATAGAACCTGCATGTAAACATTTTGGAGTATGTGGAGGATGTAAATGGCAACATTTAGACTATAACAAGCAATTATATTACAAGCAAAATGAGGTTTACGAAAATATAAAACGAATAGGCAAAACAGAGCCTTTGGAATATCTACCAATAGAACCTTCTCCTAAAATATACGAATATCGTAACAGATTGGATTTTACTTTTTCAAATAGACGCTGGTTTACCGACGAAGAAATTAAAAGCAAAAAGAAGTTTGAAAATAAAAATGCATTAGGATTTCATTTGCCAGGACGTTTCGACAGAATAGTAAACATAGAAGAATGTAAACTACAAGCAGATATATCAAACAAAATACGAAACTTTATTAAAAAAGTGGCAGATTCCAATGACTGGACATATTATGATGTAAAGGAACATAAAGGCTTTTTAAGAAACCTGATTATACGGACTACTGAATATACTAACCAAATAATGATAATAATGGTTTTTGCCGAAGACTTGCAAGATGAAATAAATTTCTTATTATCAACATTATTGAAAAAATTCCCGCAAATAACAACCGTAGTTTATTTTATAAATACCAAATTAAATGACACTCTTTACGATATAGATTACAACATATTCTATGGTCCTGGATTTTTAACAGAACAATTTGAAGCATTAAAATTCAAAATAAGACCAAAATCATTTTTCCAAACCAATAGTCGTCAAGCATTAAACCTATACAACCATGTAAAAAAATATGCAAACCTATCTGGCAAAGAAATAGTATATGATTTATATAGTGGCACAGGAACTATAAGTTTATTTTTGGCACCGTATGCAAAAAAGGTAGTAGGGATAGAATCCGTTCCCGAAGCAGTAACTGATGCCTACGAAAATGCAAAATTTAACAACGTTGCCAATGTAGATTTTGAAGTAGGTGATATAAAAGACATCTTTTCTGACGAAATGATAAATAAATACGGTAAACCCGATGTAGTAATAACAGATCCTCCTAGGGCAGGAATGCACCAAAATGTAATAGAAAACATATTAAAAACTAAACCTAAAAAAATAATATATGTAAGTTGCAATAGTGCAACTCAAGCCAGAGACATAGAATTACTAAAAGAAACCTACAAATTAGACCTGATACATCCGTTTGACATGTTCCCTCACACATATCATGTAGAAAATATTGCAGTATTGTCATTAAAATGAAAACAATAATAGCCTAAAAAACTTCACATCAATTCTTTTATCCATTAGGATGTAAATTCATTTTATATAAATTACTTTTTGAGGCTTACTGTTTTTTAAATTATCTGATTTAATTTGCAAAAAGTATATCCCATTGTGAAGTGGAGTTTTAATTATGACTTTGTGATAACCTGAAGTAATGTTACCTTTTAACAAAGTTTCCACTATTTTACCTTCCATCGTTGTTAATGTAACAATAGAATGTTTATGAGTAATCTTATGTAATTATCTAACGGTTATTTTTGTATTTTTGCACTCCTAAAAATAAAAAACACAAAGAATTATGATAACATTTGGAACAATCGGAAATATAGGAGGAGAAGATTCCTCTAAAAAGGGAAAATCCATGAACAGTCAACCTGACGAAAAAGTAAAAGTATTAATATTAGGCTCTGGACCGTCAGGACTTACTGCTGCAATATATGCTGCAAGAGCAGGACTAAATCCTGTAGTATATGAAGGTATTGAACCCGGAGGACAATTAACAACAACAACAGAAGTAGAAAATTTTCCCGGCTATCCCGAAGGTGTAACAGGTCCTGTGCTTATGGAAGACATTAAAGCACAAGCAAAACGTTTTGGCACAGATGTGCGTTGGGGAATTGCAACTGAAGTAGATTTTAGCAAACGTCCTTTCAAGGTATTAATCGATAATGAAAAGTTAATAGAAGCCAACGTTGTAATAATAGCAACAGGAGCAAGTGCCAAATATTTAGGACTGGAATCAGAACAAAAATTTAGAGGCAAAGGCGTATCGGCATGTGCCACCTGTGACGGATTTTTCTACAAAGGTCAAGATGTAGCAGTAGTAGGAGGTGGAGATACCGCTTGTGAAGATGCTCTATATTTATCAGGAATATGCAACAAAGTATATATGGTAGTAAGAAAACCATATTTTAGAGCATCAAAAGCAATGCAAAATAGAGTGTTAAATACTCAAAACATTGAAGTACTTTTTGAACACGAAACACAAGAAATATACGGAGATGACGACGGAGTAAAAGGAATAAAACTTTTAAGAAAAGGAAAAGACATTGTAGATTTGAAAGTATCAGGCGTATTTATCGCAATAGGACATCATCCAAACTCCGATATATTCAAACCTTATATAGATACGGATAGCGTTGGATACATAAAAACAGAAGCAGGTTCTTCCAAAACTAATATTTCGGGAGTATTTGCTTGTGGTGACGTTCAAGACCCTATTTACAGGCAAGCAATTACTGCCGCAGGTTCTGGTTGCATGGCTGCACTTGATGCAGAACGTTTCTTAAAAGAAGTAGGAGAATAAAAATCAAAAGCTTATTAAAAAAATAAAGCCTTCCAATTTTCACAAGTGGGAGGCTTTTTAATTTTATACTATTTACACATTCTAATAAAATAATTACTTTTGTGATAATCAATTTCATCAAATACATACTATTATGTTAGTAATAGGAATAGCAGGAGGAACAGGCTCAGGTAAAACCACAGTAGTACGAAAAATCATTGGGAAACTACCCGAAAATTCTGTCGCCGTATTATCACAAGACTCCTATTATAAAGACAACAGTCATTTACCATTGGAAGAAAGGCAAAAAATAAATTTTGACCACCCAAATGCCATTGAATTTGATTTGTTAATAAAACATATACAACTATTAAAAAAAGGAATCACCGTCAATCAACCTATTTATTCTTATCTCACTTGCACAAGGTCTGAAGAAACCATTTTGGTAAATCCTCAAAGGGTAATTATAGTAGAAGGAATTTTAATTTTTACCAACAAAAAATTAAGAGATTTATTTGATTTGAAAATATTTGTAGATGCTCAACCAGATGACCGTTTAATAAGAGTAATAAAAAGGGACATAATAGAAAGAGGACGCTCTGTTAGTCAAGTCCTTGATAGATATGAAAAAACAGTAAAACCAATGCACATTGAATTTATAGAACCAACAAAGCAATTTGCTGATGTAATAGTACCACAAGGTGGAAATAACCACAAAGCAATCGATTTACTTGTAAAATTCATAAAACAAAAATTAAAAGACCAATAAAACAATGATAGAAAGCATAAAAAAAATAGAACTGAAAAACATACTCTTTTTAGACATAGAAACAGTCCCAATTGTTGAAAATTATGAAGAATTAAGCGATATCCAAAAAAAATATTGGAAAAAGAAAGCCAAATACTTAATAGAAAATGAAGAAAATTTTGAAGAAGATATGGCTAACCTGTTTGCCTCCAATGGAGGAATTTACTCAGAATACGGAAAGATAATTTGCATATCCATTGGCTTCGTAAATGAAAAACAAGAAGGAAAAGAAATAAGAATTAAATCTTTTTACGGAGATAATGAAAAACAATTACTTGAAGATTTTGCTAAATTATTAAACAAAAACTATGAATCTGAAGACAAAAACTTGTGTGCACACAATGGAAAAGAATTTGACTTTCCATACATTGCCCGTAGAATGCTAATAAATGGAATTACTTTACCCAAAATCCTTGATTTACACGGTAAAAAACCTTGGGAAACAAAGTTTTTGGACACAATGGAATTATGGAAATTCGGCGACTACAAAAATTTCGTCTCATTAGAACTTTTAGCCGATTTATTTAACATACCAACACCCAAAGACGACATCGACGGTAGCCAAGTGGCTCACACCTATTACAAAGAAAATGATTTGGAAAGAATTGTTACTTATTGTCAAAAAGACGTTATAACTACAATCAATATATTTCTAAAATACCGAGGTGAAAACATAATACCTGCCAATAAAATAATAATCACATAAAAAAACTAATCATGAAAAAAGCATATTTTGCCGCAGGTTGTTTTTGGGGAGTAGAACATTTATTCAAAAAGATAACCGGAGTAATAGAAACTACCGTAGGATACTGTGGAGGAACTTTAGAATACCCAACCTATGAACAAGTACTCACAGGTAAAACAGGACATCTTGAAACAGTAGAAGTAGTATATGACCCGAAAAAAATATCATTTAACGAACTTGTAAAAATATTTTTTGAAATACACGACTTTACACAGGAAGATGGTCAAGGTCCTGATATTGGCGAACAATACCGCTCAGTAATATTTACAAATAATAAAGATGAAATTGAAATTATAAAAAAAATTATTGACTACTTGCAAAAACAAGGATATAAAGTTGCTACGGAAATAAAACCATTTGAAAAATTTTGGAAGGCAGAAGATTATCATCAAGACTATTACTCTAAAAAAATGCAAATACCTTATTGTCATTATCGTAGAAACATAAAATGGAATGAATTATGAAACATATTTTCTTTTATTCAGCAATTATAAGTATCGTATTATCTTGTACCAACACAAAAACAAAGCATAATATTTCTCAATATAAAGACACTAATTATGTTAGTAGCTCTAATAAGAATATTACAAATAATAAACCTGTAATATTTTCTATCAAACCTGATACAGTATATAAATCTATAAAATCAAACACTGTAAATTCATATTCTTATAGCATATATTTACCTTCCACTTCTGGCACAGGCAAACATCCCGTATTAGCATTATTTGACCCTCATGCTGACGGAAAATTACCAATAGAAAAATATAAATCTTTGGCAAAAAAATTTGGGTTTGTTCTCATTGCCAGTAATAACTCTCAAAACGGTCTCTCAGGAAATGATTACTATTCAATTTTACATGCCTTTTATAATGATTTAATTACACAATTTTCAAACTACATAGATACTTCAAGAATGTTTTGTGGAGGTTTCTCCGGAGGCGGTAGAGTAGCTTCCATGTTTGCATACACATACAAATTGCCTGTGGTAATTTCTTGTGGTGCAGGAGTTTCAAATCCTCAAACAATCAAATTTGACTTTTTAGGATTTGTAGGCAATGAAGACTTCAATTTTGTAGAATTATATCAATTACAAGATTTTCTAAATAAAAATACTAATTATAACCATTTTGTAGAATTTTTCAACGGAATACACGAATGGCCTGATACAAACGTATTTGCTGACGCCTTTTATTACCTTGATTTTTATATGATGCGTCACAATAAACTTGAAAAAGATAACAATATAATCTCTTCTTTTATAAATAAAGTAAATAACCAAATATCAAATACTAAATCGGCTTGGAAAAAAGCTAATCTATTAAACAAAAAAATAGCTTTTTTATCCGGCTTAACAGATTTAAAGGAAGAATACAAAGCCTTATCAACACTTCATGCATCTAATAAATATAAACAAGAAATAGAACAACTAAATGAAACCTTGCAAGAAGAAAAAAGATTACAACAAGCTTATGCTTCGGTACTTCTGGAAAAACCTACAGATTGGTGGAAAAAGAAAATATCAGAATTCGATAAAAAAATAAAAAAAAGCTCCACCCAAAAAGTTTTAATGTATAAAAGACTAAAAAACTATTTAAGTCTTGCTATCTACATGAGTATCACTCATTACCTAAAAACAGGAAATATACTATATGCTTCTCAGTTATTAGACATATATAAGATAGTTGATCCCCAAAATAAAGAAATTCCAAATCTGGAAAAAGAAATTAAACAAGAATAAAAAATTATTATTCACACAAAATACTACACAGGGTATCTCTAATTTAGTTTTGATACTGCTTTTGTATTAACACCACAGTTTTCTTTGCCACATTTCTTTTCTAAAAAGAAAACGGGAAGCAGCATCGTTCGGAAGCCTTTGCTTTGTCACTACAAAAGATAAACAACAAAAAACAAAA
>CAYQWX010000017.1:0-30313 GCA_964421355.1 uncultured Bacteroidales bacterium
ATAAAAATGCTAATTAAATAACTTAATTGTTACATTTACTAATTGAATTTTTCACCTTTGGCTTGACCCCCAAGGGTTATCTACTTTTTTCCATTGATGAAAAAAGTAGCAAAAAAATCTAGTCTGACAAAAAACGGTCTAAACCATATTCCTCAGAGGCTAATGAAAATAAACTCGTATGCCTCTTTCGGCATACTCAAACAGATTTTCATTTTAACGCCTCTTACGTCATTGGTTTTTTACGACCGTATTTTTGTAGGACAGGTTTTGAAACAAATGCACTAAACAATAATAGCAATTGTGCTTCACGGTTTTTTTGGGGTACCCGCCCAACTAAATTTCCATTAAGAAAACTTTTCTGTTTGAACATGAAGCCGTAAGGCGGAATGTGAGTTTTAAAGTTTTCAGGAAATGAGTTGGTAAGCGGGTCAAAAAAATCCGTGCAGCACGCTTTTCTTTGCAACTTTCTTTTCTAAAAAGAAAGTAGAGGTAAAGCGTGTAGAAGCATCGTTTTGGAGCGTTTCCTTTGGTTCGTTTCTTTGTCGCCACAAAGAAATGAACATAAAAGAATTGTAAAGAAAAACTTTTTTCTTTTCTCTACCTTTTCCCATAGATGAAAAAAGTGGTACTAAATTTATGACAAACCACCCCTTAGTTAAGGAGGGGAGTTTCTATTGTCTGTCGTTCTCTAAAAAAAACGCTAACGGTAAAAGGTGAAAAAGTCCTATTCCTAACAACATGCAAAACATCCTAAAAATCACATTTAATAAATTGGATTTATAAATAATAAAAATGTTATATTTTCGTTATAGAATTTTACTTTTTTTAAGTTAGCTTTGCATCACTAATAATTATTGGGGAATATTGTTAAATAGAAAATATACATATTATTTGAAAGTCTTTATAACTGCTTTATTACTATATAGCTTTTCTATATCTGTAAGTGGACAAAAAAATGTGAAATATAAGCCTATGAATTTACCAAGGTATGACAAGCAATATATGCACTTTGGTATGTCATTAGGGCTTAATACAATGGATTTTACGATAAGACTCTCCGATAAAATTTTTCACATGGATACAGTATATGCAGTGGAATGTTTACGACAACCTGGGTTTAATATAAATATTGTTACCAATTATAATTTGTATGATAATTTATCTATACGGTTTTTGCCGGGATTGATTTTTGGGGAACGGGATTTAAGATATACTATTCGTAATACGGATACTACATTAAATTATGTGTTGATGAAAATAGAATCTACATTTTTGGATTTTCCGCTTTTGATAAAATATAAATCTGACAGAGTAAATAATTTTAGAGCATATCTTATAGGCGGGGGTTCTTTTAAGTATGATTTGGCTGCAAAGACTCATATAAAACCAGAAGAAAAACCTCTTATTCGTCTTATAAGACCGGATGTATATTATGAGCTTGGGGTAGGATTTGATTTCTTTTTAGAATATTTTAAGTTTGCAATAGAATTGAAACTGGCGGTAGGAACTCGGAATGCAGTAGTTTACGATGACTCTCAATATACCACATCTATAGAAAAGATGAATTCTAAAATGGTTATACTTTCTTTTTTGTTCGAAGGGAGTGATTTGAGTAATTTTAATATCTTTACCAAAAGAAGATAATGAAAATTAAAGTTGTCATATTGCTTCTATTGGTAATATTGCCTTATATTCTTTTTTCACAAGATTTGAAAAAAGAATATGAACTGGCTACGCTTTACTACAAAGCAGGAGATTACAAAACTGCAAATGGTATATTTCAACGTATTTATGATAAAACATCTAATGCCGAAGTAGGGTATTATTTAGCGGAAACATACAGAATGCTACGTAATTACAAAAAAGCAGACCGTTATTATAGGAAGGTGTTGAGGATAGAAAAAGAGAAATTCCCATTGGCTTATTATTGGGAAGGAATGGTTAAGAAAAGACGTGGTAACTATAAAGTAGCGTCTCGCTATTTTAAGAAATTTTATAGAAAATTTAAGAACTACCCCGATGATTTTTATCTGAAGACTGCTTTGTATGAAAAAGAAGTTTGTGAACGTCTAATGAATAATTCGTATGTATCACAAGATTCTCTTATAAAAATAAAGCGGATGCAGCCTCCTGTTAATGAGCCTTATTATAGTGATTATATGGCACAGGAAGTAAATGATAGCATATTCCTTTTTACAAGTTACAGGCCTGTAAATGACACGGATACTATAAGTTTTACTACAAAGATTTTTCAAATATGCTGTGGTAAATTATTACCAATTGATACAATATTAAATCCGAAAGGCTATCATGTCCCAAATTTTTATTATGATAGCAGAGATAGTTTATTATTGCTTACTCTTTGTCCTGATACGGATAAACATAGTTGTAGTATTTATCAAATAAAATATTATGGAGGTAAACGCCTTGATGATAAATTGCAAAAATTATCATCTGCAATTAATTTTCCGGGTAGTAGTAGTACCCAACCATGTTTAATAGATATAGATGGAACAAAATATTTATTCTTTGCATCAAATAGAGCAGGAGGAATAGGAAAATATGATATTTGGTATGCCAAATGGCAAGATGGTGGCTTTTTTGATATTTCCAATGCGGGCGACAAAATAAATTCGATTACAGATGATATATGTCCTTTTTATGATACTTTAACATCTACTTTATATTTTAGTTCACAGTGGCACGAGAGTATAGGAGGTTTTGATGTTTTTTCCGTATATGGCAACCCTGGTAATTGGTCAGAACCAATTAATGTTGGAAAGCCAATAAATTCTACTTATGACGATGTATTCTTTTCAATTAGTAAAAAATCGGCTTACTTTTCTTCCAACAGACCTAAAGAAAAGGGAGTGGTAATGTGTTGTAATGATATATTTTCTGTATTGCTGTCTTCCAATAGGGATAAACTTATGGAAATTTCCCGTAAAAACATGGTAAAGAACTCTTTGAAACAACTTATTCCAATAAAACTTTATTTTGATAATGACCAACCTAATTCTCACTCTATGGACACTACTACTACACTTGATTATTTTTATACATATCGGCAATATTTAGGTAGGCAAAATGACTTTATAAAAGCATATACTCAAGGATTGGAGGGTGAAGAAAAGAATCAGGCTGAAGAAAAGATAAAAGATTTTTTTGAAGATAGTGTGAAAGCAAATGTAGATAAGTTTAATCATTTTATGGATTTATTGGAAAATCTTCTTAAACAGGGAGATACGATAGAAATAACAATAAAGGGGTTTGCAAGTCCTCTAAATATATCGCAATACAATACTAATTTGTCAAAACGAAGAATACAGTCGGTAGTAAATTATTTGTATTCATATAAAAACGAAGTGTTAAAACCTTATATAGACAGAAAACAACTTATAATAAAAAGAAATGCTTTTGGAGAACAAAAAGCTTCTAAAAATGTGAGTGATAAACTTACTGATTTAAAACATTCTGTATATAGTCCCGAAGCATCAAAGGAACGAAAAGTGGAAATTATCGCTATCAAGTTTTAGTTTTTTGCCACCTTTCTTTTTTTAAGAAAAAAGATGTAATATAGTATTCAAAAGAATAATTTTGATAAAATTATTTTTGATGCCATTGGTATTGTTATTTGCTAACAAATATCATTATTTTCTCACCTATATATGTGTTATTTAGATTAGATTTTTAATATTAGTTTGTCATGAAAAAACATATAATAGTGATTTTTTTTAGAAAATGCAATAATGAAATGTTGGCAAAAGTAGCAGTAGTATTAGATGATTGGAAAGGAATTATAAAAAGGTTTCCAACTGAAGAACTTATTCGGAGACGCTGTGAAAAAAAAGAATTTATATTTTTGGAATTATTGTCTAATACTTCGGATAAAAATAAGCAATTTGTAAAAAAGTTAAGTAATATTGAAGGTATAGAGGTAAAATTAAATATTTTTACTGCAGTAGATTGATGGGCTTTTCTAGAAAATAAAAAAGGGGCAAAAAGCCCCTTTTAAAATTTTACTCAATAACAAAAATACCGAATTTGTATAATTTTTTCTTTATTGCAATTGTGAAATAATTGTCATCCATTGGTGTTACTAATGATGGAACAGTAGCATTTGCTTGATCTTTTTGTGGATACATGTGGTCAGTAACTATGCTGCCGTCATAGAATATTGAAGCAATTACTGCAATCCCTCTTGGTGGTAAATTAATATTATTTTTCAATACTTTAATCTTGTTTGGAGATTTTGCTTTTAAATTAGCAGGATGGTCGTTATATATAAGCTCAATTTTATTTCTTATTTTTAATACCTTATACGAAGAATAATATCCTTCATCATTTAAACTATATTGATTTTTAGGTAAAATTTTTGCCCATTTTAATATTCCTTTTTCATTTGCTCCTGCTGCTAATATATCATTATAGTAATAATATTTTATTACTGTTTCTTGTTTTGTTTTAGGGTCCCTTATGCTTTTTTCTTTTTGATACTGATTTTCTGCTAGCATAATAAAAGACCCATTGTCTAATATTTCTATGTTTTTAAGTTTATATGCAAATTGTAATTTTGAATTTTCTCCGTTGCGTTTAGTCTGTAGTTTTGCAAAAAAGTCTTTTGGGAAAACATAAAAATATCCCTTTTGTCCTCCTGAGGGGATAAATTTGTATGAATAAGGATTGTATATCTTATAAAATACTCCCATAAAAGATCCCGGAATCTTATTTGTTTTAGGTTCAAAAAATCCTGCAATTAACATATTACCGTCTTTTTTAAGAGTGAAAATTGCATCGGTTGGAATATACTTGAGAAGAGATACTTTTGCCGAATAAAATTCTTTTTTCTTTGGATAGTAAGTTACTATAAGTATATCATGTTTAGGAGCTTTTGCCCTTCTGCTTCTTCTTTTGTTTACAGCTTCTGCATTAAGTAGCATTATTATTCGGTCTTTTGTTTTTCCATTGTTGGCTATTGCTACTTGTTTCACTATGAATTTTCGTTTATTGAATTTTTGTGGAAGATGTATCTCTTCAGAAAAAGTTTTTTGGAGATTGGAATTGTATTTTATAAATGTAAAAGGTTCTTGATTGTATTCCTTGAAAGATTTTTGATAAAAGATGAGAATTTCTTTTTGTGGTGTCAGGGATACTCTGAAATCATCTTCCGGGAAATTACCTGTTGGTAGTGTTGCTACAAGTAGCGGACGGTTTTTGAGAGAACCATCTTCTTTTAGGTATTGTATAAATAATTTTTTTTCTTTTGTCGTTTCATCTATTGAGTAGGTAAGCAATATGAGTTTTTTGTTTATATAATACATGTCAAAATAGTGAGTCTGGTTTCCTAAAAAAGTAGGTAGTACTATTTGATTACTCATATCTACGGTCATGGTAGCACGTCCTACAATATCCAACCATAATTTATCTCTGTCAAATTTATCTTCTCTTACAAGGTAGATATTATCACTATCATATCCGATTACTTTTTTGAATCTTGTATTTTTGGGGATTTCTTGATATGTGCCCCAATCTATAGTTTCAAGTGTTTGGGCATTTAGAAATAAATTGCTAATTACCAACAAAATCCAGATTGTAAATAATCTTTTCATAATTTAAATAATTTTTTTGCGAAAATAATTAAAAACTTTATTACATAGGTTTATTTTGTCAAAAAAAACTTATTTTTGCAAATAAATACAAAACATAAATATATGTTCAAAAAGTATTCCACTTTTTTAATATTACTTTTCTTGTTGCGAGTAGTAGGCTTTGCTGATGAGGGAATGTGGATAATTTCATTGATTAACAAAAATTATGACGACATGAAAAAACAGGGGTTGATGCTTACTCCTGAAGATATTTACAATATAAATCATGCTTCATTAAAAGATGCTGTAGTGCAATTTGGAAACGGCTGTACAGGGGAAATAGTTTCTGACAAAGGCTTGTTGTTTACTAATTATCACTGTGGATATTCATATATTCAAAAACATAGTTCTGCCGAACACGATTATTTGACAGACGGGTTTTGGGCAAAGTCAATGAAGGAAGAATTACCAAATCTAGGGCTTACCGTTAAATTTTTGCAAAGGATAGAAGATGTTACCGCAAAAGTGTTAAAAGGTGTGTCTAAAGGAATGAGTTATGAGCAACGTCAAAAGATAATAAATGAAAATGCTAAGAAAATAAAAGAGAATGCAGAAAAAGAGACAGGATTAACTGCAATGGTAAAGAGTTTTTTTACCGATAACCAGTATTTTCTTATTCTTTACAAGATTTATAAAGATGTAAGATTGGTAGGAGCACCTCCTTCTTCAATCGGGCAATTTGGTGGAGATACCGATAATTGGATGTGGCCACGCCATACAGGAGATTTTTCTATATTTAGAGTATATGCTAACAGTGAAAATAATCCTGCTGATTATTCTTCAAATAATAAACCTTTGAAACCTAAACATTTTTTACCTATCTCTTTAAAAGGCATGCATAAGGGAGACTTTGCGATGATCATTGGTTATCCGGGACGTACAAACCGTTATTTGTCTTCGTATGGTGTAGAACAAAGATTAAATGTAATTAATCCTGCTATCATTAAGATAAGGACAGAAAAAATAAATATTTTACGAAAACGTATGAATGAAAGCAGAGAACAAGCAAAAATGGCAACAGATTACAAAGATATGCCAACCATTCACATTAAGTATGCCACAAAATATGCTCATACAAGTAATTATTGGAAATATTTTATTGGACAAAATAAGGCTTTGAAGAGATTACATGTAATAGACCGCAAAAGAGATTTTGAAAAAAAATATACTGACTGGATAAATAAATCTTCCGATAGAATTGCTAAATATGGTAAAGTATTAGATGGATTGAAAACCACTTATGCTTCTTTGAATGATTATTACAAGGTTAGGGTTTATATAGGAGAAGCGGCATTTAGAGGTCCTGACGGAATAGCATTTGCTGCTAAATTTAAGAAGCTTGCTGATGCACTAGAACAAAAAAAAGATGCTACCGAAATAATAAATAAGTTGAAAAAAGAAACTGAGAATTATTTTAAAGACTTTGATTTGTCAGTAGAAACAGAATTATTTGGCTCATTACTTCAATTGTATTACAATGATATAGAAGAAAAGTATTGGCCAACTATTTTTGATTATGTGAAACGTAAATACGATGGAGATTTACATTATTTTGCAGAAGATTTATATAAAAGTTCAATTTTTAGAAGTAAAGAAAGTGTAATGAAATTTTTGAAAAAACCTTCCTTATCAAAACTTAAAAATGACTTACTTTACAGAACAATGATTTCAATAAGAGGTTCGTTAAAGAAATATCAAATACTTAATAAAGATAAACTGGATTCTTTAAAAGATTTGAAACGTTTGTATGTGTCCGGAATAATGGAAATGGAAAAAGATAAATTATTGTATCCTGATGCAAATCTTACAATGAGACTTACCTATGGAACAGTGCAAGATTATAAGCCAGCTGATGCAGTAGAATATAATTATTATACCACACTAAAGGGAGTAATAGAAAAGAGTTATGAAGATAATCCAGATTATGAAGTGCCTGACAAGTTAGTTAAGTTGTATGAAAATAAAGATTACGGAGATTATGCTGAAAACGGGGAATTGCGTACATGTTTTTTAACAAATAACGATATAACGGGAGGGAATTCCGGCAGTCCGGTAATAGATGCTTATGGAGAGTTGGTTGGATTGGCTTTTGATGGTAATTGGGAAGCAATGAGTGGAGACATTATTTTTGAACCGGAATTGCAACGAACAATTGTGGTAGATATTAGATATGTTCTGTTTATTATAGATAAATTTGCAGGAGCAAAAAACTTAATTGACGAATTGAAAATAAAAAAGTGAAAAAGAAAAGGATATTAGGGATAGACCCTGGGACAAATTTTATGGGGTATGGTGTAATTGATGTTGAAGGAGAGAAATATAAGTTGGTGTCATTAGGATATGTAGATTTACATAAAAAAGAAGGACATTATAATAAATTGTTGCATATTCATGAACGGGTAATTGGCATTATAAAATCTTTTACCCCTGATGAATTAGCAATAGAAGCTCCTTTTTTTGGAGAAAATGTGCAATCTATGTTAAAGTTAGGTAGAGCTCAAGGTGCAGCTATTGTAGCAGCAATGATGTCAGGATTGATTGTTTATGAATATTCGCCGCGTAAGATTAAGTTGGCGATTACGGGAAATGGTAATGCTTCAAAAGAGCAGGTCGCATATATGTTAAAAAGTATTTTTAATATAGAAGTGTTACCTAAAAAATTGGATGCTACTGATGGGCTGGCTGTTGCTTTTTGCCATATAGTAAATGGAGGAAATATTCCTGGAAATAAAAAAAGAGGATATAGTTCTTGGAAGGATTTTGCAGAAAAAAATAAGGATCGGACAACATAAATTGTTTTGATTTAGTCAAATAAATATATTTGTTCGTCAAAAAATAAATACTTTTGTTATAAAATAAAAGTAAAATTGGACGATGAACAATGAAAAATGAAAAATAAATTATGCTAAATAAGAGTGGATATATAAAAATTTTGTTATCATTATTATTATTTACAATTGGGATAAATAATCTTTATTCACAGCGTTACGGAAGGTGGCGTAGAATGAGGTATGAGTTAATTTATTCTATAGGAGGGACAAACTTTTTAGGAGAATTAGGAGGAGCCAACCAAGAAGGAACTAATTTTTTGCGTGACTTGGAAATAAACCAAACCAGACCGTTAGTAGGTGTGGGAATGAGATATAAGTTATTGCAAGATTTGGCAGTTAGGACAAATTTTGCTTTTGGATATTTGCATGGAGATGATGCTACTACATTGGAGACATATAGGCGATATAGAAATTTAAAATTTAGAAGTCCTATTGTAGAGTGGGCTAATGTGTTGGAATATTCTATATTACGAGAAAGAATAGGTCATAGGTATAATCTAAGAAGAGTAAGAGGGGTGAGAGGGTTTAAAGTAAATACATACTTTTTTGCAGGTGTAGCTTTGTTTTGGTTTAATCCGCAAGGATATTATGATGGTAAGTGGTATAACTTAAAACCTTTGTGTACCGAAGGAGAAGGAATAATTCCTACAAGAGAACAGTATCATCGATTGCAGATATCTATACCTTACGGTGTTGGGTTTAAATACAGTATAAGTAGGGAGTGGGATATAGGGTTAGAAATAGGATCAAGAAAGACATTTACAGATTATATAGATGATGTAAGTAAAACTTATGTGGATAGGGATATTTTGATAGCAAATTGTGGAGAAGATGCTGCTAATTTAGCTGATCCTTCCAGCGGAGAGCATCCTAATTGGACAGCGGCAGGACAGCAAAGAGGAGATGCTATGGATAATGATTCATATATGTTTGTTACATTGAATCTAACACGTAAGTTGAGACAAAATAGAAAGGGATTACCTAAATTTAGATAAAAATATTTGGATATGAAAAATTTTTATAAAGTATTTGTAGCGATAATTTTTATTTCTTTTTATAATAACGGTTATTCACAATTATGGAAAAGAACCCGTTATGAAGTAATGTTTATTACCGGTGCCAATTCTGTGTTTACAGATTTAGGAGGAGGTGCCACTAAAAGAAAACCTTTGTTTTTAGATTTTGATTATCAGGGGGTAAGACCTATAGGTGGTATAGGTGCGAGATATAAATTGAAAAGGGATATGGCATTAAAACTTGATATGGTTTTTGCTTATTATAGGGCAGACGATGCATGGACATTAGATCCAGGGAGACATAATAGAGGTGTGGGGGTAAAAGGTCCGCTTTTTGATTTTGGGGTGCGTTATGAATATTCCGTTATAAAAGAGCGTTTAGGAAGACGGTATGCTTTGATTTATTTTAGGGGTGGTCGTAATTTTAGTTTTGCTTATGTTAATACATACTTTTTTGTAGGGTTGGGAAGTTTTTGGTTTTCTCCAAGAGTGAATACGGGGAACGGCTGGCAACTTGCAACTTATAATAATTTTACACGAACAGAGGCACGGTTTAAAAAATATAGTCACATTCAAGTTTCCATACCATTTGGTGTTGGTTTTAAATATGCTATAAATAGAGAATGGAAGTTGGCTTTGGAAATAGCAGCTCGCAAAACTTTTACGGACTATTTAGATCATCTTTCTGACAACTATTCTGCAGGAGATGATTATTATGCATTTTTTGAAATAAACATTATTAAACGTTTGAAGACTGCAAGAAGCGGATTGCCTAAATTTTAATGGGAGGTGGTATTATATGGTAAAGAGGATGTTGGTTTTGTGGGTGCTGATTTTTGGTTTTAATATTTCTTATTCCCAAACTAAAGCTTTGTTTGGTGTTTTTGCAGGAGGTGCATATTATCAAGGAGAACTTAATTGGAGCCGCTTATTTTATAACACACATTTTGCTTACGGATTAAATATGAGATATGTGCTTAATAGCCGTTATGCATTAAAAGGGAATTTGGTCTTGAGCTGGTTGAGTGCAAATGATAAAGATTTTAAGTCTCCGTATCAGCAATTTAGAAGAATGAGTTTTACTACTCCAATAGCAGAAATAGGTGGACATATAGAATTTAATTTTAAGAAATATATTTATGGAGATAAAAAATATTTTAAAACTCCTTATATTTATGTGGGAGGGGAGTTGCTAATAGCTTCATGGTCGCATCCTCCTTATAATTTTGCCATACCTTTTGGTATTGGTTATAAGGTAGCTTTATCTAAGAAACTTGAAGTTGGGGGTGAATATGGTTACCGAAAGGTCTTTTCTGATGGTATAGATAACATAACAGGTATAGAGCACATTGGAGAAAATACTTCTAACTTTTATTCATATAAACAAATAGGTTTTTACAATAATAAAGATTGGTATTCGTTATTTGGAATACATTTATTGATAACAGTGTTTTCAAAAGGAATAGCATGTGATGTTTATGATGTTTATAAATTGTAGCAGATGGATGTACTAATAGAAAAAATAAAACAAAATATAATCCCTTCTCATGTGGCTTTAATAATGGATGGTAACGGACGTTGGGCAAAAAATCATAATAAAGAGCGTGTATATGGACATCAACAAGGAGCTTTAAGAGTGAAAGAGGTTGCTAAGGCTGCTGTAAAGGTTGGAGTAAAATATGTTACATTTTATGCTTTCTCTAAAGAAAACTGGAGACGTCCCGAAGAAGAAGTAAACTTTTTGATGGATCTTCTTGTGGAGTTTTTGGAAAAAGAACAGGAGGAACTTTACCGAAACGGGATACGCTTGTTAGTGATAGGAGATATGGAAACTTTACCTGAACATGTGAGAACGGCAATAGAGGGAGTTATATATAGAACAAGAAATAATAAAAAATTAAATCTTATCATTGCACTTAATTATGGGGCAAGATGGGAAATAGCAAATGCTGCTAAAAATATTGCAAAAGATGTAGTAGCCGGAAAAGTCAAAATTGATGAAATTGAAGAAGATATGGTTGCAAATTATATGACAACCGCAAAAATTCCAGACCCCGAATTGATGATAAGAACGAGTGGTGAAAAAAGAATAAGTAATTTTTTGTTGTGGCAATTAGCTTATAGTGAACTGTATTTTACAGATAAATATTGGCCGGAATTTGGAGAAGAAGATTTTTATAAAGCAATACTGGATTTTCAAAAAAGAGAAAGACGATTTGGTAAAATAAGTGAACAATTGAAAGAAGAAAAGAAATGAAAAATTTGTTGTGGATTGTTTTTTTGTTGAGTATATCAATAGGAGTAGATGCTCAGGTTGTATCATTGACACAATTTGATGTTGATTATTCTTACCCAATGACTTATGAAATAGGCGGGATAGAAGTAAGTGGCGTAAAATACCTTGATAAAGATATTATTATTGAGCTTACGGGATTGAAAGTGGGGGATAAAGTGAAGGTTCCTGGAGAAAAATTTGCAAAAGCAGTAGAAAAATTATGGAAACAAGGATTGTTTTCTGATGTGAAGATTGTTGTGAAAAAAGTAGAAAACAATTTAATATTTTTAGATATACAACTAAAAGAACGACAACGCTTGTCTGCTTATTCTTTTGAAGGTATAAAAAAAGGTGAAATAGACGATTTGAGGGAGAAACTGAAATTATCAAGAGGTAAACAAGTGACGGAAAATGTTATAAATCAAGCAAAAGAAATAATTCGTAATTATTTTATAGATAAAGGCTTTTTGTATGTTAAGGTTGATATAGTAAAAACAGATGACCCTAAATATGATAATTATGTAATTCTTACCTTTAAGATAAATACAGGTTCGAGAATAAAAGTTAAAAATATAGTATTTAATGGAAACACGGTATTTAAAGATGTACAATTGCGTAGGGCAATGAAAAATACCAAAATAAAGAAACTTTATAGAATATTCAAATCATCTAAATATATAGAAAAAGACTTTAAGAAAGACTTAAAAAGCATAGTGGATAAATATAATGAAAGAGGTTATCGTGATGCAAAAGTGTTAAGAGATTCTATTGCAAATGTTAATAAAAAATTGATAGATATTTATATTTGGATATATGAAGGTCATAAATATTATTTTAGAAATATTCGTTGGAAAGGAAATACAAAATATAGTTCACAATATTTAACTCATTTGCTTGGTATAAAAAAGGGAGATGTGTATAATAAAAAGTTATTGGACGAAAATCTATATATGAATCCTAACGGAGTTTTTTCTTTGTATCAAGATAATGGATATTTGTTTTCTTCTATTACTCCGATTGAAACAGAGGTAGAAGGTGATAGTATAGATTTGGAGATACAAGTGTATGAAGGACAAAAAGCCAGAATAAATAGAGTGTCTGTAATTGGCAATACCAAGACACATGATCATGTGATATTGAGGGAGATACGTACTTTACCAGGAGACTTGTATAACCGTTCCAAAATAATACGTACTCAACGGGAGTTGGCAACACTTGGATATTTTGATCCTGAAAAATTAAATGTAAATCCTACTCCAAATCCTTCTGATGGTACGGTGGATCTTCAATATGTAGTTGCTGAAAAATTATCTGACCAAATAGAAGCGTCTGTTGGCTGGGGAGCACAAATGTTTGTGGGTACGCTTGGATTATCTTTAAATAATTTTTCTTTAAGAAATATGTTTAGGAAAGACGGTTGGAAACCTTTGCCGTCTGGTGATGGACAAAGACTTACAATCAGGGCGCAGTCAAATGGGATATATTATCAAGGATATTCATTCTCTTTTGTAGAACCTTGGCTTGGTGGGAAAAAACCTAATTCTCTCACTGTTTCTTTGTATCATTCAATGTATTCCAACGGCTTATTTAATACAAGTGAAAATAAGCAATATATGAAAATTACAGGTGCAGCTGTTGGATTAGGTAGGCGTCTGAAATGGCCTGATGATTATTTTACTTTATATAATGAGGTTAATTATCAAATTTATAACCTACATAATTATCATTATTATAATTTGTTTTCATATAACAACGGAAGTTCCAATAATGTAAGTTTCACAACTGTGTTTGCAAGAAACTCTGTAGACCAACCTGTTTATCCACGTAGAGGCTCTACTTTTAGTATTTCTTTGAAACTTACTCCACCGTTTTCACTTTTTAATAAAGGTGTAGATTATTCCACTTTGTCAGATCAAGAAAAATATAAATGGATAGAATATCATAAATGGAAAACTAAGGCTGTATGGTACACTCGTATAGTGGGGAATTTAGTATTGAAAACAAAAGGAGAGTTTGGTTATTTGGGATATTATAATCCACAGATAGGATATTCTCCGTTTGAAGGATTTAATATGGGAGGAGATGGATTGATGACTTATAATGTGTATGGAATGGAAACAATTGCATTGAGAGGATATGAAAATGGCTCCCTTACTCCCAAAAACGGTGGACATATATATAATAAATTTTTAATGGAACTACGTTATCCGTTATCTTTAAATCCGTCTGCAACATTTTACTTGTTAAGTTTTGCGGCGGCAGGTAATGCTTGGAGTGATTTTTCTACTTATGATCCGTTCCATGTTTATAGGTCTGCGGGAGTTGGGATAAGAGTATTTTTACCTATGATGGGGAAATTAGGAGTAGATTGGGGATATGGATTTGACCAAGTGCCAGGTAATCCTAATGCAAACGGAAGTCAATTTCATTTTATAATAGGACAAGAATTTTAATCAAAAAAATAGAAATCATGAGAAAAGTATTTTTATTATCAATAGCAGTGTTAGGAATGTCAATAGGAATTAAAGCACAAAAGTTTGCTTATATAGATTCGGAATATATTTTAAAAAATATTCCGGCTTATGAGGCTGCTAAACAGCAATTAGACCAATATGCTGCCGAATGGCAAAAAGAAATAGAAAAATATTATGCAGAAATAGATAAAATGTATAAAGATTATCAGTCTGAAAAAGTTCTTATGACAGAAGATATGAAGAAAAAACGTGAGGATGAAATTCTGCAAAAAGAAAAGGAAGCAAAAGAATTACAAAAAAAGTATTTTGGACCGGAAGGAGAGTTGTACAAAAAACGACAAGAATTAATGAAACCTATACAAGATGAAATATACAATGCGGTAAAAGAAATAGCAAATGAAGGTAATTATGATATGATTTTTGATGTAGCTGATAAAACCATTTTGTTATATACAAATCCTAAATACGATAAAAGTGATGAAGTTTTAAAAAAATTAGGATATAAAAATTAGGTTTGTTCAACATTATTGTAGTATTTTTGCTATCACAAAAAAAAATAAAGAGATATGAAGAAGATTTTTACAATTACAACGGTATTGGTATTATTTTTAGGAAGTTCATTTATTAGTAATGCTCAATCAAAAGTGAAAATAGGGTATATAGATTCTCAAAAGTTATTATCTATGATGCCAGAAAGAGCTAAAGCTCAAAAAGAATTGCAAGATTTTTCCAAAACATTGGAAGACCAATTGGCTGATATGAATAGTGAGTTGCAAAAGAAATATAATGAATATTTGGAAAAGAAAGACTCATTACCCGATTTCTTGAAGCAAACAAAAGAAAAAGAAATACAAGATTTACAAACCAGAATACAATCATTTCAAACAAGTGCACAACAAGAATTGCAAAAGAAAGAACAGGAACTTATTCAGCCTATAATAAATAAAGCAAAAAATGCTATTACCAAAGTTGCAAAAAACAAGGGTTATACTTATGTGTTTGATGTAAGTAGTGGAGCATTTTTATACTGGCCTGAAAATGGTGAAGATTTAATGCCTTTGGTAAAAAAAGAATTGGGTATCAAATAAGTTTGCTCTTATGTCAACAAATTGTTAATAACCCTGTTAATAACTTGTTGATAAAAAGAGAGTGATTTTTTATGTGATATTTAAGATAAAAATTTAACTTTGTGTAAAATTTTTGGAAGATGAATAATAAACTTAAAATACTTATAGCCGCTACATTGTTGGGTGTTATGATTGTTGCAACTTCTTGCAAAAGTTCGGAAAATTGTCCAGCATATAGCAACGTGAAAGTAGAAAAAACTCATCATAGAGTATAAGGTAAAAGTCTTTATTACTTTTAATGAATATACTCGTAAATACTGTGGCAACCGGTAAGACTGGGTCCTTATCGGTTGCTTTTTGTTTTGTGAAGAATATTGTAAATAAGCAAGAATTTGATAATATATATGTAATTGCTTCCGAAGATTTTTTATCTGAAGAAATATTAAATAATAAAAAAATTATATTTATAAAATTTAGTAGATTTTGGCTTAATTATTTGATACGTCCTTTTTTAGATTATGTATATTTACCTTTGTTACTGAAAAAAATATCTCCATCAGTTATTATTAATTTTGATAATCTGCCACTTAAAACTTCCTTTTCTCAGTTACATGTTGTACAAAATTCTTATATGGGAGAATCTTGTATAGATTTAGATTTTTTATCTTATTTTGAGAAAGTAAAGTCTTGTATAAGGAAAAGCTTTTTTTACAGAAGGTTGAAATATGTTGATACGGTTGTGTTCCAGACTGAAGCAATGAAACACAGTGTGATTGATAAAACTCATAATATTCCTAACAAAATAACTGTAATACCTAATTTTGTAAATAAAGATAAAAAGATTATCCAAGAAGAAAAACAATTATTCATAAAAGTTGACGGTTATAAATATTTGTTGTTTTTATCATATTATTATCCTCATAAGAATTTTGATTTGCTTTTTTCGGTTGCTGAAGAAATAATAAAAAATGAAATAAACATAAACTTTGTTACGACATTGCCTGATAGAATATTCAATCGGTTTATGAAAAAATATCCTGCGGCAAACAAGTCTGTTATAAATGTTGGCACGTTAGATAATGATTCTACTTCCATTATTTATAATTTGGTAGATGGTGTGTTTTTCCCTTCTTTTTTAGAGTCGATGTCACAAGTGCTTATAAATGCAATAGATAATAAATTACCTGTATTTGTTGCAGATAGACCTTATGCTCATAGTTTGTTTGGTGATAATGCATTTTATTTTAATCCTTATGATAAACAAAATGCTTTTCAAGTGGTCAACTACATTAATGATAACCAAAAGGTGGAAGAGATTTTGTCCGGGTATAATGAACTGCAATCTAAAATACTTTCCAAAGCTCAAATAATGGATTTGTATATAAAAGAAATACAATTACTTGCAAAAATAAATAAAAATTGAAGACAATTATTATATAGGTAAAAATCATATTTTTATCGTATAAGATACTTTGTGCTATTTTGTTTTGTTATTTTTGTGATATTCTAATAAATATTTTGTGTTATGTCTTTGAGGGGATTAAAAGTTTATGTTTTTTTACTATTTATTGTATTGTTATCGTTTTCTGTTCTTTCTTTTTCTATCATAAATGTACCTAATAAAAATATGAAAACTTTAGACACAATAAAAGTGTCTCCTCCTTATGCTAAATATGAGTATTCTCCACAAATAGATTCTATTATCAAAGGGATGTCAGTTTCACAAAAGATAGCACAACTAATAATGCTTCCTGTGTACCCTTCCAAAAGTGAAAAACTATTTAATAATACTCTTGATACTATAAGTAAATATGGAATAGGAGGAATAATAGTCTTTAAAGGCTTGCCTTACAAAACTGCAAAAATGATTGCTACCGTTCAGAAAAAAAATAAAATACCATTACTTGTAGCTATTGACGGAGAATGGGGTGTGAGTATGAGGCTGGATAGCACGGTAAAGTTTCCAAAACAAATTATGTTGGGTGCGGTACGTAATAATTTTTTAATATACAAAATGGGACAAGAAATAGCACGAGAATGTAAGATGCTTGGAGTAAATATAAATTTTGCTCCCGTAATAGATATAAACATAAATCCTAAAAATATAATTATAGGATACCGCTCTTTTGGTGATGACAAATATAATGTTGCCGTAAAGGGATATTATTACTACCGTGGATTACAGGATAATAAGGTGCTTGCTGTAGCAAAACATTTTCCCGGTCATGGGGATACCGAAAAGGATTCACATAAGACTTTACCTACCATACTTCATTCAAAACAAAAGATATTTAATGAAGATTTGTATCCTTTCAAATATTTGATATACACAGGAGTAGGTGGAGTAATGGTGGCTCATTTGCATATTCCTGCTTTGGACTCTACGCCTAATTTGGCTTCCACTTTGTCTAAAAAAATAGTAAAAGGTGTATTGTTTGATTCTTTGGATTTTAAAGGAGTAGCATTTACAGATGCCTTGAATATGAAAGGTGTAGCGGCATATTGGGATGCTGTAACTATAAATATAAAAGCTTTGGAAGCTGGTAATACAATATTACTTATGCCAAAAGATATTGGAAAAACAATAAAAGTATTGGAACAAAAAATCAAAAGTGGAGAAATATCTGAAAATGAATTGAATAAACGTGTGAGAAAAGTATTGGCAATAAAAAAATGGACAGGATTATTGGATAAAAAGTCATTTGGAGTCTTACCCCCTGATGTTTTGCATAAAAGATTGGTAAGCGATACAGTGTTGGCACTAAAACAAAAGTTAATAAATTGTGCAATTACTTTGGTGAAAAATAAAGATGATTTACTCCCGATAAAAAGATTGCAAGGGAAAAAAGTACTAATATTAAATTTTGCAAAGCAAAAAGATGTTGCCAGTGAATTTAATAAATATATGTTGAGGTATAAGTATGCAGATACAGTTACTATTTCGTTTGACAAAGTGAGAAGTGCTAAATTGCCGAATTTTGATAATTACGATTATGTGTTTGTATCATTATTTGCTCCGTCGGTAAGACCTAAAAGTAATTATGGAGTAGTATCAAATGTATTTGACATAATATCTAATATAAATGCAGATAATGCAGTATTTACGTTGTTTGGCTCTCCGTATTTGTTAAATAATTTGCGACTTAATAATTATAAATCGGTAGTAGTGGCTTATGATCAGGAAGATGCCATTCAGAGGGTTGTGCCACAAAAGATTTATGGTGCTTATGGCTTTTCGGGACTTTTGTCTGTAAGTGCGGGAGATTTTGTGTCTGGCACATCGATTACTACAAAAGCCATAGGACGACTTAAATACGGTTATCCATCGGAAGTAGGATTAAATTCCGATACATTGGTTTTGATTGATGACATTGCTAAAGAAGGCATAAGAGATGGTGCATATCCAGGGGCACAAATACTTGTAGCTAAAAATGGAGTAGTGGTTTATCAAAAATCATTTGGGCATTTTACTTATGATACAACATCCCAAAATGTAAATAATTTTACTTTATATGATTTGGCTTCTATTACCAAAGTTGCTTCTACTACACTTTCTTTAATGAAGTTGTATGAAAATAAAAAATTTTTACTTAATGATAAACTTTCTCAATATTTACCTTTTTTAGATACTACAAATAAAAAGGATATTACTTTTTTAGAAGTTTTAACTCATCAAGCAGGACTTATACCATGGATACCGTTTTATTTACACTTGATTAAAAATAAAGCCGCTTATGATACGGTTATTTCTAATAAAAAGACAGAAAAATATTCTATAACTATATGTGATAGTATGTATATGGATAGTGCATATATACATACTATGTATCGGGAAATAGCTCTTTCTCCAATGCATAAAAAAGAATATAAATATAGTGATGTTGGATTTTATTTATTTAAATTATTTATAGAGGAACAAACAGGTGAACCTTTGTATAAGTATGTGGAAAAGAATTTTTATAGTCCTTTGGGTGCAGATTATACTTTGTATAATCCGTTAAGACATTTTGGTAAAACCGATATTGCTCCTACTGAAGACGACCATTATTTTAGACATAGATTAGTACATGGCTATGTTCACGATTATGGTGCTGCAATGTTAGGTGGAGTGGGAGGACATGCAGGGTTGTTTAGTAATGCCAATGATTTGGCAAAAATTATGCAAATGTTATTAAACGGGGGTAGTTATGCAGGAACAAGATATTTTAGTGATACAACTATAAAAAGATTTACTTCTTGTCCGTTTGCTCCAAATAATAGAAGAGGGATAGGTTTTGATAAACCTGAAAAAAGACCTAATAAAATAGGTCCTACTTGTGCAGAGGCTCCTAAATCAAGTTTTGGTCATACTGGATTTACAGGTACTATGGTGTGGGCTGATCCTAAAAATCAGCTTATCTATGTGTTTTTATCAAACAGGGTATATCCAACTGCCGAAAATAAAAAAATAATAAGGGAAAATATCAGAACACGAATACAATCGGTTATTTATAGGAGTATTGTAACCCGAAGAAATGAAAGATGATTTATAAAGTTTACAGATATATAAAGGACAAAAAACTGTTTGATAATAAATCAAAATTATTATTAGCTGTAAGTGGTGGGGTAGATTCGGTGGTAATGTTAGATGTTTTGTCTAATTTAGGATATGAAAATGCTGTAATTGCTCATTGTAATTTTAATTTGAGAGGTAAAGAAAGTGATGAAGAGGAAGAGTTTGTAAAACACCTTGCTGCTAAATATGGCTTGGATATATATGTAAAGCATTTTGACACATTGGAATATGCTTCCAATAAAAAAATATCTGTAGAAATGGCGGCTCGTAACTTACGTTATAGCTGGTTTGAAACGCTTCGTAAAGGATTAAATGCTGACAAAATAGTGGTAGCTCACAATAAGAATGATTTTGTAGAAACTATTATACTCAACATGTTAAGGGGAACAGGCATAAAAGGATTGCGGGGAATATTACCTCAAAATGGAAATGTAGTGCGTCCTTTGCTGTGTGTCTCTCGGCAGGAAATAGAAAGTTATGCACAAAAACAAGGTATAAAATATAAAAACGATAGTAGCAATTTTTCTATAAAATACCGTAGAAATTTTATAAGACATAAGGTATTTCCATTGTTTAAAGAGTTAAATCCTTCATTTGTAGATACTTTGTATGAAGTGGGAGAAAGGGTTACAGAAGCAAATAGTTTGTTGGTAAGTTATTTAGATAGTTTGAAAAATAGTTTGATAAAAACTGATTACGAAGATATTTTAATAGAAAAAGATAAAATATTGGAACAAGAAAGTATTGTTTTTCTTTTAGATTATTTCTTGCATGATTATGGCTTTGAGTATAGGCAGTGTAAAGAAATAGCGGATTCTATACATAATGTAGGAAGGTATTTTAAGTCTTCAACTGGTTATACTTTGTGGATAGAACGTAAATATTTGAGGATAAGTAAAAAACATGATAAAAAAGAAAATAGTAAAAAAGAAAATCATAAATATTTATGGACAAGTCTATATAAATTACCCGAAAAATTACCTTTTGATATTGATGTGAAAATAGTAGCCTATTCAAAAGAATATATTATCAAAAAGGATACTTCTATTGCACAATTAGACCTTGATAAATTAGACTTCCCTCTTACATTTAGAAAATGGCAGGCAGGTGATAAGTTTTATCCGCTTGGAATGAAAAAAATGAAAAAAATTAGTGATTTTTTAATAGATGAAAAAGTGGAATTAAAAGAAAAAAATAATATATTTGTATTGTCGGATAAAAATAATAATATTATTTGGGTGGTTGGATATAGAATAGATGATAGATATAAAATTACGGATAAAACAAATATTATTGTTGTAATAAAAAATTTGTGATATGGATTTAATAGAAAAAATATTAGACTTAGTAGAGAAAAAAGATGTTGATAAAATAGATTTTATTCTAAAATTTTTTGATATATTAGGTATGCCTGTTGTTGGGTTGTATAGAGACAGAATAGTTGCCAAAAAGTATAATAATAGTTTTTTAAAATTATGTGGGTGTGAAGAAACCGAGATAGAGAATATTGTATTAAGTGATTTAGTGCTTCCTGAACATAGGGAGATTGCTTTAAAGCATTTTGAAATAGGTTATGATAAGGCATATAGAATAAAAGTAAAAAACCTTAGAGGGGAAGAATTTCTATTAAGCTTGTTGGGGAAAAATATTGTACATAATGGAGAAGAGGTAAGGCTTGTTATATATAGGGATCTAACAACAAATGCCAAATTGAAAGAAGAAAATTTCCTTTTGAGAGAAGCAATTGATGTTTTGAGAGAGAGTATTGTGATGACCGATGTTGATGGTAATATAATATTTGTAAATAAATTCTTTGAAGAGATTACGGGATATAATAAAGATGAAGCTATTGGACAAAATCCTCGGATATTAAAATCGGATTATCATAGTAGGGAATTTTATGAAGAGTTGTGGAATACTATATTGTCGGGAAAAACATGGCAAGGAGAATTTTTGAATAAACGAAAAGATGGCACCTTATATTGGGAACGAGCTGTAATATCTCCGGTGAAAGATGAAGAAGGAAACATTAGATATTTTATATCAGGTAAGCAAGATATTACAAAAGAAAAAAGATTATTAGAAGAAAATTTAACCACTCAAAAGTTATACGAGTCTCTTGTAAAACATGCACCATTAGCAATTCTCACTTTTAATATAAAAGGGCAAATAGAAGTAGTAAATCAAAAGATGTTAGATTTTTTGGGAAGTCCATCAGAAGAGGCTACCAAAGAAATAAACATGCTTACATTTGAACCTTTAAAGAAAATAGGAGTTGTTACTAAATTTAAAGAAGCAATAGGACTGAAAAAACAAATAACTTTTAAGGGAGAATACATTTCTAAATGGGGTAAAAAGATTTTTTATAAATTATATATCACTCCATTGATGAACAATGATAACAAAGTAGAAAGGGTTGTGGTGTTTGCAGAAGATATATCTAAGGAAAGAAAGTATGAACAAGCAATAATAGAAGCAAAAGAAAAAGCAGAACGGAATGATAAACTAAAAAATCTGTTTTTAGCAAATGTTAGCCATGAGCTTAGAACTCCGTTAAATGCCGTAATTGGGTTTAGTGATTTGATGATGCAAGATGAAGCTTTGTCTGATGAGCATAAAGAATATATGAAAATAATAAATAATTCGGGGAATCACCTCCTTCGCTTAATTGACGATTTGATGAGCATTACTAAAATTGAGGCAGATGAGGTAAAAATACAATATGAAAAAGTTAGACTTGGAGATTTTATTAATGACTTTACTCAATATTATAGTGAGTATAAATCTACTATTTATGGCAAGGAGCATATTGTATTTATGGTAGAAGGGAAGAAAAAATATGAGGATTTGGAAATAGTTATAGATAAAACAAGACTTAAACAAATTCTTACGAATTTATTGGACAATGCTTTTAAGTTTACGGAAGAAGGTTCCGTTACATTTGGTTATACTGTGGAGAACGAAAAGGAGGTAATATTTTATGTAAAGGATACGGGGATAGGTATTCCTTATAAAAAGAGGGATTTAATATTCCAAAAGTTCCGTCAAGGTGAAGATGGACTTAATCGGAAATATGAAGGGAGCGGTTTAGGGTTGTATATAGTAAAGAGATTAACGGAATTGATGAACGGAAAAGTTTATTTTGAAAGTGAAGTGGGGCATGGTACAGTTTTTTATGTTTCTTTCCCAATGAATAATAATAAGAAGAAAGATTTACATTCTCAAGAGTTCCAAGTTAGTGTAGAAATAAATTTACTGCAGAATTATAAAATACTGGTAGTAGAAGATGATCCTGTAAACAAGAAACTGATTGAACGCTATTTAGGATGTGATGGTATAAATTGTTTTTTAGTAACTAATGGTAAGGAGGCTATTGATTTGGTGGAAAAAGAAAAAGATTTTGATGTTGCTTTGGTAGATATACGTATTCCTGAAATAGATGGTATAGAAGTGGCTGCATATATAAAAAGGAAATATCCGAGAACGAGAGTAGTAATGCAAACGGCTCATGCTTTTGAAGAAGAAATGAAAAAAGCTCGGGAAGTAGGGTGTGATGGTTATATTACAAAACCTTTTACAAAAGAGCAGCTTATAGATGAAATAAAAAGAGTAACCAAAGGACTTTAATATTAAGTGTTAGATTCCTCTGTTCCAGGCAACATTGGTACGAAAGAAAACATACCAAAAGTTTCTATCTGTATATCGGAATTATTTTTTGTATATCGTTTCATTATTTGGCTATTCCCTTTGCCTTCAGGTGCAACTAATATACCGTTTTTGTCAGATAATTGGTTGAAAAGTGTTTGTGGAATTTCCGGAATGGCGGCTGTAATCAATATTCTGTCAAATGGAGCTTGTTCAGGTAGTCCTTTATAGCCGTCTCCAAATAAGAGTTTTATTTTTAACTGATTACCAAAGTATTGAGTGAACTCTGGAGCTTCAAATAAAGCTTTTGTTTGTTCGTGTAGTGATTGTTGTCGTTCTATAGTATAAACGATGGCTCCCATATAGCCTAATATTGTTGCTTGATAACCTGAGCCTGTTCCTATTTCTAAAACTTTCAGTCCTGAAGTAATATTCAATAGTTGAGTTTGAAATGCTACTGTGTAAGGTTGTGATATCGTTTGATCACAATCTATTGGGAGAGGTCTATTTTTATATGCGTGAGACAAGTATGATATATCTATAAAAAAATGTCTGGGGACATTTTGTATTGTCCCCAAAACATTTTTATCCGTAATACCTTCTTTTTTCAGTTGTTCAACCAGACGGTTTCTTGCACCTTGCAAATATGGTTTATCTTCCAGTTCCCTAATCATTTTGGGAGTTATATTTTTTATTGAACTCCAATGCTTTTTTTACCATATTTTTTGAGCCTACATAAAATGGAATTCGTTGATGTATTTTGGTTGGTTTTATTTCTAATATTCTATTTCCCAGACCATCAGTAGCCATGCCTCCTGCTTGTTCTGCAATGAAAGCAATAGGATTACATTCGTATAAAAGACGTAATTTGCCGTTGGGTGCTTTTTCCGTTTCAGGATAAATAAATATACCGCCTTTAAGCAAGTTTCTATGAAAATCGGCTACTAATGAACCTATATACCTTAAGCTGTAAGGTCTTTTTGTTTTTTTGTCATTTTCTTGACAATATTGTATGTAGCGTCTTACTCCTTCGGGAAATTGAAAGTAATTACCTTGATTTATGGAATATATTTTGCCGTCTTCAGGAGTATTTACAATTTCTTCCGTAAGACAAAATTCTCCTATTGAAGGGTCAAGTGTAAAGCTTGTTGCTCCAAGTCCTGTGGTGTAAACAAACATTGTGGAACTACCGTATATAATATATCCTGCGGCTACTTGTTTTGTGCCGGGTTGTAGAAAGTCTTCTTGTGTTGCAGGTCTTCCTTCGGGAGAAAGCCTTCTATAAATAGAAAATATTGTGCCTATAGACACATTTACATCTATGTTGGATGAACCGTCAAGAGGGTCCATACAAACAACATATTTGCCGTTTAATGACATTTCGTCGTCAAGTACTACTATGTCATCATTTTCTTCCGATGCGATGCCTGCACAAATACCTGTGCTTTTAATTGCAGAGATAAATTGCTCGTTTGCATATTCGTCCAGTTTTTTTACTTCTTCACCTTGCACATTTGTTTTTCCCGCTTCCCCAAGTATGTCAACTAAACCTGCTTTGTTTACTTCTCTGCTTACAATTTTTGCTGCCAATCCTATATGCATTAGCATTCTTGATAAATCTCCTTTTGCATAGGGAAACGCCGATTGTCGTTGGATGATAACTTCATCCAAAGTGAAAACTTTCATTTTAATTGTTTTTACTTGTTTGTTTGGGTGTGCAATTTACAAAGATTTTTTGTGAATTATTTTATAATAATGTATGATATTTTAATGTTTTTTTATTTTGTGTTTTCAATTAGTAAATGCAATAATTAAGTTATTTAATTTGCATTTTTATTTGGGGTTAGGGAAGTTCTCTTTGCGAAATGAAGCGTAGCGAAATGGAGCAAAGAGAACTAAGGGGAGCAAACCTTAGTGCTCCCTACTCAGCAGTAAATGCTAACTTTGTTTAATTAAAAATAACATTAAAAAAAAAGGCAAATTGAATATACAAACAAACTGTTGAGGCATATATTTCTGAAAAATCTATTATAAATGAAGATAATGCTCAGAACCTCAATGAAGTACAAATGAAAATAAATGTAAAATACCTAGAAAAATATAGAAAAAAATTAGGTTTCCAAATTCCTTATAAATTATTTTATACATTTGTAAACGGAAGTGTTACATTTGATAGTTGAATCTAATATGAATATTTTTATATCTTATTTTAATAACACACAAATTTTATTATTAATTATAGCAACTGTTTGTTTTTTATTTAGTTTATTTTTTCAAACAAAAAACAAATCAAATTTATCAATTATTTTTTTAGTACTTGCGGGTATTTCTATTTTTAGTTTTTCAGCTTTATTAGATCCATTTTTAAATCTTTGGGATGAACGATTTCATGCTTTGGTAGCTAAAAACCTGATGCATCATCCTTTAATGCCAACTCTATATGATAATCCTATTGTTAATATGGATTATGATAGATGGGATAGATATTATATATGGTTACATAAACAACCTTTATTTTTATGGCAAATTGCTTTAAGTTTTAAATTATTTGGTGTTTCAGAGTTTAGTTTAAGATTGCCAGATATTGTTTTAGGAGCTATATTAATATTCATTACTTATCGTTCAGGTAAACTTTTAGTTAATCAAAGAGTTGGTTATATCTCTGGCATTTTATTGATTTCTACAATTTACATTTTGGAGTTAATATCTGGTAGGCAAGAACTTGAACATAATGATTTTTCATTTTTGGTGTATGTTTCTCTAAGTATTTGGTCTTTTATAGAGTATCACTATAGTAAGAAAAAAATCTGGATTTATTTAATCGGATTGTTTTCTGGCATGGCAATTCTATGTAAATGGTTGGTTGGGTTATTGGTATATTTGGGGTGGTTTATTTTAAGAATGATGCAAAAGAAAATCAAATTATCAGAAAATAAAGATGTTTTGATTTCTTTATTGGTTACTATATTTGTTTCGTTGCCTTGGCAGATATTAACTTTTATATGGTACCCACAGGAGGCAATAAATGCTTATAAATTTAATGCTATCCATTTTTTGACACCGCTTGAAGGACATAGTGGTAGTTTTTGGTATCATTTCGAGATTTTTGATACTATTTACGGTAGAGTAGCATCTTTTTTAATTATACCTGCATTTATCATACTATATAAGAGAGTAAAAGATAAAAAATTATTTGCATCATTACTAAGTATGGTATTTATAGTATATTTATTTTTTTCTTTAGCTGCAACCAAAATGCCATCATTTACTATCATAGTTGCAATAGTCATTTTTATTGCTTTAGCATCACTTTTTGATGCCATTATAGATTACATAAATACATTTATACAAAAAAAATATGTAAAACATATTATTTTCATTTTAGTAATATTTATTATAGTGTTACTTAGGTTTAATATTGAGTATCTCCAAGCAAAACACACTCTTTGGAAAAAAAATAATGTTTATACCAGAATGTTGTTGCATAATAAAAAAGTGTTTAAATCATTGAAATTACCACCGAATACAGTATTATTTAATGTAAAAGGGAGGCATTATATTGAGGCAATGTTTTACACAGGTCTGCCTGCTTATAATTTCATACCTACATACGACCAATACCAAGATCTAAAAAATAAGAAAATAAATATTGCTATTTTTATTAAAGAGAATATGAAAATTCCAAATTATTTAAAAAATGATACATCTATAATGTTCATAAACAAGAAAATAGAAGGATATGAATAAAGAAAAATATACAGCTTACAATAATAAAAACTATAATGTATTTGGCAGATAGTGCTAAAACCAATAAATAAATATACAGCAAAACCCATGGGGAGGTGCTTTGAAATGTCAAACATAGTAAATTCAAACCGTTGTGCATCACAAAAAGACGAAATAATAAACATTAAAAAAAAGAAAAATAAATGCTTTTTAACTCAATAGATTTTGCTATATTTTTGCCAATAGTTTTTATACTTTACTGGTTTGTTGTAGATAAAGATCTAAAACTTCAAAATCTTTTAATAGTTGTTGCGAGTTATGTGTTTTATGGCTGGTGGGATTGGAGATTTTTATCATTGATTTTATTCAGCACATTGGTTGACTATTCAATGGGGGTTTTGCTGAAAGATGAAGAAGATAAAAGAAAAAGAAAACTATTCCTTTCAATAAGTATTTTAGTTAATTTGGGGCTTTTAGGTTTTTTTAAGTATTACAATTTCTTTCTTGATAATTTCATAACAGTTTTTACTTTTTTAGGACATCCAATAAAGGCACAAGGATTAAATATTGTATTACCGGTTGGAATAAGTTTTTACACATTTCAAACACTTAGTTATACCATTGATGTTTATAAAAGAAAACTTGAACCGACAAAAGACTTAATTGCTTTTATGGCATTTGTAAGTTTCTTTCCTCAGTTAGTTGCAGGTCCAATTGAAAGAGCAACGAACTTATTGCCACAATTCTATAAAAAAAGAACTTTTGAATATGATAAAGCAGTTAATGGATTAAAACAAATCTTATGGGGATTATTTAAGAAAACTGTGATTGCTGATAATGCAGCACAAATAGCTAATGATATTTTCAATAATTCAGTAGATTATTCGGGAAGCACATTAGTTTTGGGAGCATTATTTTTTGCATTCCAAATCTATGGAGATTTTTCCGGTTATTCGGATATAGCAATAGGAACTTCCCGTTTATTCGGATTTAATTTAATGCGGAACTTTAATTTTCCATATTTTTCACGAGATATTGCAGAATTTTGGAGACGTTGGCATATTTCACTATCAACATGGTTTAGAGATTATTTGTATATTCCGTTAGGAGGTAGTCGTGGAGGAATTGGGATGAAAATTAGAAACATATTTATAATATTTATTGTAAGTGGTTTTTGGCACGGTGCAAATTGGACTTTTATTGTTTGGGGTATGTTGAATGCTTTATATTACATGCCATTGCTTTTGCTTGGTAAAAATAGAGCAAATACCAACACTGTTGCAGAAGGGAAATATATACCGTCAATCAAAGAATTTTTTCAAATGACACTAACTTTTGTATTGACTGTTTTAGCGTGGATATTTTTTAGAGCGGAAAATATAGGTCATGCACTAAGTTATTTATCAACCATATTTTCGAAATCATTACTATCAATGCCTTATTTTAACAAAATGGGAAAAGGTTTGATGACTATTATTTTAATACTAATATTTATGATAATTGAGTGGTTAGGTCGTGATAAACAATTTGCTATTGAGGAGATAGGTATGAGGTGGAATAGAATTACCAGATGGTTTTTCTATGCAATTATTATTTTTTTAATAGGATTTTATATGCAAACGACCGAAACACCTTTTATTTATTTTCAATTTTAAAAGCAGATTTTGTGAAAAAATGAAACAATTTTTGAAACACATAATGTTATTTATTCCTTTTGCCATATTTGTTTATTTAGTTTTTATTATAACTTTTGGCGAATTATTCCCTCAATGGTTAAAGCCAAATGTAAATTATAGAATAGGTTCATATGGTCATTTATATTCAAGATTAAATGAAATAAGTAAATTTAAAAATGTAGATATTTTATTTCTAGGCTCGTCACATGCATATAGAGGATTTGATACGCGAATATTTAAAAAAGCGGGTTATAAATGTTTTAATCTAGGGTCAAGTAGCCAAACTCCGCTGCAAACAGAAGTGTTACTTGAAAGGTATTTAGATTCTTTAAATCCTAAACTTATAATATTTGAGGTTTCGCCAATGATGTTTTCAAGTGATGGTGTTGAATCTTCATTAGATTTGATTGCAAATGATAAAAAGGATTTATTAGTTATAACCAAATTAATAAGGTGGAATAATATAAAAACTATAAATACCGCAATTATTGGATTCTGGCGGAGTATTATTGGTAAAGATAAAAATTTTGTAGAAAAAAGAATAAAAGGAGATGACTGTTATATATCGGGAGGTTTTGTTGAGAAAAAATTAAAAACCTATACTCCGGCATTCATTAAAAAGCAAGAAATTAAAGTGAAAGATATTCAACTTAAAGCATTTGAACAATGCCTGAAAATAATCCATTCAAAACACATTAAATTAATACTTGTACAAGCTCCCATTACTAAAACGCTTTATTCTTCATATACCAATCCTATATATTTTGATACACTAATGTCTAAATACGCTAAATATTATAATTTTAATGATAGTAATCTTATAAATCTAATAGATTCTGTACATTTTTTTGACTCGCACCATTTAAACCAATTAGGAGTGAATATTTTTGATAACAAAATAATTGGCTTATTAAAATCTGAAAATATATTAAATAAATAATTGATTAGTATACGAACGTAAAATACAAGATATAGTACATTTGACAGATAGTGCGAAAACTAATAAATAAATATACTGCAAAATCAAAAAAATGGTGCTTTAAAAAGCCAAATGAACTACTGCAATATATTGGGATAGGTGTTGAAAGTGAGGTAATTGCCTATGTTTTTGATACATAGGAAATATGGGATAATGCAGAAGGATCTTCGGAGTGGTTATGTGATTTTAAGATGAAACGACTGAAGATTAATTAAATACTTTATCCAGAAGCAAGAGCATAAATATATATTGCTTATGCGCAAAAAATATTACCTTTGTTCACTGCGTTATAAACAGAAAATTTACAATGAAAAAAATCTTTTTAGCACTTTTCTTATCATTTGTTTCTATAGTAGTATTTGCTCAGCAACAAGGATATTCTACTAAATCCAAAAAAGCCATACGCTATTTTGAAATGGCG